>LCFC01000017.1 GCA_000998805.1 Parcubacteria group bacterium GW2011_GWA2_43_11
TATATGCCTGACAGGAGCACAGTCTTCGTAGCACTTCTTGGAGGTCTTCTTGTGGGTCTTGTGTGGGAACTATATGAGTATATCGTTTGGATATTGACGGACGCAGGATTACCATTCGGTTATATCGGAGATACTATACTTGATTTGGTTATGGATATCACGGGGGCAGGTGTTGGGTTCCTCATCTTACAGCAATTTGTTTTTGAAAAACAAGTAGAGGTGCAGGCAGAGTAAACTTAATTGTAAACAAAAAACCGCCAGTGGCGGTTTTTTGTTTACAATTAAGTTTACTTGGTGACTGTTTGCAAAATTCTTTTAAAGCTTTCGATGTCGTCTTTTGCTATTTCTGCAAGCATTTTTCGATTAAGTGCAATGTCTTTACTCTTCATGGTAGCCATGAATTTGCTGTATGTGTATCCCTCTGCTCGAAGTGCTGCATTGATGCGCACCGTCCAGAGTGCTCGGAAATCCCCTTTCTTCTTTTTACGATGTTGAAACGCATGATTGCCAGCATGAGCCAAGACTTCATTTGCTTGACGCTCCTTCTTGCGAATATTTCCACGCATACCCTTGGTTTTCTCAAGGATGTTTTTTCTGTGTTTGAGCTTAGTTGTGCCTCTTTTTACTCGTGACATAGTAGTTGTTGAAAGTTGCTAATGTAGGACTTGAGTCCCGTGATGATTATTTATCCCTTAAGATGACGTCCCATCTTCTTGGAATCGAGAGGAAGGGTGTTCCCGGTACGCTTTCTATCTAGCTGTTTTTGACGACGCTCGTTGGCATTAAAGTGGTTACCTCCTGGTTTGCGTACCAAAAGTTTGCCAGTAGGACTTACTCGAACTCGTTTTGTGTAGGATTTGTTGGCCATATTTGTTTAAATAGTATTTATAGAATCTTCTTGTTTCTTTTTCTTGTCGCTCTTTTCCTTTTTCACATCAACGACTCTTTTCTCTTTCAAAGCTTGTAGCTCTTCTATTGTTGGAGCTGGCTTGCTTTTATCACGCTCAAGTGTACAACTAAGACCTTTTGGACTTTTTTTGACTGACTCTGCCACTTTATAGGGAACTAGTACCAAGTCAAGAAATCGTTGAAGACGTTCATTTAGGAAAGATTGCTCCATGTACTTATAGCGACCCCAGAGGAACAAATCTACCTTTACTCTGTGCCCGTCAAGAAGCCATTTCTGTATCCGTTCTGCTTTGAGCTCCTTATCTCGTTCTCCAGTGCCTATCTTTACTTGAGCAACTTTTGTCTCTGTAACGTGAGAATGAACCTTAATTTCACGCTGCTTTTTCTTTAGTTCGTACGTGAATTTACCATAATCTGTAATCTTTGCAACAGGTGGTATCGCTTTTGCAGAGACTTCGATAAGATCCAATCCGAGTTCTTCCGCCTTTGCTATTGCGTCACGTTTTGAGAGTATACCAAAGTTTTCACCGTCAGGTCCCATGACACGCAGTTCAAGCGCCCGTATTTCGTGGTTAATGTGTATTTTATTAGGATCTTCCTTACGTTCGTTAAACATATTGTGTGCGATTGACTATAGCACGTATCTAGCCTTTCTGCCATTATTTTGAATAAGGTCAAGCATTCTGTATATCATAGGACCTACGCAAACGGATGTAGTTCGACGTGTCCGCCATAGCTCCCAGAAAAGCGAAGGAGGAGGCGCCCTAGCAAAGTGGAACGAGTTGTATGAACAATATTACGAGAGACATTTTGTGACGGGCCCTGTACTAGAGCGAAGCTTCAGTACGGGGCGGGCAACGATGAAATGAGACAGATTTTTAAGGAGCAAAGCGACTATAAAAATCGTAATGCTCTTGTAGTGCGTCGTTTGCGTAGGTCCTATTATTATTATAATTTTCAACATGAGAGGACAATGACAGTGCCGTTATTTTGCGCTATACTTCGAGTTCATGAACGAATCTCAACAACAACCCCCAAAAAACAAACAGGAAAATCAAAACGGTCCCGGTCAAAAGTTTGAGCCGACACGACAGTTTTGGATGAATTTACTCATAACGTTTTTAATACTGTTTGCACTCACTAGTGTTTTTTCATATTTTGCGGAGAAGGGCCAAAAAGCGGAAGAAATACCACTTTCACAGGTTGCAATTGATATTACTGAAAATAAGGTACAGAGTATAGAAGTAGAAGGCGATACGTTGACGATAGTTTACAAATCAGAAACTGAGGGCGCTGAAGCGGTCGAAAAAAAGGCAAAAAAAGAACGGGGCACCGCACTCTCTGATTCACTTGCAAACTATGGCGTATCGGGTGAGCAGTTGCGAAATGTTGCAGTAGAAGTGGTAGACGAAAGTGGTTTCAGTTTCTGGCTCGTAACGCTTGCGCCTTTCTTGTTACCGCTTGTTTTCGTACTTATTCTTCTCTGGTTCTTAATGCGTCAAGTAAAAGGAGCAGGGATGCAAGCTTTTAGTTTTGGGCAGAGTAAGGCTCGCGTTATTGACCCAGCTGATAAAGGGCAACGGATTACGTTTAAAGATGTTGCCGGTGCCAAGGAAGCAAAAGAAGAACTTACGGAAATTATTGATTTTCTCAAAAATCCAAAGAAGTTTATTGAAATTGGTGCACGTATTCCTAAAGGCGTTCTCCTAATGGGAGCACCAGGTACTGGAAAAACGCTTCTCGCACGTGCAGTATCGGGTGAGGCAAATGTTCCGTTCTTCAGTATTTCTGGATCAGAGTTTGTGGAGCTCTTTGTAGGCGTGGGTGCAAGTCGTGTGCGTGATCTCTTCAAAATGGCAAAGAAAGCAGCGCCCGCTATTATGTTTATTGATGAAATAGATGCGGTGGGACGAGTACGAGGTACTGGAGTAGGAGGGGGAAACGACGAGCGCGAGCAAACCCTTAACCAGATACTTGTAGAGATGGATGGATTTGAGCCAAACGAAAAAATAATCATTATGGCTGCTACCAACCGTCCAGATGTGCTTGATCCTGCACTTCTGCGTCCAGGACGCTTCGACCGACGGGTAACGATAGATTTGCCAGACCGTAACGATCGTGAGGCGATACTCAATGTGCACTCTCGTAAGAAGCCTCTCGGAGAGGATGTCAACATTCTTACGATTGCAGAGCGTACGGTTGGATTCTCAGGAGCTGATTTACAAAATTTGATGAATGAAGCTGCGATATTAGCCGCACGAGAAAACAGGAAAAAGATTACCCAGTATGACCTCATACGATCTATAGAAAAAGTAATGCTTGGCCCAGAACGTAAGAGTCATGTGCTCAACAAACGTGAGAAGAGAATCACTGCATACCACGAAGCAGGACATGCACTCGTAGGTTCGGTACTACCGTTTTCAGACCCTGTGCACAAAATCTCCATCATCAGTCGTGGGCGTGCCGCGGGATACACCTTTACCTTGCCGTTTGAAGACAGGCGCATGCAAAGCAGGCGACAATTCAAAGATGATATTGCAAAAACGCTTGGTGGCTACGTAGCTGAAGAGATGGTGTTTGGGGACCTCACAACGGGTGCATCGAACGACTTGCAAGTACTGACTGCTCTTGCACGTAACATGGTGACGAGGTGGGGTATGAGTGAAAAGATTGGGCCACTTGCACTCGAGTCAGACGGAGGACAGACTATCTTTGGTTCTGGGGTAACTGGAAAAGAGTTTTCTGAAAAAGTAGCAAATGATATTGATATAGAGGTCGGGCTCATTATTAAGGAAGCCTACGCCAAGGCCAAGGAAGTGCTCACGACGCATCGAAAAGTACTTGATGCGATTGCAGAAAAACTTGTTGAAGTTGAGACACTGGAACGTGATGACTTTGAAAAAATTCTCATTCTCCATGGTATTGAACCGAAACATAAAGAAGTTGAGGAGAAGGAAGCAATAGTTTAATAGCAAAACACTGGCAGATGCCAGTGTTTTGTATTACTTGTGGAAATATTATGTTGTGTATAAGTAAATTGAACGTTTAAAGTGGTGTACGTATACTAGTATATACAGGTTCAATTTATGTACATATGGCGAGGTTAAAAGATAAAGAGGTTGCTTTAGCTTTGCGTAAGCAAGGTAAAAGTTATTCTGAGATAAAAGCAAAAATAGGTATTAGTAAAAGTACACTAAGTGGTTGGTTGCACGACTATCCTTTGTCAAAAGAAGAACTCGTTTTTTTGCGCGATAAGAATCCAGTTCGAATTGAAAAATATCGCGCGACAATGGCTAAAAAACGCCTTACTCGAGAAGAAGGTTTACTTAAAAATATACGTAAAGATGTTGGAAAGATTTCAAACAGAGAATTGCTGATAGCAGGAATGTTTTTGTATTGGGCTGAAGGTACAAAGCGAGCACGTTATACCACTGCACTAACAAACACCGACCCTTCCATGATTCGATTTTTTCTTACATGGCTTAAAATGTTGAAGGTTCCTGAATCAAAAATAGGAATACGGCTTCAATTGTATAGTGACATGGATGTTGATAAAGAAATAGTATGGTGGGGTAAGGAACTTCAAATAAAAGGACAAAATTTTAAAAAACCATACATAAAAAACTCAATACATAGTAATATAAGTTATCATGCTGGCTATGGGCATGGTACATGTACTGTTTTAGTACATAATAGAGATTTATATGAATACGTTATAATGGGGATTACGTATTTGCAAGAACTAAACGGAGTATCAGTTGAGTTTAATAAAACTTAAGGTAAACTATGGGTTCATGCGCGTATAGCTCAGTTGGTAGAGCGTTCGTCTTATACACGAATGGTCCCAGGTTCAAGTCCTGGTGCGCGCACTAGAAAATGATACTTACTCAATTATCACTCTAATTCTAGTATTTGTACTAGAATTATTTTGTTGAGGGTAAATAGATGTGTGTACTAGTACACAGGTGATAGAATGTACCCATGTATACTGGTCTTTCGGAACAAGAAGTGAAGGCGCAGCAACAGACCTATGGAAAAAATGTGCTTCCCCAAAAACAAAACCAATTGTTGTTACTTCTCGCACGACAGTTTAAGGGTTCCTTTAACTACTTACTATTTGCTGCTGCGTTTATTTCTTTTTTGCTGGGGGAGTATGTCGATGCGGTTTTTATACTCTTTTTCGTCTTTCTGGGTGCAAGTTTGAGCTTTTACCAAGAGTACAAATCAAACCTTGCAACACAAAAGCTTCGTGCATACCTCGTGCGTACCATTACGGTAGTGCGAGATGGACATGAAGAAGAGATATCCATAGAGGAACTTGTACCTCGGGATATCCTCAAACTTGAATCAGGAGACATTGTACCAGCGGATGTTGTTGTGCGTTCGACCAATGGACTCATGGTTGACGAAACAACGTTCACTGGAGAAAGTGTTTCGGTTGCAAAAGAAGCAGTCGAGGGAGGTTCGCGTGATGATGTTCATGTTGCCCTTCAAGGTACCAATATTGTAAGTGGTACCGCATTTGCTGAGGTGTTTGCAACCGGCACCGACACAAGACTTGCTTCAGTCGCTGAAATGGTTTCTGTGGTACCTGTAGAAAGTGAACTTACTAAAAATATTGACCATATCAGCACGTTTATTCTACGAGCAACGCTCATTACTTTAGTGGTTGTTGTCGCGGCAAACCTTTTAATAGATCAAGACTTTGCTAGTCTTCCAACACTCATTATTTTCTCTATTGCACTTGCGGTTTCCGTGGTCCCTGAAGCACTTCCGCTTGTGATGACTTTCTCACTCTCCCGTAGCTCACTACGCCTCGCTTCTCATGGAGTTATAGTCAAACGGCTCACCTCAGTACAGGACCTTGGTGCAGTTGATCTCTTGTGCACCGACAAAACAGGCACCCTGACGCAAAACAAGCTTCAGTATCGCAATGAGTACCTTATTCCCGAAGCACCGTACCACCCACTCGTCTATGCGCGTCTCACAGCTCTTGACCTTGAGGAACGTAAACCGGAACCCTTTGATGTGGCCATCAACGAAGCATTTGATGAGGAAAAGCGACAGGTTGTCGCACGGTATTCACTTATTGAAGAAGAGTCTTTTGACCCGCATATGCGAAGCAATGGTGCGGTGGTAGCAGATGGAGGCGGACATCGTATACACATACGACGTGGTAGTCCAGAGTATTTTTTTGAGCAGGGAATAGTAGCACGTGAGCAAGTGGGTGCGTGGCTACATGAGGAAGAAACAGCGGGGCATCGTGTGCTCGGAGTGAGTTACGATGATGGAACTGGTCCGAAGTTTGGTGGCTTTGTGTCGTTTGAAGATGCACTGAAGGATTCAACACTAGAAACACTGCGACAAGCTAAGAAACTCAACGTAGACATTACTATTATTACCGGGGATTCTCGTGTGGTAGCAGAAGCAATAGGGCGACAGACGGGATTAGTGACTGACGGAAGTCAGGTAGTGGATGCAGGCGAGTTTCTTGCTCAACCTCTCTACCTACAGTACGAGCAAGCGCCGAGCGTGCACGTGTTTGCACGTACAAAGCCCGAGCAAAAATTTGAAATCATTTCCATTTTGAAAGAAACTCGTACGGTTGCGTATTTGGGAGAGGGTATCAATGACTCGCCTGCATTGAAGGCTGCACATGTGTCCATGGTGGTGCAGTCTGCCTCAGATATTGCGCGTGAGACGGCAGATATCGTACTTCTAAAGGGAGATTTACATGTAATCGTCGAAGGTATACGGTATGGGCGCGAAACCCACGCAAACATTCTTAAATATATTCGAGCTACGCTTATTTCAAACTTTGGGAATTTCTATGCTGTTGCTGTAAGCTCGCTTTTCATTACCTTCTTGCCAATGTTGCCCAAACAACTTCTCTTGTTAAACCTACTTTCTGATTTTCCCATGATGGCTATAGCATTCGACCGTGTGCGTACCGAGGAAATAGCACAACCGCAGCGCTACAACTTCAAGTCTCTCTATATAACGTTCATCACCCTCGGACTTATCAGTACCGTTTTTGACTTTATTTTCTTTGGTCTCTTTTTCCGTATCTCACCTGAGGTGCTCCAGACCAACTGGTTTATGGCGAGTGTGTTGACTGAGATTCTTCTTTTGTTCTCTATACGCTCATACTTACCTATATATAGGGCAGGGTGGCCATCGCCGGTTATTACCATCCTGTCAGGCATTGGCCTTATCGCCACTATTGCACTACCTTTGATACCTCTCACTGCACATTTTTTCGGTTTTGTACCACCTACTGGTTCACAGATTATGCTTATCGTGGGGCTCGCTCTTATCTACCTCATACTCACGGAGGTAGTAAAACTCAAACTTGGTCGTAAAGTTTTGCAGGACTACAGATAAATTTTTGAGTTTAAAGAAAACAGGTCTATTGTACTGTTTTCTTCTGGGGAAGGAAAAGGGTGCGTCCAAGAAGTAGGGCAGCACAAATTTGGAACGAAAACACGATGATAAACACAGTCACGAATCCAAAGCGATACGTAATAAAGGTACCAAGCAGCAAACCTAAACCAAAAATAATTTTGCTACCACCACCCTCCAATGCCCAGAGCAACCCAGCCTTATTTTTATCGATATGTTCAGCAAAAAGTGCTGAAAAGGGAGCTGATAGCAAAGCAGTGCTTAGTGCAAAGACTAATTGAAGCAAGTAGAGTTGAAAAGGAGTTGAAATAAATATGTATCCAAGTGTCCCGAGTGCGCTTATGGATAAACCGAGTGTTACGTACAACTCTTTTCTTCCATGGTCAGACAGTTTTCCGAAAACAATAATTAGAAAACCGGTTGCTATAGAGGACAACGCCATTGTGTTTCCGACATCAAGAATATCTCCTCCAATATTTTGGACGTATATAGCATAAAGTGGTCCAAAGAGGCTATCAGCAAAATTTGCAATAAGTGTAGCAACGAGTAAGTAAAAGTACATATGGAAAGCTATTACTAATAAACAATACAAGCTATTCAAAATGTAATTTTTCTTTACGTGTTTGCATTGCTTTTCTAAGTGTCGGAAATGCTTGAAGGGTGGGGTCATTTTCTACTAGTTTGCGGGCTTCAGTGCGTGCCGCTTCTACCATTTTGAGGTTTGTGAGCGCTTCCATACCAAGGTCGGTAAGGCCAGACTGACTTCTTCCGTAGAGTTCCCCTGGGCCTCGTATTTTTAGGTCATGTTCGGCAAGTTCAAAACCATTCTTTGCTTTCACAAATGCTTGTAAGCGCTTGCTCGAAGCACCACTGCTTGTGAGTGCATAGCAGTATGACTGATGTGTTGAGCGTACCACACGCCCACGGAGCTGGTGGAGCTGTGCAAGACCAAAGCGCTCCGCACCCTCGATAACAATGACTGTCGCATTAGATACGTTGACTCCGACCTCGACGACAGATGTTGCGACGAGTACATCGACTTCATGGGCCAAAAGTGCACGCATCATCTCCTCTTTTTCGGAGGGTTTCATCTGCCCATGAAGTACGTCTACAGTATATCCTCGTAATTCCTTTGTTCTCAGTCTCGCCGCCTCAGCTTTTACCGATTTTGTTTGAAGTGCTGTCATTTTGCGTGGATCTGGCTCGTCGATACGAGGACATATCACGTATGCTTGTCGCCCCGCATCAAGCTCATTTCTAAGAGCAGTGTACATTTCTTCACGTCCTGTTTTACCAACAACGTTTGTGATAACTTTTTTTCTCCCTGGAGGCATCTCATCAAGTACGGTCAAGTCCAAGTCACCATAGAGTGTGAGCGCGAGTGTGCGGGGGATAGGGGTCGCGGTCATGGAGAGTAAGTGTGGAATAAGACCATCTTTTTGTGTAAGAAGGTGTCGCTGATTTGTACCGAAACGGTGTTGTTCGTCAATAATAACGAGCCCCAAGTTCCGAAACTGTACATTTTTAGAAATGAGAGAATGGGTACCAATAAGTACTGCTATCTCACCGTTTGCTACCCACTTCAAGAGCTGGGTCTTAGAAATTTTGGTCGGCTCGTGCGTAGTAACCTTTGAGGGGTACTTCTTGCACCCGCTCGATGTTATAAGACCTATTTGTACAGGCAAGTGGCTAAAGTATTGAATAAAAGACTGGAAGTGTTGTTCTGCGAGTATCTCGGTTGGCGCCATGTAGCCAACCTGTAGTGTTGCAGACGGGCGTTCTTTTGGTGGTGTTTTTACTACTGCGTAGGCCGCCGCCGCCGCAACTACTGTCTTTCCTGAGCCAACATCACCTTCAAGGAGACGACTCATGGCATGTGGGGAGCCGATGTCTTCAAGAATAGAGTCAAGAGCATTTTGTTGTCCTTGTGTGAGTGAAAAAGGAAGTATGCTTGTAAATTCTTCAGCGTGCGCCTTGGCGTCCGTAATGGTATATGACTTTTCTAGGTCAAGCTTTTTACGAAGTTGCTGTTTTGCTGTTTGTATGACAAATATTTCCTCAAAAGCAAAACGCTTGCGAGCCGAAAGCGCATCACGCTCATTCTTTGGCTGATGCACCCACACCAGAGCTGTTGTTATTTTGGGAAGAGTATACTTTGTAAGCACTTCATGTGGGATAGTCTCGACACAAAGACTTAGAACCTCTTCTTTAAGTATTTTAGCTAAAGCATGACGGAACCAACGAGAGGTTATACCTCTACTTTCTGGATATACTGCAAAGAGTTCGTCATTTTCACGTTGTGCTCCAAAGACTGTATCGCTACCACCGATAGGAAGCTCAGAAACACCTTCAATCTCAGGGTTTGCAATGTATTTTGATGTATCACCTTCTACACGACCCGAAATCTTTACCAAAGCACCATCCGCTATCATTTTTGCAATATATGGCTGGTTAAACCACATAAGCTTTACGCGCCCAGTACCGTCCTTTAACCATGCCTCACTCATAGGTCGTTTACTTTTCCAGGATTTTTTTGTTTGTGGATTATGAATTGTTCCGTAGAGTACCGCATCGGTTCCGACCACAAGCCCTGCAACCGTTTTTTGGTCCCCGGCACGTTCATACCGTATTGGGAAGTGGTAGAGCAAGTCCTGAATAGTCTTAATATTCAGACGAGCAAGTGCAAGCTTTTGTATCTCAATGATACGAAAATGATTCGCAACAGCATCAGATAACATATTGTGTAGTATACCAGTGTATTAAAAAAATCTGTTTAATATGTATAAAAATATAAAATTATTCTTATCACTCGTACGTATACAAAAGTAATCAAGTAAACTTTTTTAGACTTAAATTACTTCTAATGTAAAGACTTTTCCACACTTTATATGTGAGTCCTTTGAGATTTAACAGTGAATAGCTGTACACTGGTATAGTACATAATTATAAAAAATTACA
>LCFC01000018.1 GCA_000998805.1 Parcubacteria group bacterium GW2011_GWA2_43_11
GTATTAGTCGGTGTACGACTCAATGGAAAAGATCAAAATTGGGAGCTTAAAGAAGTACTATCACAAGACGGTATCAAGGATTCACAAGGATTATTGCAATAAGTGTACCTGGTTAAAGCATCGAAAGGTAACATATAAAACAGTAGGACCTAGGCATATATCATCATATGTAGTTGGATAAGAGTGGGCGAGTTACACGAGTTCTAACGAGTACTGAATATAGAACTTTCAAGTAAAACTCAATGTATCATTGAAACAATGTATTGCACCTGCCTGGCAGATACTTCGCATAAGCTCTAGTCCACTCCTCATAATAGTGTTTTTTTTGTGAAAAATAAATGAAGGTAGGCAAATACGAAAATCTTTGCTACAATGCTTTTTATACGGAACACACGGATGAATTTATTGAAATAATTTCAGAGAAACCGTTCCAAACCGCATGTTTTCAAAGCTTAAGAACTACATAAATCAACGGACACGAGTGAGTATGCTGTCCAATTTTGTTTAGAGCGTTTGTTGTTGTATGACGCTGTAATTCCTAATACGAGAGACTTGCGTTGGAATGGGACTCGATTCTTATTATGTCCCCCATCACAATATTTATAGTACTGGGCGCCACACTTATTGGCGTAGCTTTTGGTTACTATTTGCGCTACATCATAGCTGCGGGTAGACGAGGTTCAATGGAACTTGAGGTGAAGCAAATGTTGCTGGAAGCGAAAGAGAAAGTTAAAAATATAGAAGAAATTGCTGAGAAAAAAATAGACGAGGCAAAAAAAGAAGTAGAAAAAGAAATAAAAGAAAAGCAGGAGTTTATTAAAAAGTCAGAGTCTCGTATTCTTGACCGTGAAGCGTTCTTAGATAAGCGTCAACAGGATTTGGACAAAGAGATAGAGCACGTAAAGGCAAAAATAGAAAATGTGCACAGTGTGAAAGCTCGTGTTGATGAACTGAAGTCACAGGTCGACCAAGAAATAGAGCGAATTGCCAAACTTACCAAAGAAGAAGCGAAAATAGAGCTCATGGGACGCATAGAGCACGAAAGTCAGGAAGACATGGTTGTTCGTATGCAAAAGCTTGAGCGCTTTGGTGCGGAGAAACTTGAACGAAAGGCAATGGATATACTAACCACTGCGATACATCGACTTGGAAACGCAGTTACTACAGATGTGCTCACTACTTCAATAGCATTACCCAATGAAGATATCAAAGGAAAGATAATCGGTAAAGAGGGGCGAAATATTCGCGCTTTTGAACGAGCAACTGGTGTTGATGTGCTTATAGATGATACACCCGGCCTTATTACACTTTCCTGCTTTGACCCTGTTCGTCGACAGATTGCGCGTGTCGCACTAGAAAACCTTATTATTGATGGACGTATACAACCAGCAAAAATAGAAGAACAGGTACAGAAAGCTACCGATGAGATAAATCGTATCATCAAAGAAAAAGCGGATCAGGCTGCGTATGAGGTAGGAGTGATGAACCTCGATCCACGTGTCTTGATGGTGCTTGGGCGTCTGCACTTCCGCACGTCCTACGGTCAAAATGTACTGCAGCACTCTGTAGAAATGGCACACATAGCCGGACTACTGGCTGAGGAATTAGGTGCAGATGTGCAGGTAGCACGAGCTGGAGCGCTAGTGCATGACATAGGCAAAGCTGTAGATCATGATGTACAAGGTACGCATGCTATCATCATTCAGGTTGCTGACTCTATTTCAGGAGGAAGGCCAGGTGCTCGTCGCGACTCCGTAGAAAACTATCTTAAACGTCTCACTGACCTTGAGAATATTGCGAACAGTTTTGATGGTGTCGAAAAAAGTTATGCGATAGCAGCTGGACGGGAGGTTCGTATATTCGTACGACCAGAAAGCGTGAGTGATCTTGAGGCACGAGACCTGGCTCGAAGCATTGCAACCAAAGTAGAGCAAGAACTCAAGTACCCGGGTGAAATTAAAATTGCTGTCATTCGAGAGAATAGGGCGATAGAGTACGCCCGATAAGATTGATTTATATATTTTAAAAACAAGCCTCATTCAAGGCTTGTTTGCTATTGTTAAACATAAAATAGTATTGCATAATTTTTTTCAATATAGGTATATTTATCAAGGTGTACAGGATTTTTATGTTTTTATCTTAGACATCATTTTTGGAAAATATAAGCCGTAATGCAAAATAAATAATATAAAAAGGTTCCTAGCTTTGGTTAAAATGTAGCATGTCTTTCAATGAATACGTTTTTGCGCATGGAGATTTGAATACTTTATAGCATCAAAAATATCAAGTATTTAAGCCATATTTTAGCAGGTGTAGGAATACTATTCGTAACAAGGCCATTTTTTGCACATGTTCGGATGTATCCTATAAAGATGTATACGTTTTTACTTTCGTAAAGTAATGTCTTTATAAACCTTCAAGTTGTGACAGACTGTTTTATATATTTTTAATTAATTCGTATTTTTATTACAAAATGCATCTTCAATATTTGGCGCAGTGTATGGTGTGGATACCTATTGCGCACTAAATAGCGTACTGTATACTTTTTTCAGACACCACACATCACGTGGTTATTACTAGCGATACAATTAACATATATTCTATGAATAAGGCAGATATTATTGAAAAAGTACATGGTGTACTCGGTGGTACCAAAGCAGATGCTGAACGTGCTACAGAAACAGTTGTTACTTCTGTTGTAGACGCTCTACGTGCAGGTGACGAGGTCTCTATCGCAGGTCTTGGTATTTTCTCAACAAAGATGCGTCCAGCTCGTACAGGACGTAACCCACGTACTGGAGAGTCTATCCAAATTCAAGCAATGCGTGTACCAAAATTCCGTGCTGCAAAAGGTCTTAAGGACGCTGTAAAGTAAACGAAAGTGATAGTAAACACAAAACCCGCTCAAGAGCGGGTTTTGTGTTTATGTTTAAAAATACCTCGCGCACCTAAGGAGGTAGGAAATTGATGTGTGGGGTAGTGTCATATGGTACCTTTTTCAAGGATTTTGTATTGCTGACGCTTCTTTTGTTTGCAACAATATGTAGTTATTTGAAGCAATGATTGAAATGTACATTAAAAGAACGCCAGTATCTGGAGATACCGGCGTTTTTAAAGCAATATACTGTCTTACAACACTATACGTCCTGTTGGCTTTTTGTTCAGGGAGTTTTGTAGACTTCTTAGATGCGTAAGAAATTTTTCTTGAGCATGTTCATCTAAGCGTGCACTATCAATTGCTTCAATACAAGCAAGCATTCGATTTGTGGCGAAAGTAAAGCCAGAAATACTTACTTGACCTTTCGAAAGATTGTCACACGCTGTACTACCCAATGTTTTTGCCACGACATTTTTTATAGAGATAATAGTCTGTGTAAAGTTATGACAGTTCGTAAAGTGAAATGTCTCACAGCCGGCACAAGGTAACTGTTTTTCTCTTTTTTTTCTGCAGTGCACCATGCAGGACAGTGCTTTCTCCAGTGCACTTTTTAAAATGCTAATATTCAAGATCCCAACACCCAGGTCGATTTGTGTTACAGGATTTCCATCGTTCGGATAAGTGTCATTCATAGTCTCACCTTTTTGAGTTTTAGTGGTCTTACTATACACATGGCTATACCGATAAAGATAGGTTTTATCTGGTACAAGATTATAGTAATTGTTATGTTTGTCAAACCCTGTAGTAGAAATTGACGATGCGCTTCGCCGTGTACTAGTGCAAAGCCCCGTACCAGAGCAGAGCTCGGTACAAGATAAACTTCAGTACGGGGCGTCGCGCGACGAGCCCTAAAGTATAGGGCTCGACTTCGTCAATTTTCACTACGGGGCAAACCCTGTACCAGAGCAAAGTCCTGCGGGCAATGCTCGGTACAGGGCAAGGCTCACGGCTTTAAATATTTTTTGTTTTTGATTTTATCAGGTAGAAATGAGACTGATTCTTCAGGGTACATTTCATATCCAGCTCCGTACCCTTCATTTTTCATGAGCTTCGTGGGAGCGTTGCGGATAATAAACGGTATGGGAAGATTGCCGTATTGCTCCACATCACGAAGTGCTTCACCGATACCATCGTATACTCTACGATCTTTCTTTGCTTGTGCTAAGTACACTGCACCATGCGCAAGGTTTATCCGACATTCAGGAAGCCCAATGGTCTCACACGCTCTGAATACTTCGTTTGCAACCACAAGGGCCGTGGGCTGTGCGAGCCCTACATCTTCACTCGCAAAGATAACCATTCTGCGTGCTATGAATTTAGGATCCTCTCCTGAGGCTATCATTCGTGCGAGGTAGTAGAGGGTGGCATCAGCATTACTCGCACGCATGCTTTTTATAAATGCGCTGATGGTGTTGTGATGCTCTTCTGCGTGCTTGTCGTACCGGAGACGTTTATCTTGAAGTGATGAGGCTAATGTCTCTTCGGTCACTTTGCCATAGAGCTGTTGTGCGTTCTCCACTATGGCGAGTGCTTGGCGAGCGTCGCCGTTTGCACGTTCGATTATCCAAGCAATGGTTTTTTTGTTGAGCTTAATATCGATGCGAGAAAGTATTTCCGTAAGATTTTCGTCAGTGAGTTCTTTTAAAGTAAAGACACGACATCGTGAAAGGAGAGCGGGTATGACTTCAAAGCTTGGGTTTTCTGTGGTTGCACCTATAAGGGTGAGTACACCCGACTCGACATAAGGAAGTAAGAAATCTTGCTGTGCTTTGTTGAAACGGTGTATTTCATCAAGGAAGAGAAGTTTCGAACGGGAGTTCGCTTCACCTTCGATTATTTTCTTTATATCGGCTTTCCCTGCTGATACTGCAGAAAGCTCGAAGAGTTCGGCGTCGAGTGCAGAAGCATAGATGCGGGCGAGCGTCGTTTTACCGACTCCTGGCGGTCCCCAGAGGACAAAAGAGAAGAGATGTTTTCGTGAAATAGCTTCACGAAGCGGACCTTTATCTCCCACAAGGTGTGTTTGTCCTACGAAGGTTTCTAAATCCTTTGGACGTACTCTATGAGCAAGTGGTTCCATGTAGTAAATATACGCTTGTTGTGTAACCCAAGCACGTGTTGACAAGTTGTAAATAGTAGGAGATAATCAATATAGTACTATATTAACTACATATCGTCTCTTTCGGTCTTCGTACAAAGTTTTGTACACAGTCCAGAGGAGGTGATTTACTAGGGATCTTTGGCTCATTACATGATGCCAATCCAGCCTTCTCGCAACCTATTCTTTATGAGAATAAATCGCGCTATAGGACTAGGGATTGGCATCCTAGTTCTTCATATGATGATGTCTGAAGTATTTAATGGTTTCGAGGATACCCTCATTGCCACCTTTGATACTACGCAGACAGCACTCAGTGCTGTAGAGCAAGGTATATCCACTACCTCAATACAAACTCTCGCACCTCGTGTGCGATGACCATACAAACCCCCGAACTTTCGTTTGGGGGTTTCTAGTATTTCGGATTTTTAACGTTGAAACAAAAATTCGGCGTCAGGCTTCAAGAGGGAATCACATTTTAAGGGTTCTGCACGAATCCAAACTGTGGTTTTCGAAACAGTCAGCACAAACGTGTACGCCGTACCTTTGTGGTTTATTGTTTCCATAGCGGCATACAAAAAACGATTTTCGCTCTGCTTTTTATACCGTACACGCAGTATGAGTGGCGTATCAGAGTGAATAAGTCGCAGTCCGGAACTTATAGCTGAATTAAAAAATGTGCTTTTGTAAGCAGTAGATCCTTTGAGTCCGAAATGACCCGGAGTTATGGTTTCAAGGTTTAATGTGTGTGCATTTTTACATGCAGTATAGTTCGGACTTTCAAGTATCTCTCGTACATTTGGTTCAATCTGCACGCAACCTTTCTGCAGTGCATCCAAAATTTTGAGGCCTGAATTATAAGCAAAACCACCAATTTCAAACTTCGACCATGAACTTGTGTAAGGCATACCATCCCCCTTCTATGAAATAATTGCAAGAGTACTTCAACCTCTCTTGATGCTAGCACACGTTTACAAAATGGTCACGAACATGGAATATACATCTTCCCTGTACTGTGTTGTACGGGTAGGAAAGTAGTATCTATTTGTGCAACATGTAAGCATACATTCTTTACTCATTCAAAAATATGTAATGAACATAATCATAAAAATGCTACAATTCGGATATGTTTCAAAAAGTAACTGAAGCTGATATCAATAAGATTGAGAAGTCGGCAACAAATATATATCACCTATTACGTCATTATTCTGAGTGTGATTCTTTATATACAATCAAACTGATTGGTCAGGAATATGAATACTACGATTATGATGTTGGTGAGTATAGGACATCGTATTTAACTAAAAAGGATATTTCTGACGCATACGAAACTCCAGGAAGCAAATTTTTTACAAACGTGCCGAGTTTGGAAAACCCAAGCAAGTTGATTGATGTAATTGTTCGGGAAACAGAAAGGCTTGTTGCACTCGGTACGTTAGAGTGGATTGAGGAGTTGAAGTATAAAAAGGCTGAGTTTATGTACACGCACAATGAAAACATTGGTTTTAGAGGAGTGGTAGACATCAGCGAGTTAACAGTTGAAGAAATAAAAAAGATTAAACGTATTCCACGAGGCAATGAGAATGTGTTAATTAATTTTGTTAGTGGAGTCAATAAAATTCAAACAAATCAAATGGTGATTGGTTTGTATGAGAGGTGTGATACAAGAAAACTGTACATCACAGCATTCCCTGGTTTTATTTGTCCTGCGTTACCATCGGTTGAACAAAGTAATGAGGAACGAAATAAAAGCGAAGAGTTTTGGGATAGGGAGGTTTTTGTAGAGTAGTAACGTGGGTATAGGTCGACTCAGCTAAACTCACTTCGCCTGTAACGTAAAATCCCCTGTTCGGGGATTTTACTAACAATGCTGTGCGGGATGGGGGAATCGAACTCCCAACCTCAGTTTGGAAAACTGATGTTTTACCACTAAACTAATCCCGCTTTATGTGTCACCTCATCTGTCCATGCGTTGATTTTTCTGGAAAGAAACATACCGAATTTCTTTTCCCCGTTACTTCGTATGTTTAGATGGGCGGTACCGAAAGGTAGTTTACCACGTTTCGAAATTTTTTTCACGCGCTCGTCTATTTGCGTCTTTTGAAACTGGGCACTTGGAATCCCTGTAATTTTGGACCAGTATGCTATGCATTTTTCTTTATCGTTGTCTGGGTAGAGATGAAGCCTTATTGCGAAATTTTCATTTTTCAAGCAACATACTTTCTTAAACCAAGCAAGCGAGAGACAAATTATGTCTGGATTTGAATTGATTATTCTTATTATGCCTTCTGTCTTACTTCCTTCTCCTAAGTACAGACCCAATCCTAGCATAAAGAGGTCTCGTTTATCTATTTTCCCAATTTCTTTCTTTGCCTCATGCTTCGCCTCCTCTATTGAGTTCATTTTTATCTTTGCTTTTACTTCTCCTGAAATTGCTCTTGCTTTTCCTATTTTTTGAATCGTTTCTGGATTTGCTTTATAGGGAACACTACTTAGCCAAGCACTTAATGTGCTTTTTGAAACAGGAATTTTTTCTTTAATGAAAGAGTAAGAATACCCTTTTCTTCTCAAAAAAATGGCGTGTTTTTTATCATCGATTCTTGTCATATATACATCATATCATACTATATACGAGTGTACGTTTTTTATGCACAAAAAAATTAGAGATGAGTCTAAAGCTCTTTAATTTGTTTTGTAAACTTGATCTATGATGAGGGTAAAAAATGGAGGGCTGTATCTCACACACCCTCAAAACTATTATTTTCTACTTACAAAAGGGTCGTGACACCAGCTAACACGGGTTACTATCTAAAAATATGTAATGAGGCCCAGTGACTTTCAAAGATTGACCGCATCATGAGGTTGATGTCTTTACTCTTAATAACAAGCGCTATCATATCTTTGTGAGAAATGATTGCTACTTTTTCATTTCCATATATGTGGATTACAGAGGTAGGCTGAAATGTATCTGAAGTATCAAAACGTGTTTTTCTCAAGAGTTCTCTATCATGTTTTAGCATCTCATGTCCCATCTCACACACTGGACCAATTGCTCTTGAGTGAATTCCTGCTTTAACCCGACTTGGTTGGTAGGATTGATACCAGAAGTCGGAATATTCGCTATTCAGTGGCACATCTGGAAACCAAAAAAGAAGCTCTGAGTTCGGGTAGTGCAGAGAGTCATTTACAGCTTCGAGCAACTCCTCATAGCCCTCATAAAACCTAATCTTGGGCTTTCTATCAATTACGTTTGTGATTGACCGAAGTTCGGGGAGAAGTCGCTCGAAAGCGGAAAGCTTTTCTTCCATATCAAACTTTATCTTTTCAGGGTCCTCGGCTATGTATACCGTTTTCTTGCTTCTTTTTGCACTTGATACTAATCCTTTTTGCTTAAGAATTTTCAAGGTGTGGTAAATTGAAGATCGGTTTAGCCTCGCTTTTTTAGCAATACGTTCTACTGTTGCTTCACCAAGCTCAATTGCAGCCAAGTATGTTTTTGACTCTGTGCTTGATAAGCCGTATGGTTTTAAGTCTGATGAACGCATAGTGTTGAACAACTTCAACAAATAAATATATACATAAAGACTAGCATATACAACACATTCTGTAAATAGATAGAAATTCTGTTTAAACGAAGTGAAATATATTGACAGATAATATATACTGTTGCGTAGTAAGTTGTTTGAAAAGATAGTTGTCTAAAACAAAACAAATGGAGGTTTACTATGCTTTCTATTGAAAAACGTATGTATGCACTTCAGTTGCAGAAAATCCATCGTTGGAAGTCCCATGGACTTAGAGGTATTCAACGAGAAGTTTGTTGAAGCAAATATTGCCATGAGCAGTGGTAACCTGGAAGGTTTAAAGAAAGGTATCAGTTTACTCGTTGACAGTTTGTCAGTAGCAGGACTGTATGTTCAGGATATACGGAGTGCAATTGATTTTTTAAGTATTGCTCTATCGTGTCATGAGCGCGCCCAAAAGGGCCCATGGAACATTGGTTATGGAGTTATTGCATGGAAGAATGATTTGTGGGAAAGGGATGAAGCGCTTAAAGAAGCGTGGACGCATATAAAAGCGGTAAATGATAAGCTAGTAGAAAAGGGACTTGGGTGGAATTACTAATTCTATCCAAGAGAGGTGTTTATCATATACGCACATCAAACCAAGTAAAGGAGGAAGCAATGAGTAAACTTACGTTTGTAACCTACGATGGCAATTGTTGCTATTTTGAACAAGTCAGCGACCAGACGGTGCATGAAGACAGGATTGCCACATGGCTCAAAAGTGGGTGTGAACTATCAGTTTTTGCTTTTTGTCTTACTGGAAAAACTAGACTGGATATGTTTGTTGCTGTAGGCCTGTGCAATCATCGAGATCTCTACGAATCGGTAATGTATCGTGACTCGTCGTTTTGGTTTGAGGGTGAGGAGTACAGAATTGATTGTGAACTTGGTGGATTTTGTGTTAAAAAAGACGCTTACAATGTCATTCACACTCGAGACTCTTTGGAGTTCGGGGGTATCAAGAGTTACGTTGGTAAAATACACCAACAATTCATCTTGTTCCACCTTACTCATCTTGTAAGAATGGCAAGTCTCAATCAAAACCGATTGAAGAGGAAACGTCTAGCCCCATCTTGCAAAAAACCAATACTTTCCATTGAAAGACAGGTCACAAAATTGCAGAACTGGCGTGATGCTTATGATGTATGGGATTATGGGGACAAAGGAGGATTCCCTGAAATACCAGAAGATATTGTTGAGATTGCAAAATCCGTACCAGAGTTAGATGGATATAGACCGGCTGTGGAAGTACATTTCTATCTTGCTACTCCTCAAGAACATTTGGATTTTGTGTTTGAGGTTCTCTGGAAAAATGAGCTCAAAAAAGTGTGTGGGAAGTATGGTACTGGCGGAGGTGAATTAGGCCCACACTTAAAGGATGGTGTAGTATGGCCATCTAAGTCAGTTCGTGTTGTCGGCATTGATATTGAAGCATATCTGGAAGAAGAGGGTGTTAGCGCATGGCGTGTTCGCGAGCTTGAAAGTGACCCGATTCACGTTGAATCATTCACGCATCTACTTATGCACGGTGTCGAGTATAAGGGTTACATCCCTATTCCAGGATTTAACTTCATAAGGAAACCGTACACACGCTTAGGATATCGTGTTATTACTGAGGCAGATGGAATAGCACTCGGTGGCAATGAAGAGTGTCTTCGAGGTTTTATTGCCTCACGAATATTCTAAGTGATTATGAAAACGGTGACAGTCAATCTTTAGACACAATCTTACTGTTCTTGTTTGGAGTAAGGGTGCTCCTATCAAGAGAAGTTGTAACGGGAACGAAGAAATTCGTTCCCGTTTTTGTGTGTATGGGTGGCAGCAAAAGGTGAGTGGTGCCATAAGGAATGCCAAAGAAGTGCTCTTTTGGTGAGCACTGTTCAATAACACAACCCGCACACAACAAAAGCCCTTTAGGGCTTTTGTTGTGTTGGTAAGAATAGAGATTAATTCGTCTTGTACACCTGATCTATAATCCCGTACTTCTTTGCTTCCTGTGCTGTCATAAAGAAGTCACGATCGACATCTTTTTCAACTTGATCCAAATTCTTACCACTGTTCTCTGCAAGTATTCTGTTTAATCGGTCGCGCGTTGCAAGGATATGCTTTGCGGTTATCTCTATATCTGCCGCTTGTCCCTGCACACCACCCCATGGCTGGTGAATCATTATTTCACTGTTTGGAAGTGCGTACCGCTTACCTTTTTTCCCAGCTGAGAGAATGATTGACCCCATACTTGCTGCTACACCTACGCACACCGTTGAAACGTCAGGTTTTATAAAGTTCATCGTATCGAGGATAGCAAGCCCGGCAGTGACTGAGCCTCCTGGGGAGTTGATATACAACTGCACATCTTTCTTTGGATCTTCTGAGGAAAGAAAGAGTAACTGAGCAATCACTAAGTTAGCT
>LCFC01000019.1 GCA_000998805.1 Parcubacteria group bacterium GW2011_GWA2_43_11
CTCATACGGTACGAGAGGCTGTGTGCGGGTTTTTTTGCTCTTTGTAGATACTTCATCCTTCCCGGGTTCACCAAGCTCTTTGTATACGCCACCAATAACCGCCTCAAACGTATCGGCAAGAATGTACAGTCGAGCACGCCCTGTATCCTTCGCCTCTCCGCGCGAAAGGAACAAACAGTCGTTCATCTGCAAACGCGTGGCGGCATCACCAATAGTGTTGGTATTTACCAATGCTGCTCGATAAGCGGTAAGGTCACCCTCTGTTTTGTGAGGGTACTTTTCAAAAAGGAACCGTGTTACCACGAGCTCAAGTACGGCATCTCCCAAAAACTCAAGTCGTTCGTTGTGTTCAATGTAGTCTCCACGATGTTCGTTGACGAAGCTTCTATGCGTAAATGCAGCATATAGAAGCTTAGGGTCTGTAAAGGTGACCCCGATTTTATTAGAAAACGTATCTATATTGTGTTTTATTTCTTCTATATCCATAGGTAGTAGCTACAATTAGCGCGTTTATTACAAAACACGTGACATTACATGGGACTATTAGATTCCATGAAATTATTTTTTTAGACTCAACAAAATGTTGATTGCTTTAGTAATGATCGGAAGCATGTCGTGGTAAAAGTTGAGCTCAAGAATATCAGCAAGCTTAAACCATCGTGCGTCATCGAGTCCACCCTTACCTTCCTCTAGCTTAACTTCCGTAAAGGGTGACTCCGCCAAGTAATAACTCACATGCTTGCGTATCTTACCTTTTTCCGGATGTGACGCAACATACTCATTTTCACCAAGCTTTTCAGCTATTTTTATATCCAGATCCATTTCTTCTTTAATTTCTCGTATCGTAGCCTCTTCATCAGTCTCACCTTCCTCGACACTACCTTTAGAAAGGGTCCAGTGTCCAAACACATCATGCACGAGTGCTACATACACATCCCCCTCATGCTCTGCATACACCACAGCGCCGGCCTTTCGGTCTACAGGCATCAGCTCATACGGTACGAGAGGCTGTGTGCGGGTTTTTTTGCTCTTTGTAGATACTTCATCCTTCCCGGGTTCACCAAGCTCTTTGTATACGCCACCAATAACTCACTAAAAAGTAGCTCATACAAACCTAACCGCAGGATATTTCTATCAACTCGGGCTATTTTGTCAATGGGCCATTCAGGCGCAGCTTTAGAAATAACTGCGTCTAAGTCTGATTGTTTTGTTATGACACCATCAAGCAGCCTCTTCATAAAGGGCTTGTCTTTGGTATCAGTAGCGAATTCTTCTATGTTTCTAGTGAGGATAACATCAGGAGCATCACTATCGCCGTTACCATCTTCATGGTTAGTATCCCACTCAAAAAGTGTTTGTAGGACGATTGATCGTGATAAGTGTCGATTCGACATTGTACTCAAATGAACTTGCGTATAACGCGTTAAAGTCCCCACAGTACGTGTACTATTGGCACTTCAACTCGTTACTTTTTGTCCACAGAAGCTTTCTTTTCAGCCTTTTCCTTCACAGGTGTCTTCTTGGCCTTACTGACGGCTTTTGTGGTCTTCTCTACTACGGGTTTACCTAGGGTAATTATTTGCTTACCGCGGTACATCCCTGTGTCAGGGTCCATAAAATGACGGCGTCGGACGCCGGTTTTTGTGGCAACAAGACGAGGTGTGCCCATATGATGGTGCGCACGGCGACTTGCAGTCTTACTATGACTAATCTTCATTCGTACTGACATTGGCTCTACTATACCCAAGCGTATCAATAATGCAAGCCCCGTTAGACGCAGAACGGTGCAAAAAGTTAATAACCATCCTCAGTGTTGTCAAACACATATTCAAATTTTCATTGAAACCTTTTGTCTCTGCATCTAACGGGGCAAGTCTTTTTAAGCACTGAGTTGTGAGTAACGAGCTGAGAGTACTTAGCCCAGAGTAAAAAGCCGTGAGCCGAGAGTTAAAAGCAAAGAGTTCTTTCGCCGAAGGCGAAAATACTCAAGGCTCTCGGCTCTTGCCCGCCACATCGGGCAGGTTCAGGGCTCTTTACTTTTTACTCTGGGCTCAAAACTCATTACTCACGGCTCTTTAAAATATTTTTACAAAACGACGTTCTATGTAGTTCGGAAAGACCATGCTCACGTATCGCTTCCATATGCACCCTGGTTCCATACCCTTTATGTTTTTCAAAAAGATATTCGGGGTATTCCTTTGCAACTTTTTTCATATACAGGTCACGTTTTACCTTTGCGAGTATAGCTGCCGCAGAAATCACCGGCTCCGTCACGTCTCCCCGAATGATGGTCTTTTGGGACAGATACTCCTCTGGCGCACGGAGCGAACCATCAAGAAGAACAGTGCATACATCTGGGTCAAGACCGAGCTTGCCGAGGGCACGATTCATGGCGTTCTGTATGGCAAAAACTATTCCTTGTGTATCAATAATTTGCGGGCTAGAAAAAGAGACCGCGCAACGACATTGTTCCATTGAGGTAAGCGCTTTGTACCATTCTTCTCTTTTTTTCTCAGAAATTTGCTTTGAGTCGCGAATACCTTCTAAATTTTCCATCGCAAACTGAGATGACACTGCAAACACTCCCACAGATACTGGGCCAGCTAACGGTCCTCGTCCAGCTTCATCTATTCCAATGGTCCACATGGAGTGAGTATAACAGAGAGTTATTAGTAATTGTAAGTTTCGTAATACAAATTGTATGCTGTAAGCCATCAGTAATGAGTAGTGAGCCCTGAGCCGAGAGTATTTTTGCCTACGGCAAAACTCACGGCTCTAAACTCTCGGCTCTGTGCTCTCTCTGCTCAGGGCTAAATACTCTGGTCTCGTTTCAGGGCTCCGCCCTGTGCTATACTCTCTCCATGGCAAACTTTGTGCATCTGCATACACACAGTCACTACTCACTCCTCAACGGCGTACCAAAGCTCAAACCACTCATCGCTCGGGCGAAAGAGTACGGTATGAAGTCACTCGCCCTAACCGACAATGGCAATTTGTATGGCGCTATTGAGTTTTACCAACAGTGCCGGAAGCAAGATATTAAGCCTATAATAGGCGTAGACGCATACATGGCGGCACGCTCGCGCTTCGACCAAGACCAAGACCAAGACCGCAAAAGAACACGACTCGTACTTCTTGCAGAAAACAACGATGGCTATCACAATCTCATCAAGCTTGTCACAAGCTCGTACGTTGATGGTTTTTTCTACAAACCACGTATAGACCGAGACATCCTCGAAAAGTGGCATGGGGGGCTTATAGCTATATTGCCGTTTTTCTCTGGAGAACACGTGAGTGCAATGAAAGCCAACAACCTTGAACGCGCGACCGACGTCATTGAGTGGCACAAAAGAATCTTTGGCGAGGGGAACGTATTCTTGGAAATTACACACCACCCAGAAGTTGAAGGTGAGGAGTACCTTCTCAGTCAAACAAAAAAACTTGCAGAGAAGACTGGTATTCCGCTTATAGCTACTCATGATACGTACTACCTTGATCCGAGCGATAGAGACGCGCGCGAGACTATGATTAAGATTCAAACTGACGGAACCCTAGAGGAAGAGGGTTTTGTTGAAAACGAGGATTTCTCATTTATCGACGCCCTCACTGCAGAAGATCTTTTCCGAGAAGAGCCTGAAGCGATCGCGAACACAGAACGAGTCGCTGAGCGATGCAATGTGAACATTACACTGGGACAGTGGTACTTCCCCGCCTTTACCATAGCCTCAGGACGAACGCCGGATGATGAGCTGGTGCATGTTGCTCGAGAAGGGCTCGCGTGGCGCAAGCTCGCCTACGAAGGAGCACTGAAAGAGAGACTAGACTATGAGCTACAAGTGATTAAAGACAAAGGATACAGCACCTACTTTTTAGCAGTAGCAGACCTCCTACGTGAAGCACGTGAACGAGAAATCCTGACCACGATTCGAGGATCGGTCGCGGGCTCTCTTGTAACCTTCGCCATGGGTATCACCAACGTGGACCCTATTCGATTTCATTTACCGTTTGAACGTTTCCTTAATCCTCATCGACCAAGCGCACCCGATATCGACATGGATTACGCTGATAACCGTCGGGATGAAATGATTGAGTACACAAAAGAAAAGTACGGTCACTCAAACGTAGCGCAGATAGGCACTTTTGGGACTATGATGGCTCGGGCAGCGGTGCGCGACGTCGCACGTGCACTCGGGTACCCTTATGGTGTCGGTGACAAAATAGCCAAAGCAATACCCTTTGGTTCGCAGGGCTTCCCTATGACTATTGATACCGCACTCGAAACTGAGAAAGAATTCGCAAACCTCTACAAAAAAGATACGGATACGAGGCGTATCGTCGACCTTGCAAAAAAAATTGAAGGCTGTGCTCGACATGTGGGTGTGCATGCAGCGGGTGTCGTCATCGCACCAAGCCCCCTCTCAGGATTTGTACCCATACAGCCAGATCCGAAAGGGGGCGGAAAATATATCACGCAATACGATATGCATAGCGTGGGCGAGGATGGCGTAGGTCTCCTCAAGTTTGACTTTCTCGGCATTAAGAACCTTTCGATTCTTGCTGACGCCATCAAGCGAGTTAAGGAACGACATGGTGTTGTTATAGATATAGAGAACATACCACTTGACGACGAGAAGACTTTTATAATGTTGGCCAAGGGTGACACAGGCGGGGTCTTCCAACTAAACGGTACCGCAATGACACGGTACTTGAAGGAGCTCAAGCCAACACGTATAGAAGACATCAATGCTATGATTGCACTCTATCGTCCTGGACCGATGAAAAACATCCCTGAGTATATTGCCCGCAAACAAGGACGTTCGCCTATCCAGTACTTCCACCCTAAGGCGAAAACCTTCTTGGAACCTTCGTATGGAATCTTAGTATATCAAGACGACCTTCTTTTTACCGCGCTTGAGCTCGCCGGCTACAACTGGGAAACAGTGGACAAATTCCGTAAGGCGGTGGGTAAGAAGATACCTGAAGAAATGGCTAAACAGCACGTTATTTTCGTAGATGGTTGCCAAAAGTTCTCTGGCATGACTGCTCGAGATGCTGAGAAAATATGGGATCTCTTTGAACCGTTCCAAGGATACGGCTTCAACAAGGCACATGCCGCTAGTTACGGTAAAGTCGCATACCAAACGGCATACATGAAAGCAAACTACCCTGTCGAGTACATGGCTGCAATTCTCACAGCTGACGCAGGCGACGTCGAAAAGGTTTCTGAGGGAATTACACAGTGTATCAAAATGAACATACCGGTGCTTCAGCCAGACATCAACCAGAGCTATGGTAACTTTACTGTGGTGAAGTATGGTGAACGTGATGCTATACGCTTCGGACTTAACTCAATAAAAAACTTCGGCGAAGGAATTGCACAGATTATCATTTCCGAACGAGAAAAGAATGGGGCTTTTAAAAATTTAGAGAATTTCCTCACCCGAATCCAAGACCGAAATCTCAATAAAAAGTCTCTAGAGTCACTAGTGAAGTGTGGTGCCCTTGACTCATTTGAGTACACACGTGGACGTATGCTCACCTACCTTGAAGACTTACTTACCTTTAATAAAGATCTTGCTAAGGAGACCGCACAGGTTTCACTTTTTGCGCTCACTGACGGACATAAGACACTTACCCTTCCAGAGGCAGAACAAGCTCTACAGCGAGACATGCTCAAATGGGAAAAGGAGCTTTTAGGGCTCTACATTTCTGGTCACCCACTCGACCCTTATAAAGAACGCCTCGAAAAACTAGGACAAACAATTGCCAATGCAAAGAAGTGTTACATTGGATTAGAAACGAAGGTGGGAGGCATTCTTTCTGAAATAAAACCATTTACGACCAAGAAAGGTGACCGGATGGCTTTCATAAAGCTCTCTGACTACACAAATACTATCGAAGCAGTAGCGTTTCCAAAAATATACGAAGAATACCGCGATATACTCACGGTTGAAAATTGTGTAGTGTTTAAGGGACGAGTAAACGATCGTAATGGCGAGCGGAGTTTTGTTATTGACAAAGTCCGCGAACTCAAATCAGAGTGATGAGTATTTCACAGCACAAAAGTCAATTAAATTGTACTTCTCCCCAATAGCGGAATGCATTCAACAAGACGTGCCACTTGTGCGTCAATCTATGCATATCTGGATATTTGTATAGGATCTAAACATTAATCAATGAGAACTTTTTTACTCACCAATGTCATGGTAAGTGTCGCAAGAGCAGCAATAATGAAAGTGATTTTGACTGTACTAACCATCAAAAGCACAATGGCTAAAAAGCACATACAACTCTTCCCTACCAAGAACGCCGTCTCTCTGAGTACAATGTACTCATCGACGTAATGTTTATTGTACTCAGCGACATCATACACAGTAGCCTTGAAAGGAATCATGTTAAGCGTCTTTCCAAGTTTGTGATAGGTATCGATGAAGTAAATACTTGTTGCGCTTTCAACTAAGAGCTTAAGCAACCACCCTGAAACATTCAGGAGCGAACTCAATCGAAGTGTAATACTATTTCCAAAAAAATCGGTTATTCTTCCAAAGAAATACGTCAACATAATTATCGAAAGCATTACTACTGAAGAAAGTAAACCAACAGATACATAATCACCGAGAAGAAGAATGAAAATAAAAACTGGCCAAATAATTGTCCCAACAGCATCCTCTACACCGTTTCCAAAATTACTAATGACAATGCTCCTATTTTTTCTTTTAAAAAACTCGCGCAAAAGTTGCAAAAATTTCCATTCATACACCTCATGAGTGTCATGTATTAAAATAAGCGGAACTGCAGATACTAGAGTAAAGACTGCTGAAAAATAAAAGAGGACTTCAAAACCAAAATAAACCACCACTAGCCCCGAAAGGAAAGGTAAGACTGCAGTAAAAAGTTCTGAGATATTACCAATAAACGCCATTTGACGTCCACGTTTATGTTTGTTGGTAAACGCAGTCAACTCAACATGATACGGCACCCAAAAGAGCATTTTGAACAGTACAAAGAAAATAAAAAAAAGTAGTAAATATAATGTTGGATTAGTTTCCCATAACGCACGGACCACAGTAGCACCAGTCAAGAAAAAAATTGCCACAACCATCATTCGTTTCATTCCAACACCACCAATCAGAAGCGCGCCAAAATGAGCTGTGAGTGCAAAAACTAAGTATAATAAGCCATACAGAAAAAGTACGGCAGTAAGTGAATTGTTAAATTGCTCGTAAAAAAATATAACTCCAAACGTGGTCACTAAGTTTGAACCTATGTTCATCAACACAGTACTCGTCAACAAACTACGGAGATTATGGGATAATGACACACCTTTAACTACTTCGTTTTCATCAGTACCATAAGTATTCATAAAGAATAGTGTATCACAAAGCACTTTATGAAAAATCGTTAATCAAAGACCCTGTAGCAGTAATCTGTACTACGGGATACGGTTCACTTCTGCAGCGCTTTTTGGTTTTCTACTGAACAGTAACCGTAACCTCCCCTTTCCCATACTCTGGGTACTCTATTTCAAAACGATAGGTGCCTTGTTGTAGGGCGAACTTATTTTGCTTGTGTGTGATAGGAAATATGCGAGTCTTCCCTGCTTCGAGTACGTACGAAACTTTTTCATTTGTCTGACACACTGTCTCATCTGCTGAGTTGTACACAAGTTTGTCCGTGTCATTGTAAATATAATACACAACTTGGCATTTTCTTTTAGCTGTTAGTGTTTGCGATTTTTCACTTATATTTTTTACAGTAAGCAAAAGTCCTTCAATATCCTCAAAACGTGTGTACGTGAGATCACCATGTTCAATAAACTGACTCACTGATACGGTGATATCTTCTGTGGAGGGTTTGCTTAGAGTTTCTGATTTTTCAGTTTTCATAATAATCGCTCCCATCTCACGCGCACGTTCTACTTGCTGAGTAGCAATAATTCCTCGTGAAATGAGAAGGTCTATAAATCCATATGTGGTATACAACTGATGTGTGGCGCCATACGCCTGAGGGGCGGTGAATAATGTCGCGCTCACAAAAACAGTATAGAGTACTAAGTGTACAATAATTTTTTTTCTACTTTTCATACACGTATGATGCCTTGAGTTTGTATTTTGCGCAACATACTATCATTTTATTACTTCTTTTTATTTCTTTTACAAAATTTGCTATATATGGTTAAATCAACTTTAGGACTGTACTATACAATCAAACAAACGCAATTCAACTTGGGGGTGATTAAATGAATACTAAACTGTGTAAAAAATTTCCCTCCTCTGCAATGTGCATACGTGAACTTACATATCTAATAGAACAGGGGCTCCCTGAAAAAAGAAAAAACTACGTAGCCTATATCGAGGACAAAAAACCAAGAGTTTTATCGGAAACAGAGCGTGAAATCAAAAATCTTGCATTACTTGGCCGACGTTTTCTTATTGACAAAGACCCCGAATTTCGCAGAATAGTGGAGAGGCGGTTTGTTTTTCTCCTTAAAGAAAACAAATCAAAACCAAAAACTTGTTTGGTCCTCTGGTTATTAACACACGGTGAAGTGGAGATTTCTGAAGAAACTCGCCAAGCTATTGCATATTTTGAAGCAGATCCAAACAACCAAGTAATTGCGGAGCTGTGCATGTACTCCGATACATGAACAAATACAATGCAAAACCGCGCGGTGTTACACACCACGCGGTTTTAGACTTTTTCTTTGTACACACAAAGACCTTAACCTCGTTATGCTTTACAAAAAATGGTATGGGGAATACGATATATACATATGTATTGTTTTAACACAACAACAACTACAACAACCTAAGCAAGCCTGCGCGGGAGTCGTTGTGAAATGGGACCCCGCAAAGCGGGATTTTTTATAATTTCACAATTAGATACAATTATTAAAAATCTTGAACTTAAGCAAACGGATGCAGTTCGAGGCGCCCAAACAAAATGGAATGAGTTGTATGAGCAATACTACGAAAGACATTTTGTGCCGGGCAACAAAGAAATGCGCCGTTTGAGTAAATTCTGTATACTAAACACTATCATGAACAAAGAAGAACTAAACCACATACGCCACACGCTCTCACACCTCCTCGCCTCCGCTATACGAGAACTGTATCCTCATGCCAAACCCACCCTCGGTCCAGCTATTGATACCGGTTTTTACTATGATTTTGACTTTGACGGAGGTGATAAACCAGCACCCAAAGATTTGCAGAAAATTGAGCAGAAAATGCGCGAGCTCCTAAAAAAATGGGAGTCAATGCAGAGGGAGGTTGTTACTGATACGCAAGCACTAGCTTTTTTCAAAAACAATCCTTATAAAATCGAAATGATTACTGATATCGCCAAAGGTGGTTCACCAATCACCTTTTACCACTCTGGAGCATCAGGTGATACGCTCACGACCGAAAACGCTCTCTTTACCGACCTCTGCGAAGGTGGGCATGTCGAAACACCAAACAAAGAGTTGCGTGAAGTTGCATTTAAGCTTGATCGCATAGCAGGTGCATACTGGCGCGGAGATGAGAACAACACCATGCTCACTCGTATCTACGGACTTGCGTTTGAAAACAAGGACGCACTCGTAACATACGAGACAAACCTCGAGGAAGCTAAGAAAAGAGACCATCGAAAACTTGGAAAGGAATTGGATCTCTTCACATTTTCTGAGCTTGTTGGTCCTGGACTTCCACTTTGGACTCCACGTGGCTCTATCTTGCGTCACGAGCTAGATACGTATATCTGGGAATTGAGAAAGAAACACGGGTACACCCGAGTCGCCATACCACACATCACCAAAAAAGACTTGTACGTCACGAGCGGTCACTGGGAAAAATTTGCAGATGAACTCTTCAAAGTGGCAACACGTGAAGGAAAAGAGTATGCCTTGAAGCCTATGAACTGTCCTCACCACACGCAAATTTTTGCACGGAAACCACATAGCTACAGAGAGATGCCACAGCGGTATGCAGAAACCACTATGGTATACCGAGACGAACAGTCAGGGGAACTTGGCGGACTTACTCGTGTGCTCTCTATCACGCAAGATGATAGCCATGTCTTCTGTCGAAGTAACCAAGTTAAAGAGGAGTTTAATAAAATCTGGGACATTGTTGATACACTGTATAGCACCTTCAACTTTAAACTGCGCGTGCGTCTCTCTTTCCATGACCCTATGACAATGGAGAAGTATCTTGGCGACACCAAGGTATGGGGGAACTCTGAGAAAGCACTGAAGGAAATAGCTATCGAAAGAAAAGCCGACTATTTTGAAGGTATTGGCGAAGCTGCTATGTATGGACCGAGCGCATTGTGATGATCCACGCTGCTATCATGGGCTCAATAGAACGATTTACTGCTGTCCTTATAGAGCACCTCGCAGGTAACTTCCCTCTCTGGCTTGCACCGATACAACTGCGAGTACTACCTATTGCGGAAGCACATCAAAAATACGCAAAAGAACTTTTTGACAAGCTTGCACAATCGCAGATTCGTGCAGAATTCCGTGATACGGGAGAATCCTTTGGAAAACGAGTACGCGCCTCGAAGGTTGATAAAGTTCCTTACTTCATCTGTATTGGAGACAAGGAAATCGAGACAGGGATACTACGACTAGAGGCACACGATGGCACGGTGATTGAAAAAAATATAGACGATACCCTTGCTTTCCTTACGGAAAAAATCAAAGAGAGAAGTTTGTAAAGCGTCTAGATATAGAAAAAATTACCACCTGATGGTGGTAATTTTTTCCAAGGTAAGTATTACGCTTTTTTCTCGAAATGCTCAAAGGCTTTTGTAAGTGCCACTTTGGTTCCAATGTGATTGTTTGCATAGGTGTAGTCAATACACTCCACAAGGATACCTAGTACATTTTCAAAATCGCCGTTACTCCACGTAGCTGTTTTACCAGCAATCTCTTTGTCTGGAGTACGTCCCCCTTCTAGACGATATCGGTACACTTCATCAAGCTTGCGTACGACAGCAGTGATAACTGCACCGACGTCATTACCGCGTGATGCAAAATCTCGTAGTGTATCGAAGACTTTCTTTTTTTCAAGATTTACAAGACTGTCGATAAAGACTACTGCAGTCTCATCACTACTTGATGATGTACTGCTCTTAGCCTCAGGCTTTGTTCCAGAAGCTTGTGAAGCACTAGTCACAGGAGAAGAAGACATAGGCATATACTTCTTGCTGATTGGCCTCTGTTCAACCCTAAATGCCTTTGGTTCAGCCTCCACTTCAGAACTCGCATGGTTCTCTGCTGTAACATTTAACACGGTATTATTTTGTGATTTTCCAAGAAGTTTTTCGGCTCGTTCCTTTGAGAGAAGAATCCAACCATCCTCTTGTGGATACTCAGTTTTTGCAATTTCAAATAGACCCGTTAGGTATTGTGTTGGGCTTGAGTCGGTATTTCGTATCTCTGCATACATGAGACGAAGTGCTTCAGGAGAAAGCAATATGTTTTCCTTATGTGCCATGTCTTCAATAATACTAATCGCATCCGAGGAGTTTGATCCATGAGACTGCGTAGGTATTTCTGAAAGTGCTGGAATGTTTTGGACTGGTGACATTACGTACTTCATTTCTACCGCCTCATGCACTTCCTCCTCGGTGCCGTAAGCATAAGCAGTAGAGAATGCTACTTTAAGTCGCTCTAAAGGATGATACTGTGTCGAAATGTACGCGATGAGCACACTGAGTACAAACACCATGAGCCAGAAAAATGTTGTGAGCATTGGTCCAGCTTCAAATCCTGTGTACGGTACCTGATCAAGTGTTATATAACTTCCTGTTTTAGTTACTGTTTTTCCAAGAACTATGGTTGGTTCTGGGTCATCTTCGTCTTCTTCATCCTCTTCTTCGTCATCATCATCACAATTTATACATTTACCACCTCCACCACTAGATTTGATAGATACACCAGCAGAACAAGTTACCTCTTTTCCTTTTGAATCTTTAAATGTGCCAGTAAATGTTGTAGCCGACTGTATCGTCATATTCTTTGAACCAGATAGTGTAGTGGCACCTATTCCTTGGTCTATAAATGCAGAGGATGTGTTGCTACTACTCCAGTTCAGGGTTACCGTATCTCCCTCTTTTACTTGTGTAGAAGATACATTCATACTACAACTCGGTGCTGGGTCTTCTGACTTTTTTTCAAAAGCTACACACACTGGCACTACTGAATTTGGAGAAGAATTGTCTCCTGCGACTGCATGCACGACGGCGACCGTAGATCCTGTTTCAGTAAGCACAATTGCATTTGCAAACGTGTTATTTTTCGAATCTTGCACAACATAATCTGCAATGTCAGTGGTAGGACCTACTGGACCTTTTTCCCATGAACTTCCACGAACCAGAACATTCCACTGCTCTTTTGGTTGGGTGACATTCACCCGGTCTGCATATCCATCCCAAGAGGCGGTTTTAACCGTGTAAGTCCCAGCAGGTAGCGTTTGTGATGCGGTAAGTTCGTAGTTGTTGGAATTATTTGAAAGAAGCAACGTTGCATCGTTTCGCTCTTTACCACCGTTGAAGTTAACAACCGTAACATTCTCTGATGCTACGTATGGACATGCAGGAACACGTGGTTCTTCTTTAGGAGGTTCTGTCACCGATACCGTCACACTACACTCATATGTTTTGTCGGTACCTGCTTTATGAGCTATTGCTTTATATGTAGTAGTTTGTGTTGGAGACACAATAGTACTTCCTGTAATACCGTCCCATTTTCCAGAAACACCCTCTATAGTCACCCAGATATTTTCATCATCTACAAAAGCCCACGTGAGTGTTGATGACTCACCACGCTCTATCGACGCAGGACTTGCAGTCATCGACTCACAGTGCCAAGCAAGTGCTTCTTGTGATGCAAAGCGTGTTACAGGTGTAGCCTCAAACGCAAAAAGAGAAATGAGTGTAAGAGTAACAAAAAATACACCACCAAGTACCATTTTGGTGTTTTTTTGTACTGAATCTATAAATGAAAAATATGTGTCCATGGTTATTTTATAAATGAATAATGTTAATTAATATGGTTATCGTTGCTCTTTGGATATCAACCTCGAGGTCACTATCCAACGTTCCTGCTTTGCACCAAAACTATTACATGTTGCAAGGGTAAGTTTTGGATACGACGAGTTAAAATCTACACGCACATCTTCTGCTTCTGAAAGTACGACTGCTTCAGTTGCGTACGTATACACATGTGTTTCTGAATACACGGTAATGTGATCACCTACCTTCAGCTTACTAAGCTCGTTAAAAGCTTTAAAAGCTTTGTTGTTTATAACAGGTAAGTAACTTGAGTGTCCAAACAAAAGCATGTTTGCATTTTCTCCCAACTCTCCTGAGCCTGGGTAATGCACTGCTCCATTAAGTAACGCTCTATCAAGCACATCAATATCGGTACTCAGAGGTGTGATGATGGTGGTATCTAATGCAATTTTCTCAATCGAAATACGAGTGGGGAAAGTTGATTCAGGTACCAAGGGCTCATCTGCCATTTTTGAAGGAGCAACAACATCTAGAGATGAAGTAACATTTTCTTCATAAGCACCAATTCGCATTTCAGGCACAAAGTCAATCGAAACAAGCAGAACTGTAAGTAACAAAAAAGAGCCAACAACACGCAAAACAAAAGCTTTCTGATTTTCAGTTGACATTTGTTTTTTTTGACTCTTTTTAAAATTTCTCATGCACATTTTCTTTACATTTCACACTTCGTGTGCGAGAAAGACATCTCATCATATTATAGCAGTATATTTATATACTGTCAATATTTTGCATAGACGGCTTTGCCCCGTACCTCAGCTCGTTATATAGAACAGTAAGAGTATACACAAACATATTGAGAACAGGGCTTTGAACAGAGCTCTTTCTTACTTCGAATTGATTTGGAAGTTCTTGACTTGTCGCTGGTACGGGTTGCGTAATTGTATGTGGTGCAGTCACTATCGAGTGAGTAGCATCATTAAGCAACACTGGTTTTTCATCATGCACTTCCCTTCTGACGTCTGCTTGCGCTACTACACACGACACTGTTTCTCTTTGCCTATCTTCAGTAGTCTCTGAGACAGCTTGTACATATGCATTTCCTCTTGTCAGTAACATTTCACAAAAGTTATCTAGTTTTAGAAGAAATACCACGAGTAAGTTCCCTATTAAAACTACAACTTCAAAAAGCTTTTTTGAAACAAGAACAATATTTTTTTCAAGTTCTATAATCGTATATTTTTTTATTTCATTCTTAAAAAAACTTTCTTCGGCAACATACTCTTTTCGAGGAAATATCCTTGCAGACATCACTTCATCGTGGGCAACAGAATCTGTTGCACTATCAAGATTGATAGTGCACGTGTTTCCATGAGCAAATTCACTTAGAAACTCAAATGACGCACTGTATCCTTTTTTTACACAAGCATCTATCTCATTCTGTGCTCGTTCTATCTGCCCAAGAAGTTTTGAGGGAAGTCCCACTAGTTGCATGTTTGAATTAGCCATATGTAGATTTCTATAATTACATTCATACTATGATTCGTAATATATACAATATTATTAATATTATGTCAAGCTCCTGTATATTCGTGTGTCTTGACAATTGAATTTTGATATGCTATATGTGTAGACATAAATTACAATAATAAATTTGGCAGGAATAAAATAAATTAAAATTCACCTGTTCCCTTTATTTACTGAACTATAATTACTATGAATGAGAATCAAATGAAGAAAAGCGAGAAAGTAGCGTCCACAATACTAAGAATTTTAGCAATTGTTGGACTTATCGCTATCCTTGTTCTTGCAACATGGGTCGTTGTACAAGGCTCACGCGCGTTACCAAATATTGGTCAGAATCTAAGCGCAGCAGCTTCATCTGTACGTTCAATATTTAGGACTGCTCCTTCAGAGTCATTGGTTTTTGAACTTGAAAACAGGACTCTCGCAGTAAGCGAACCTTTTAAAGTCAGCTGGACATACACTGGTGAAAATCAACCTACGTCCTACACATTCACCTATGAATGTGGTTCCAATGTTGAACTCAACATTGAACATGAGTATGGTTGGGATAAGCTTCCTTGTGGAACAGCACAAAATATAGAGAAAAACCAAGTATCTATTGTTGCGACTAACAATCAGACTCGATTTGAAGATATTACATTGACTGTAGATGTAGGTACGCTTCGTGATACTACAGTTGTCACAATCATGAACGCAGACATTGCAACCTTGCATGTACCAGGAAGCACGAGCACAGCAACTACCACGACAACTGCAGAAGCTTCCTCGACTACCTCTACAGCGACTAAGACAGCGACTACTGAGCAACCGAAGGCAACAACCAAACCTACTACCGTAACAACTGTTACACCGAAGCCAACCCCTATTGTCGTTCCTCTTTATTCTGGTCCTGCAGATCTTGTCATTGAGATAGCACAAACAGGTGTGTTGGCAGAAGTTGCAGGTGAAGAAACCTTCTTCCCTGTCTCACCAATACCAAGCAACAAAGTGGCTGCTGTGACGTTCACTGTTACCAATCGTGGAGGTCTTGATTCAGGTTCATGGATATTTAAGGCTGAACTCCCTACGGAAGGTGACAGGAACTATTCATACACCTCACCTGTTCAAACATCTTTGAGCTCAGGCATGCAGGTAGAGTACACACTCGGATTCGATGAAATCGTAGAAAGTAGCAAAGGTACGATTAAAATCACAATCCTTCCTACTAACAATGCTGACAAAAAAACAAACAATATCGATTCAGTTACCATTAAGATTGACGACAGAAGCTAAATTTACTGTTACTGTTGAAATTCACAAAAGCCCCGTACGGGGCTTTTGTTTTCTCTAGTTTAGGAGGTCGGAACTTCTAAATATTCGAGATGACACAATCCTAAAGATAGTAAAAAGTACTTGATGTAGTTTTGATTATAAGGCCTTTGTTGCTACAATTTAGCTACACCACAAATTACTTCCATGAAAAAACATAGAGCAATAAAAAAGAAAAATACTTTGATAAAAGGTTCTTTCTTACTAGAGTTGCTTTTGGCTTTTGCAGTTATCTCGATCACCATGACAGTGGTTGTTGAGTCTTTCCTGTCATCACAAAAAACATACAAAAGAATTGCTGATGAGGGTACATTAACAAAAGCACTTTCGTCGGTTTTGGAAAATATTACTCGTGAAGCACGAGTAAGCGAAGAATTTCGGTGCGAGCTCAGCGGAACATCACCGTGTACTAGTACAGATACTTTTTATATGACACATGTTATGGGACTGAATGACCAAGATGCTAATGAATTTATCGCGTATACCTTATCGGAAGATGGAGTAATAAAAAAAAATAATGTAGATATGACTCCCCCAACAATCAGAGTTGATTATTTTAATATACGGATTATTGAATCTCCCTCACAACAGACGCAGGCGGTTATAGCTCTCTCCGCATACTCAACAGAAAACGCTCAAGCGAAAGTGTATCTACAAACTTCATTTACTGAGCGTTGGTACTAAATATATGCAAAGAAAAAAACATGAAAGAGGAATAGTACTACTTGAGGCAATTATAGCCGTTGGTGTACTGATTACTGTTTTTTCCGCTATTTCAGCCTTATATATGACCTCCATTAATGGTTTACGAATAACCAATGACCAACTCATTGCGACCTATCTGGCACAAGATGGTGTGGAACAAATAGTTGCAAAACGCCAGTACAACCATGATAATGAGCTTAATTGGCTTGAAGGTATATCCCACTGCATATCAGAGAATCCATGTTCTCTTGATTATTTAAATGTCTCGCTAGCCGAACCTATGGTGCCGTGTATTGACTCATGTTTTCTCTATAGGGATGTAAATGGAGAATATTCACCTAATAATACAGGAAAAAAAACACACTTTATGCGCTCGGTTGAAATTAATCAATTTCCAGGCGGTATTGAAGCTGAGGTTGTTGTACACATTAAATGGGTTGATGGTTCTAAAATTCTAGAGCTTCCAGTTGTGTACGTACTTTATAATAAACCAAGTTATTAAAAATGAAAATTACTTCACCTTACACAAACAATCACAATTCTGATGAACGAGGTGTCTCTCTTCTTCTTGTACTCTTGATAAGTACAATAATGATTCTTGCAAGCCTTACGATAAGTCAATACGCACAACGTATGGTGACTGCGATGCAGGCACGAAGCGATTTAAACCAAACAGTGTATACCGCAGAGCAGGTTTTTGAATGTGTAAAATATTGGCTTAATAAAGATTACAGATATTTTACCAACAACGATTCTCTTAGTCCTCAGAATCCTGTGTGCAATAGCATAACGTATGATTTCAAAAATAATACAGACACAGCAGATGATGGTAATCATCCATCATATGATTCAGGTATAGCAAAATTTAGAGTCCCCTTTAACCCATCAGATGTTAACAGCGGAGGTGTTGATGTTGAGGTGGAAAGATTTGATCCAAGTCTTCACTTGTTTGATGGCTTTATACGTATATTTAGTCAAAGCCACACAGATGCCTCAAGCAAAAATGCTGAGCGGTTTCAAGAATACCGCTATCGAGTATTTTATGGTGCAGATATCATGTTTGTTATTGACAGATCAGGAAGTATTGGAGATTCGGGAGACAGAAATAACAGGAGTATTGATAACGAGTGGAATCGTATGATTAATGCCATTAATGACACGATTACAACTCTGCAAAAGAAAATGCCTGCACCTTATATAGGTATTGTTTCATTTGGTGACGATGTAGATAACGTAGGTAGAGTTGCAGAAGATTGTGTAGGTGCTGGGTGTAACTGGAGAGAAGCTGACCAAAAACTTACCGATACAATTACAGACCTTATTATTGACAGAAACGGTACTCCAGAAAATCCTAATGACGACTTTCCTAACATGAGTCACTTTAATCCATCACTAACAAACATTTCATTAGGTATTTCCGTAGCATCTGCTGAGCTAATGGGTAAATATTACCCGCACACAGGGACATCAAATCCTCCACTCACAAGCTTTGGTACAGGTAAGTTCTCGGGTGAATTTGAGAGAATAGTAGCTGAAGATGTGCATAATGGTTTTGATACTTTGCCAGCTCAATTATCTCCGAAAGACAGAACACCTGATGATGAATTTCCAGATATTATGATACTAATTACTGACGGAGCTCCAAACGTGATTATGACTCACAGAAGAATCGAGACGTTATGGTATCAATCAGAAGTTACATCCGTTTTACACCTTTTTCCTCTACGATTTATCAATCCAACGCAATACGTGTACGAAATAGGTGAGGAGAAATTATTTAGACTCCAGGAGGGTGCAATTGGTAATGTTATTGTTGATGACAAAAACGATTTGCTGCCTTTTGCTCCTTCCATCCCTTCTTCCGGCCGATCATACAGATACTGCAATGACGATTTAACTGATCGGCCAAGTACTGTTTTTTCAAGCCCAATTAATGTAAACACATTCCCACACATGGCTATGTGTAATGCAACACTAATAGCTGAAAAACTCAAAAATGATATGGGTATTATTATTATCGCAATTTATGTTGGTGATAATGACTCTACCAACGAAGCTTACTGGCTTAAAAATCATTTTGTATCAAAGTCATTCAATAACGAACCACTTTTTGCGACAGTGAATGATTATGGTGACATCCGAGATGCCATACTACAAATGTTTATACAACTAGATTTTGTTAAAGCACGTTAGATAATGAACAACTGTGATTCGGTTATCATTAAGATTGACGACAGAAACTAAGAAAGTTTACTGTTACTGTTAAAATTTATAAAAGCCCCGCACGGGGCTTTTATGTTTCTTTAAATTATTAAAGGAGGTCCGACCCTTTAATAATTACTTTTCGAGTTTCTTTTTCGAACGCTCGTATTACTTTTCGAGTTTCTTTTTCGAACGCTCGTAGGTACGTTGGTTGATTTTAGATTCTTTATTGAAATACTCTTTTTCAATATCGATTCCCAATACTATCCCTACACCAAACAACATATTCAAAACATCAGTAATCTCTTCCCCGACTTTATACGCATCTTCGCGCCCTACGTCGATATTCATTCCCGATACTTTCCGACACGTTTTGGCAAGTTCACCAACTTCTTCCATAAGCAACACAAGTCTTTCGTGAAGAGTCTCATTTTCAAATCCACGTTCTTTAATTTTAAACTCTACGTAATCCTGAAGTTCTTTAATAGTACCTTGTTGTAAAGTTTTTTGATTATCCATATGGAAATAATACCGTTTTCTTATAATAAATGCTTTCAATTTTTGTGTCAGTGATTAAAACACGTCATATGTTTTCTGGCTGTATGAGACTAAATTCAATACCCACTACTCCAAACTTCCCTTCATCTTCTTTTGTATAGTATTGTTGCATATTTTTCAAAAAGTCCTCTTTGCTTGTACCACCATACATACTTGGTGAGTGACTTTCAAATAAATCTGAAAAAGTATCATACGTATAGAGATTTGAAATAATAGAAAATAATTTTTCACCATTACCTCTATTTTCAAAAACTAATTGGTCACCAACATTAAATGTTTTGCGCTTTTCATCATTCACTCTACACTCAATATTTTTAGTCCCATTCTTTACCAGGGAAAATGGTTCAGGATGTAAGTGTATATAATGGGTTTTCATCTCTTCAGTATACCAAAATTTGAGGTTTTACAAGCTGTGTTTTGTGGTTTTAAGCTTGTGGGCGTAAGTTGGGACAGTCACAAATAATCGTGGCAATACTCTAAAAAGCTCCTATCTAAATATTAACGATTGATGTAACAAAAAAGGGCTACGTTGTCGAAACAACGTAGCCCTTGTAACACCCTTACTGCAGGTGAGGAGACGGTTCTTATCCTGCCCTGTGCCTTACGGCGAGAGGTGCATCATTTACCCGTTTAGGGAGCTGAGCTCCACCTTTACCCGCGACATTACCATTTACCCACATTAAGTGTAATACTCTTGCGTCCCAACGTGCGGGCAAGAAACTTCGGCAAGATTGCCTCGAAAAACTGACGTAACTCTTCAATGTCAACACCTTGTCTTTTAGACAGATTGCCAAGTTCCCGATTGAACCCATCACCAGGCAGTCCGCCCTTGTAGAGTTTGTGCTCGACAATATAAGAGGCAATTTGGCCCTCACGTTCGTTCAACTGAGACACTTCCAAGTTCTTGAAAAACTGACGCAACTCCTCGACTGAGATACACTGAATGTACTTGGCCATGTTGCCCAGATCCTGGTCATTAATGCCATTTTTAGGCATTTTGTCCTTGACAATCAACCGCGCGATTTCACCTTGACGTTTCTTGTTCATGACTTCCTCCTTGAAGAATTAAAGGTACATGTGAGCGAAATTGCCCACGTTTCTCATACTTTGCACTATTTATGGAAATTGTCAAGTTTTTTTCGGAAATGCTAATTTAAAAAAGGTCGGTCCTATTTGTTAAAAATACTAGTGGAAAAACTAGTATTCGAGATGCTAGATTCCTTAAGTGTAAAAGACTTCGTTGTAAAACAAAACCCCATATGGGGTTTTATTTTACTTTTAACTTTTAACTTTTTACTTTTAACATTCAACTTTTTAAATATCCAATTGAGCCAGTTTAGCATTCGACTGAATGAATGATTTACGTGCTGAGACATCGGTGCCCATAAGCGTACTGAAGACGTTATCTGCTTCGGCAACATCAAGCACGGTCACTTGTTTCAATACTCTATTTGCTGGGTTCATACTGGTCTCCCAAAGCTCTTCGGGATTCATTTCTCCAAGTCCTTTGTATCGTTGTATGTTGACCTTCGCACTCTTCTTTGCTTTTGCATCATCTTCTGTACCTTCTTCTTCGCTTTCGACAACCTCTTCTCCCTCAGAATCTGTTTCTAAACTTTTCTCAAAGTCCCTAGGCTCAACACCCAACTCTTTCATGACTTTGACTTTTTCTTCCTCGACATACGCATAACGGATTTCCTTACCTTTGGAAATTTTATATAGAGGCGGTTGTGCAATGTAGAGAAAACCACCATCAATCACCTTCGGAAAATGTCTAAAAAAGAGTGTAAGCAACAGCGTTCGTATGTGTGCACCATCGACGTCGGCATCAGTCGCTATAATTATCTTGTGGTATCTGAGCTTTTCAATATTAAATACATCCCCTATCGCGGTACCCAAAGCTACGACGAGGTCCTTGATAGAGTCACTCGTAAGCATTCTGTCGATACGTGCTCGTTCGACGTTTAAAATTTTACCTCGTAGAGGAAGGATAGCCTGCGTTCTCCTGTCTCTACCCATTTTTGCGGAACCACCTGCAGAATCTCCCTCCACAATGAAGAGTTCGGATTCCTCGGCTTTTTTGGTCTGGCAATCAGCAAGCTTACCTGGCAGAGTCATTCCGTCCAAGGCACCTTTGCGTAATACCGAGTCCTTTGCAGCCTTTGCAGCCTTTCTCGCCTTAAGAGCCAAAATTGACTTATTGATGATAGCACGAGCATCGTCAGGATGTTCTTCTAGGAAGTTGGTGAAGGCGTCATTAAACACAGACTGTACAGCACTTTGTGCTTCCATACTTCCGAGCTTAGCTTTTGTCTGACCTTCAAACTGCACTTCTCGCAATTTGACAGAAATGGCACCCGTCAGTCCCTCAAGTACATCATCTCCGGTAAAATTGTCGTCGCTTTCTTTCAGAAAATTTGCCTTACGCGCATAGGTGTTGATAGAGCGCGTCAGAGCAGTTTTAAAACCAGTGAGGTGCGTACCCCCTTCTGCATTGTAAATATTGTTTGCAAACGCAGTAATACGCGAATTTATGTCATCTACGTACTGGAGAGCAATTTCTACAGAAACAACGTTTTGGTCAATATCCAGTTTCTCACAATAAAAAATGTTTTTGTGGAGTGGCTGTTGGTGATGGTTGTAGAAAGTAATCAATGACTGTAGTCCACCCTCAAAGTAGAAAGACATCGAAGGTGCATTCAAACGAAGGTCTCGAGCATAGAACACGCCATCAAGTTTGAGCAGTTTCTCATCCACCGCACGCAAGTCAAGCACAGTAATATGCATTTTCTTTACTAAGTACGCTTGCTGTCGTAAGTGCGAAACAATTTTATTAAAATCAAACTGCACTTCTTTAAAAATTTCTACATCCGGTTCAAACGTGATAATGGTTCCATGCAATTTCGAAGATCCAATTTTCTTAAGGGGGGCTTTCTTTTTTCCTTGTGAATACTCTTGGAAATAAGCACCACCGTCCTGATGCACTTCCGCGCGAGCGTATACCGAAAGAGCGTTAACTACCGATACACCTACACCATGAAGACCTCCTGATACCTTATAGGTATCATTATCAAACTTACCACCAGCATGCAGTGTGGTCATGACCGTCTCCAAAGCAGATACTTTGGTGAGCTTATGTATGCCTACCGGTATACCTCGTCCATTATCTACGACACGGACACGATCGTGCGGTAAAAGTGCAACCTCAATATCATCCGCAAAGCCACTCATCGCCTCATCTCGTGAGTTATCAAAAACCTCCCATACTAAATGATGGAGTCCATCTGGCCCTGTGGTACCAATGTACATCCCAGGCCGCTTACGTACTGGATCCAATCCTTCCAGAACGGTGATAGAGTCTGCACCGTAGTTTGATTTATCTGTTGATTTTTTTGCCATACTAAATATAAAACGCCTTTAGACGTGCACAGTACATACGCAAACGGTGTATTTCATCGTTGCCCCGCACAAAATGTCTCTCGTAGTATTGTTCATACAACTCGTTCCATCTTGTTTGCGCGCCTTGAACTACATCCGTTTTCGTAAGTACTGTAGTATACCATATAATTCACATTTTTTCCTGCCTTTGAACGTCAAAAAACCTTTAAAATACGGACGGAAATTATTTATCGAACTTCCCACCCTGGATTACTCTGAATATTCTGTGTTATCTTCGTCATAATTGCGTTTATCTCTATATCGGTCAGTGTCTTCTCGTATGACTGAAAAACAAGGTGCCACGCATAGGATACCCGCTCGTCCTTCTCAAACTCATCAAACTGCTCGTGGCGAACAAGCAGTTCTGTAGCATCCTTCATAATACTAGCTAGCACTTCTTCACTCGACACCTCCTTGGGTACCCACACGGATATGTCTCGTAACACAAAAGGGTATGGGGACCAACGCGTATATCTAGCATCAGTATTCCACAACAACCCTGGCTCGTATGCATCAACATCAGGAAGCAGTGCGATTATGTTTTTGAGAGGTATTTCAAATATGCCATCCTTGAGTACAACTTTTTCCGATAAACCTATCGTCTCAAGCACTTTCTCTATGTCACTTTGTAAAGTGTCATCAATAACGCGTTGTTTTCCAGAAACAGCCCTGCCCCCAATCGCCAGTGAAAGTTCTTCGCCTTCCGCTGTGAAAACGGTTCCTAGCTCAAACAGCCAGAGGGTTCAGGAGCTCTACTTCACCTCGCTCAGCAAGTGTGTACGTGAGAACTTCTGAGTATCCCATTTCAGAAAGCGATTTCTGAATTTTTTCAATATAGTACTGATTTTTGTTGACCAAAGGTCTTGATTCAGGTGTCGGGAGCATCTGGGAAGGAATGTTGCTGTATCCGTACACACGTCCTATTTCTTCAATGATTGCTTCTTTGATAGTTACGTCTGACCTCTCCCATGCACTCGTCACGGCAAATTCTTCAGCGTCACGAGAAAACTCCCACTCAAATCGTACCAAGATATCCTCAACATCAGTCACTAAAAGGTTGGTGCCGAGGAGAGAATTTATTTCGGAGAGCGTTACATTGACAGGAGTACGTTCTCCAGTTCCGGTAAACACATCAATAACTCCCACAAGCTCCCCTTCCGAGACGTCTTCTATAAGTGTAATGAGGTCACGTAGAGCAAATGCGGGGAGAAGCTGGGAAGGCTCGTTTTGGAAACGCACCGAGGCGTCAGTTGCAAGTTTTAGTTCGTTTGAAGTTTTACGAACATTTACAAAATTAAAATTTGCTGATTCGAGGATAACGTCAACAGTTCCTTCCGTAACTTCTGCAACTTTTCCTCCCTTGATTCCTGCTAGAGCAAGAGGTAGACCAGAGACCCCGTCAGCTATGAGCTGGTGTGTATCCCCGAGCGTATAGGTGTCACCTGTGAGAGTTGTAATTTCTTCTCCCTTTTTTGCCAATCGTACCGAAAGGTGACGAGTGCCTTCTTCATCTGTAGCGAGTAGCGAGTAATCAAAAGCATGGAGTGGCTGACCTGTATCAAGCATGACGTAATTTGTGGCATCGACAATGTTATTGATAGACTTCTGTCCAAGTGTTTTTAGGGCTTTTTGCAACCATGGAGGTGAAGGCTCTACTCGCACCCCCCGAATAAGTGCAGTCATATACCGTGGGCATAATGCATTATTTTCGACAGAAACTTTTGTATGCGTAAGTGGTTTCCATGCAGGGAGCGTGTCTCGTAGAGAATCGTTTTTAAGTGGTATTGAGAGAAGTGTCGAAACCTCACGAGCAATCCCTCGGTGTGACAAACAATCAGATGAGCGGTTTGGAAGTATATCTACGTCAATAACCCAATCATCTTCAACCTGCGTCACTTCCTCTACTTCAAACGAATGAAAAGTAAACAAGTCAGCAAGCTCCAGCGCACTCGGAAGTGTACTTTCAAAATATTTTTGGAGCCAATTGCGTGAAATTTTCATATTAAAACTGGTGTGTAAACCGTAAGTCACCCGTGTGGAAAAAACGCACATCATCTATTTCCGCTCCTATCATAAGCAGTCGCTCAATGCCTCCACCAAACGCAAAACCCGAATATTTTTCCGGATTGATTCCACCAGCCTTGAGGACATTGGGATGCACCATGCCTGCACCGAGCACCTCCACCCATGCCGTACTTCCATCTTTTTTCTTAAGAAGCATATCCACCTCCACCCCCGGCTCGACGAAGGGGAAGAATCCAGGACGAAAACGAACTGTGACGTCACGTTCATAAAATTTCGTGAAGAAATATTCAAGGAGACCTTTGAGTTGTGCGAGTGACGCGCGCTCGTCTACATACAAACCTTCAACCTGATAAAATTGGGCCTCATGCGTCGCATCAGTCGCTTCATTACGAAATACACGCCCCGGTGAAATGATGCGTATGGGAGGCTCGTGTGACTCCATATAGCGTACCTGAACGGTACTCGTGTGCGTACGAAGTACTGTTTCGTCTTTTCCACGTACCCAAAAGGTATCCTGCATATCTCGTGCGGGATGATCACGTGGTACGTTTAGTGCGTCGAAATTATAGTATTCACTTTCAACAAGAGGTCCATCAGCAAACTCAAATCCGAGTTCATGAAAGATAGCATTGATTCTGGAAATCGCTATAGATATCGGATGTAAGTGCCCTTTCATGTTTTTGCAGTATACGTCATTTTGCCTATTGTTCAAAATACGAAAATCACAGTGCAATTCAGGTTCCTAGTTCACAGTTCCTAGTTCGAAAGAAAACAGCTCAATGGTACTTTTGTGAGGCTGTATTAATGGTACAATCAGCTTTTAGTAAAGCCTTATTGTAAATATCATTTAGGAGGTCCGGTTCCTAAATATATAATAGACGGATTACAAGTCGTTACGCTCAGTTAAAGCTTCTCGCGCTTGCGCTACCTTCTCTGCTGGGATAATTCCGAGTTGTATAAGTAGTTCAATGAAAGCTTCAGTTGAAACTTCGTCTTCCTTTGATGCAACAGGAGCAGGGGCATCCTTGTTTAGCTTAGCGAGTGTCAGAGGTCCTACAAGTCCTAAAGCTGGAATACCGTTCTTTGTTTGATACTGCTTAACAGCTTCTGCTGTAATAGTACCATAGTATCCAGTGTTGGTAGGATAGGTGAAGAATCCATGATTTCGTAATATTTTTTGTAGCTCAACGACATCTAGTCCTTCACTACCTATATTTAAGTGTCGCGTGAAGGTGAATACTGAAGTAGTTCCCGAGGATGATGGTACTTCCTCTAGCGGTATCTCTTGTTCATCTTCTGAATTCGAGGAGGTATCCTCTTCGAGTGTTGCTTCATCAGAAGTATCATCTGCGGTATTCGTGGTTCTCGGGTTTAGCAAGGCCCCACCACCTACAGAGGGAGTACTTACTTGAAATTCATAGGCTCCGATGTCCCAAGCTGAGCCACTAATTGGATTGCCTTCATAGTCAGCAGTAATTCCGACATCAGTGCCGGCATTGATGGCGGGAGAAGTGGAGAGGAGGTGGAAGTCGGAGGTTGAGGTAAAGAGAGGATTAAAGATCAAAGAATTGGCATCTTGAGATTTCCCTGATCGATAAGCCGCCAAAGTACTATAGCTAGTTCCGGCAAAACTAATATACTTTGTCGCAGATTCAGGACCAATAATATTATAATTGGAACTTATAGTGCCATCGACTTTTAAAGTCACAAAATATGCATAGTTTGATGCCGGTCCAGAATTCCAAATTATATTATTTTTTACTTCACCATCAAATTGTTCCAAACATATTCCATACTGTCCTGTAATTCCCGAAATAACATTATTGTAAATTTTAATATTTGTTCTATCGTAAGATCCACACAAATTGATTCCGCCACCATTAACATTATAAATAATATTATCGTAAATCTGAGCATCGCCTGTTGTGTCATCAGTACCTTGAATCCCATTATAAGTAGTCTGATTATGAATTTTATTTCGCCTAATTATAATTCCATCTGCCTGATAAAATCCTAATCCAAAATTACCATAGGCAAGCTCATTATCTTCAACAATAAAACCTGAAGCAATTCCATTTAAACTTTCCGTTACAATATTACCCTTAATGGTGTTACTTCCTAATTGAGTTACGGAATTTCTGGAAATGGTTACACTGGATGAATCAAGTAACTGAATATTGTCTCCACTATTCCCTCCAGGGCCAGCATAAACTGTACCAACAATATTTGAATCAATCGTAATGTTTCTGACTCTTTGAGTAAATATCCCATCTCCATATATATCAGAAAGAACACAATTTTCTACTGTATGGTTACCATGGCCGGCAGCATAGCTATCATCAGCAAGGAAAATTCCATAGCCATTGCCATTGCCAATCTTTCTGACAGTTAGAGCGTCCAGAATGTTATAATTTCCACTATCAACTATTATGCCTCCGCTATTACTTCCTTCCAGAGTTAAGTTGTTGTACGTGATATAATTTTTTGCTGTGTTTGATATGGCATAATTTCTTTGGCCCGCTTCAATTTCATTTCCAGGATCTCCTCCAACATTGACATACAAAGTATTCGTATTCCAATCCCAAGTATTTAAAGCGCATGTTTTCAAACAACTGTTGACTGATGTTAGTATTGTTCCATTGTAAATTACAGCCTTGGGTTCCGTAGTAATTCCGCTCTTTTCCCATGTTATTGGGGTGCCTGCCGACCATGCTCCAATCCATGACGAATCTGCTTTTACATTATCCACATACATAGCAGAAGCATTTGATGGTAGAGCATTTCCTGTTTGCATTCCCACTCTAATTGTATCTATTTCTTGTCCAGATGTATTTATAGCAAGAGTATCACCACCAGGACTATTACCATCTACCTTAAACTCAAATCCCCCCACACTTGCGTCAGCTTTAAAATGAGCCTCGATCCTATACCAAGTATTTTCAGAAACTGCATATTCACTTCCATTACTTGCGGGCGATACCAAGACACCCCTGACATATGTCACTGGAGTGTTTGTACCAGAATTTCTAACTGAAACATAGAATCGTTCTGTTGATCCAGACAATAAGCTAATAATCTTCGTGTTTTTCCATGTGGATC
>LCFC01000020.1 GCA_000998805.1 Parcubacteria group bacterium GW2011_GWA2_43_11
TTGATATATGCTTACCGTATGCGATTATTTTTGGTGTCGAAGAAAAATGGGCGGAAAAGTTTGAGGACATCTATCAAGTAGAGCCAGGTTGGTATAGTGGTGGCGCTGGGCATGCGTTCGCAGCAGGAGCATTTGCCTCTGACCTTTCAAGTTTTACTGCTGACATAAATTCAGCTACCGCACCTCAGTCTTCTGGTGCTGGAGGAGGAGGGTCTAGCGGTGGTGGCTTTGGCGGAGGTGGCGGGGGGTCATGGTGATACGAGTTTGCGAGTAGTGAGCCCAGAGCCGAGAGCTTGCCTGCGCAGGCAGGTAAAAGCTGTTCGCCGAAGGTGAACGCTTAAGCCCGCATGCGCGGGCTTAAGAACTCAGGGCTCACTACTCACAGCTCTTTACTCATCACTCTCGGCTCTCAAAAACTTTTAACATTTAACTTTAAACTTTAAACTTTTTTCATGATTGGCGTATTCGATAGTGGAAGCGGAGGGTTGACGGTATTGAAAGCACTCAGGCGTCATGCACCACGAGCAGATGTGGTGTACTTTGGTGATTTGAAGAACGCCCCATATGGCAACAGAGGACGAGACGAGCTCGATGTGTTTACTGCTGCGGGTATGCGCACGCTCCTTAGATATGGTGCTACAGAAATAGTGAGTGCGTGTAATAGTGTTGCAGTATCTACCAAGCGTACATGTGAGGATTGTGATATACCGTACGCGTCAAGTATTGAAATGGTAGGGCCTACAGTTGATTGTTTTATGGACACTAATGCGAAGGTGCTGGTACTTGCCACCGTGGCTACAATAGACAGTGCAATATACCAGAGCAAATTAGAAGCCAAAGGCATTGTAGCAGACGGAATTGCATTACCTAATCTTGTGAAGTGTATTGAGGAGGGAAGACCAAGGGATGTTATGACGGAGATGATACGTACGACACTCAGGGCACAGGTGTCTCATGGATACTCACATATCATTCTAGGGTGTACACACTTTCCTCTGGTTCAAGATGTCTTTGAGGAGGTGCTCGCTTCGATGGGTATAGATGCTGTGCTTGTAGATCCAGCACAAGCTGTGGCGCAAGCAGTAGCGAGACAGTTTACTATAGAAGGGGATGGAACAACACGAATACTTGTCAGTGCGGAGAGCCCGATTTTTGAATCGTTTGTACGAACATTGTTCCCCGAGGAGGCCTATACGGTGGAAGTGGTCTAGTTTGCGAGTAGCGAGTTCTGAGTTACGAGTAAAGCGAGTAGTAAAAAAAGAGTATAGAAACGGACGTCATTGCCCTGTCGTAGCAGTAGTGAAAGAGGGAGTGAGAGGGGAATGGAAGTGGTGGCGAGGATGGTGCAATCCATATTTCGCCAACTCGTTACTCGGTAACTCAGAACTTGGTAATTCGTACTACACCCCACCACCTACACCCCACACCCTCACTACTCGCCACTTTTAACTCTTCTGGTATGCTTACCGTATGCTAAATCTTGACGCCATTTTCAAAGGTAAGAAAATCACGCAAATGGGCTTAGGTCTTTTAGGTAGAGGTATTGGAGATGCGGCCTTTCTTGCGCGACATGGTGCAGACTTACTGGTGACCGATATGAAGACAGAAGAGCAACTTGTTGACGCACTGCAGGCACTCAAACAGTACTCGAACATTACCTTTCATCTCGGAGGACATAAGGAGGAAGATTTTTGTGATCGTGACCTCATACTAAAAGGTGCTGGTGTTCCACTTGACTCTCCATACATTGCCACTGCACGTGCTGATGGCCGTCATGTGGTGCTTGGAGGAAATGTACGTGGAGTTTCAAACCTTACACTCCTTGAAACCATTCAAGAAGATTCCTTTGGTGTGTTTGAGCTTGATTCATGGCAGTGCCAAGGCTTTGGCGAGGAACACACGCTACGTGTGGAAGGAATTCTGCAAGGTCCGATTTCTCCTCAAGTCGCAGTGTTTACCACGTTTATGCCTGACCATTTAAACTACTACAAAAACGACCTTGATGCGTACCTGAGAGATAAGGTGAACATATTCTTGCACCAGTCTCCTTCAGATACACTTGTGGTAGGTACACAAGCACTTCCAGCTCTCGAGAAATATAAGAAGAGTATCAAAGCGCATGTCATTGTTGCTGATGAAAAAACTGTCCCCACAAGTTGGAAGTTACGTTTGTTAGGCGCACACAACAGGTTTAACGCAGGTTTAGCTGTGGCTGTGGCGCGTTCACTTGGCATTGACGACGAGGTTATCAAAACGGTCATTGAGAACTTTGCACCAATCCCTGGGCGTTTAGAGTTGGTACGCGCCGTGCATGGTATTGAAATATATAACGATACCAACGCAACGACCCCGGAAGCCACCATAGTAGCTCTTACTGCTCTCACCGCGGAAGTAAGAAAAGGAGGAGTGATACTTATCGCTGGAGGTGCCGACAAGGGGCTTGATAGTAGTACACTCATACCCGCTATTCAAAAACACACAAAAAAGTGTGTGTTGCTTGCAGGCACAGGTACGGACAAACTTCTTGTTGAAGAACCATCTCTTGGTTGTGAAGTGGTTACGAGTTTGGAGGAAGCGGTGCATCGCGCGTACCAATATGCAGAGGAGGGTGATGCTATTGTTTTGTCACCGGCGTTTGCATCGTTTGGCATGTTTACCAATGAGTATGATCGTGGTGAGCAGTTTATTCGCTTAGTAGCTGAGCTTACGTAACTATGGAACAAGAACGCATATATTTTGTAGGGATAGGAGGTATAGGGATGAGTGCGCTTGCTCAGCTCTATGCGAGCAAAGGCGCGCAGGTGACAGGCTCAGACAGAGCGGCGTCGCCTGTTGTAGAGCTACTGCTCCTGAAAGGAATAGAGGTGTTCATCGGGCATGACGCGGCGCATATCCACCAAGGTACGACATGTGTGGTATACAGTGATGCCGTACCGGAGGACAACACTGAGCGTGTCTGGGCACGCGAACATGGTGTCGAAGAGCTCTCATACTTTGAGGCACTCGGAGCAGCTACAAAAGAAGGTACCTCTATCATTATTTCGGGAACTCATGGCAAAACAAGCACGACAGCGATGATAGCGAAGATACTTATCGACGCCGGTAAGGAACCGACGGTAATAGCAGGGAGTATCTTGAGCGAGTATGGTTCAAACTTTGTTGCGGGGAAGCACGACCTGTTTGTAATCGAGGGGTGTGAGTACAGGAGACACTTTTTGCATCTGCATCCAACTATTTTGGTGATTACCAACATTGAGTTGGACCATACCGACTACTACAAAGACTTGTCGGACATGCAAGATGCGTTTCAAAGTGTCATCGCGCGCGTACCTGAATCGGGAGCAATAGTCACCAACACCACCTCGGGAACCATTGCACCTCTTGTGTCCCAATCGGATGCGAGAGTCGTGGCGTACCAAGAACTTCTCGTTCCTGACTTACGCGCACGCGGTGAGTTTAATAGAGAAAATGCGCGTGCTGCCAAAGGTGCGGTGCAGGCGCTCTTTGGTGATATAGCTGAGAAAGATATAGATGTGTCATTACATGAATTTACTGGTACATGGAGACGTTTTGAATATAAAGGAAAGACAAGTCTTGGAGCACTTGTGTATGACGACTATGCGCACCACCCGACTGCGGTACGTTCTACGATAGAGATGGCACATGCAGAATTTCCTGACAAACATATCGTGGTTGTATTTCACCCGCATTTATATTCTCGCACGAAAGATTTTTTTGATGAATTTGCTGAGGCGCTTTCACTTGCGGACAGTGTGATACTTCTTCCTGTGTATGCGGCACGTGAAGCATATGATCCTACGGTACGTTCAGAAAAACTTGCCGATGCAATTGCAAACAAAGGAGGGCATGCGGAGTATGCGGAAAGTTTTGATGTTGCAGAAACACTATTGGATGAAAAAGGAAGTGACACTCTCATACTTACGATGGGGGCAGGTGATGTGTATCAAGTCGCTGAATCATTGCTTTTGAAATCAAAAGTTCAACTAAAAGTAATAGGGTAGACCTCGAATCAGAGGTGTCTATTGACTATACCCCCCGGGGGTATACAATCCATCTGGGTGTTCTACATATGATGATGTTTTTTTGACACGTATCCATAAAAAATACAACAAAGGAGTTTGAGGTGAAAACACAACAGGTATTAGAAAAAGGATTGGTGTGGGTTGCTGGGTCTTTATTTGTATTGCTGGTAGTCATTCTTACTGGGATCACCATTCCTCCAGTAACAACAGGCGGCCAGTTACGGCATGAATTCATGGGGAACATGAAAGAGATGTTTAGTGTTCCCGAAATCTCATATCGGTACTGGTACCTGATAGTACCCAGTTTCGCGTACACAGTGAGATGTGTATTTGGCTTTTGCACTCAACTTGACGAAGAGTCAAAAGTTGACATGTGGCTGAATATAAAATTCATGCTCGTAACAATACTTACAATGGTGTTACTTAACTGTCCATTGATGTACTGGGTTGCTTTTGTTAAGTATCTTACAAAAGAGTATACGTACGACCTGTACTTGATGACCATGATTGGTTCTTTTATTTTACTGCTTTCTGTATTATGTATGTTGGCTCTGTTCGGAATTTTTTCCAGCTTTATTGACTGGTTAGTGCTTACGATCGTGACAGTAACCTCTCTAACAGCAGTAAATTCTGTTTTGCTGGGGTTATATTCTTATCAACAATCCATTTTGCAAATAATTGTTAGTACAATAGTACATACCGTTGCCACATTTACCTTGGTCTGCATGTTATTTGCACCGTTGGTTTTTGTGGTAACACTTGTCCGTGTCATATGGCGCAAATTATTTTGATTTTTGACCTTTTACAAGGAAACCACCTCCCTCACAAGGAGGTGGTTTTACGTTGACAGGATTACAGAAATACATGCTTACGATTTTTTCCTCAAGTTTTCCACGACTTATACATTGGTTTTACACCTGTTATACACAGGAGAGTGCTATACTTTCAGTACCCCCTGATTTAGCCCCGCAGTAACAAAACGGCTGTTCTATGCTGTTTTTTTGTATCTCGCTATGCTAGAGTAGTAGAAATACAGATAGATTCACAAAAACATGAGTAAAACAAATATACGTAATCCCGTTAGAGACCAAAACAGTACTGCTTCTAAAAATAGTGCAATATAAGAATATGATAAAAATGCAAACAATTAGTAACGTAACCGACGTCCCGACGAATCGGGACTGTCTCTAATGGGATGCAAGCCCATTTGTACATCGTCGCAACACCCATTGGGAACTTAGAGGATATAACGCTTCGCGCACTTCGCGTGTTCAAGGAGTGCGATATGGTGTTGTGTGAGGATACGCGTGTGACGAGGAAACTCCTGACGCACTTCGATATACAAAAACCGCTCGTGTCCTACCATGCACATTCTGGACTTACAAAGTTTGATAAAGTACTGGAGCTGTTGAAAGAAGGGAAGACGCTCGCACTCGTTTCAGACGCGGGGACACCTACCATATCTGATCCGGGGGCTGTGCTTGTGGCACAAGTTAGAGAGCATTTCAGAGATGAGGTCAAGATAGAGGTGGTGCCAGGGGCAAGTGCGGTGACAGGAGCACTTTCCATAGCAGGTGTTCAGGCTGATTCGTTTTTGTTTCTTGGATTTCCACCACACAAGAAAGGTAGAAAAACATTTTTTGATACTTTAGCGACAGAGAAGTACACGACGGTTTTTTATGAATCGCCACATAGAATTATGAAAGCCCTTGAGTCACTTGTAGAACGGCTTCCTGACACGAAAAAGGTGGTGGTAGTACGGGAGCTTACAAAAATCCATGAAGAAGTGGTTACTGGTACGGCATCGTACGTGCTCACACATTTTCAAGAACATGCAGATACGGTGCGGGGAGAATTCGTGGTGATAGTAGTGTAGGACTTACGGAAACAGCGTACCCAAGCCCGCACTTTCGTCATTGCGAGCGAAGCGTGGCAATCCACGTCTTCTTCTTTTAACTTTATAAACTTTAAGAACTTTATAAACTTTCAACTTTTTTCTCGCAACTCACTTTTTTCCTCATTCAATAAAAATTGAAAATTAAAAATTTCAAATTAAGACACCTGTGTATTTGTTGTGTTTGGCTAAACCAAGTACAATAACCACATGCGAAAATACACGTTCTTGCTAATTGTAGGTATACTGGTTTTCATCACTCCATTTCTCGGAGTACCTGAGTCTTGGAAAGCTGCACTCCTTTTTACACTTGGATTCAGTATTATCGGGACTGCTTTTTTTTACAGACTTGCCACTCGTAGAAGGGAGCAAAGCGAGGAAGATGTTATTTTTACGGAAAATGAGCCAATACGAGCACGTGTGACGGAATTTTAAGTATGACAACTCGTCAAAAAAAGGGTGAAAAAAAAGAGTCGACAACGTACTCGGGTGCGTTTCTTTTGGGTATTGGGGTAGGTGCACTCGTTCTTTCGGTCGCTGTTTTTTTTCTCGTACCTTTCTTTATGCCTACTATCTATGAACTAGATACACCCCTTGAAGCGACCAGTACCACTAGTGGAGGAGAACGAACCGACACAACAGAGATAGCTCAAGAATCCCGGGCAACGTCGACTGGTCCCATCCCTAACTACATATCTACACCTGATGCGGTACGAGCTATTTACATGACCCAGTGCGTGGTGGGGACGCCCACTTTCCGTGCTGACCTCGTCAAACTTATTGACGAAACGGAACTCAACGCAGTTATTATTGATATTAAGGACTACACAGGAAAATTGGCGTTTGATACCGATCATCCAGAGCTCAAAAACTCGGTGTCTGATCAGTGTGGTGCTCGTGATATTAAGACGTTTATAGAAATGCTTCATAGTAAGGGTATCTACGTGATGGGGCGTATTACGGTGTTTCAAGACCCTTACTACTCTTTGGCACATCCCGAACTAGCAGTGAAGTTTGCGAGTCCTGCTGGCGCTGTCTGGAAAGATCATAAAGGGCTATCCTTTGTCGACGTTGGTGCCAAGCCGTACTGGGACTATATCATCACGCTTTCGCGAGAAGCGCACGCTCTTGGTTTTGATGAACTCAACTACGATTACATTCGGTACCCCTCGGACGGTCCTATGAAAAATATTGTTTTTGAATGGGCGGGAAACAAAGAGAAACAAGTCATGCTTGAAGAGTTTTATGCGTATCTGCACAAGGAAATGAAAGACCCGACTAAGTATCCAGTAGGGGTCACCCCACCAATTCTCTCTGCTGACTTGTTTGGCATGGTGACGACGAACTATGACGACCTCAACATCGGTCAAGTGCTTGAGCGAGCATTGCCGTATTTTGATTATGTAGCACCTATGGTGTATCCGAGCCACTATCCTGCAGGATTTAACGGTTGGAAAAACCCAAACACCGTACCCTATGAGCTCATTAAGTTTGTCATGGGATCCGCGGTGCGACGCACGATTGCTTCCGAGTCTCCGATAGAAACTCTTGGCTCTAGTCCTATTATGAAGACTGTTGTTGTCCCGCCAACCTCAAGTACGACGGCGACGACCACCAAAGAGGTTCTTTCGGGCAACTACACCAAAGAGGTGTATGACAAAGATAAAATGCGCCCATGGATTCAAGATTTTGATTACGGTGGAGACTACGACGTTGCCGAAGTTCGTGCACAGATACAGGCAACGTATGACGTAGGACTTGATTCGTGGATGCTTTGGGCACCGTCAAATAGATATACGAGGGGAGCGCTAAAAGTTGAAAGTTAAATGTTGAAAGTTGAAAGCGAAGCCCTGTACCGAGCTTTGCTCTGGTACGGGGTTCCTAGTTCACAGTTCCTAGTTCGAAAGAAAGAAAACGAGTTCTGAGTAGCGAGTAAAGCGAGCCTGCCCCGCTACGGCGGGGTAAAGTTATGAGTACGAACATGTCTGCTTAGTCCATAAATACTAGTGAGAATACTAGAATTAGTTATGTAATTAAATATACTTTCCGTTGTTCATTTAAAATTAAAACGTCCTTTCCGTAACTTTTACTAAGAACTTATTCTTTAACTCGTATCTCTTGTCCCGTCATTGCGAGTCGCAACGCCTGCCTGCCGGCGGGCAGGAAGCAATCCACGCTTTTTCTGTTTTTGCATTTAAAATTTAAAATTCTCTATTTCACTTCAAATTGTAAATTAAAAATTTCAAATTAAACTTACTTTCAACTTTATAACTTTCAACTTTTAACTCCGTATCCCCATACCCATTCGCATACCCATACCCATCTTACAATACTCCCGTATACTAGAGTTATGGTAGACTCAGAACTTTCTCCAGAACAAAACACGATGGCTACAAACGACGATAGGCGTATTACGTACTTCGGGCTGACCGACAGTAGAAACGAAAAAATACCATTTGGTATCAGACGTGAAGACCGGAGTCGACACACATATGTGATAGGTAAGACGGGTATGGGTAAATCCACCCTACTTGAGAACATGGCTGCGCAAGACATTTTGAACGGCGAAGGTATGTGCTTTATTGACCCTCACGGAGGTTCTGCGGACAAGCTTCTCAATTATATCCCTGCAAATCGAGTAAAAGACGTACTCAACTTTGCGCCTTTTGATATGGAGTATCCTATTTCGTTTAACGTGCTTGAGGATGTGGATGCAGATAAAAGGCACCTTGTGGTAGCAGGACTTATGAGTACTTTTGAAAAGATTTGGGTAGATGCATGGAGCGCACGTATGGCTTACATTCTCCAAAATACTATTGGTGCATTGCTTGAGTTCCCAGGGGCGACGCTCCTCAGTGTTAACAGAATGTATATCGACAAGGAGTATCGAAAAAATGTTATAGCAAAAATTACCGACCCCTCAGTGCGTTCGTTCTGGGTCGACGAGTACAGCAAGTACACCGACCGCTATGCCCAAGAAGCGACTCCAGCTATTCAGAACAAAATAGGACAGTTTGCCTCAAACGCTCTCGTGCGTAATGTCATTGGACAACCACAAAGCTCGTTCAATATCCGCGAGCTCATGGATGAGGGGAAGATATTTATCGTGAACCTCTCAAAAGGAAGGGTGGGAGAAGGAAACGCAAATTTGCTCGGCTCGATGCTTATTACCAAAATCTATCTCGCTGCGATGAGCCGTGCCGATACACATGCTTCTGACATGCATAAGCTGCCCCCGTTCTACCTATACGTGGATGAGTTTCAGAACTTCGCAAACAAAAGCTTTGCCGATATTCTCTCAGAAGCTAGGAAGTACAAACTAGCTCTCACTGTGGCGCACCAGTACATTGAGCAAATGGAAGACGAAGTGCGGGCTGCAGTGTTTGGAAACGTAGGAACCATGATGACGTTCCGTGTGGGAGCCTATGATGCCGAGGTACTTGAAAAGGAGTTCGCTCCCACCTTTACTGCGGAGGATCTCGTAAACCTTGGAGCTCGACAGATATATCTCAAACTCATGATAGACGGCGTATCTTCACAACCATTTAGCGCAGTCACCATGCCTCCTGTACCTGAGCCTGAAATAAATCATGGTCAACGAGCTATTGCATACTCTCGTGGACGATACTCGAAGCCTCGGGCAGAGGTAGAAAAAAACATCAGTGACTGGGTGGGACAAGTCTTTGAAGATCCTGAGAAGGATGCAAAAGAAGCCGCACGACTAGAGCGACGAGCCCAGCGAGATGAAAGTGATAAAAGTCAGAACTCCGCTCCTCCTGCACCTCGTGCTCGTATGGAGTCGCATACTGCGCGACCGGAGAGAAATCATTCGGCACCACGACCTCCATTTCCTAAAAAACCACCTGTTCCTGAAGACAAAAAAGACCTTCGCGAACTTCTGGCAAAAATGGCAACAGCTGAGAAAAAAACAGTTGCACAACCAGAGATAAAAAAGAATGATAAAAATGTTGTACGTATGCCTCCTATCGTACATGTTCCTAAGAAGTTTGTTCCCCGTGACGATGGAAAAGGTGTGACAGGTGAGGGAAAAGAAGAGCTACGTAAACTCCTTGCTTCACTCACCAAGGTAAAGCCTGAAGCATCTGTACCACCAACTCCAGCACCACTAAGCAAACCCCCTAGTACTACTGTACAATCAGACACTACTAGAATATTCGAGAGCCAAGTCAACAAGAGTGAGGCCACAAAACAGTTTACTCACGAAGCACCAAAAAAAGAACAGGAAACAGTGCAACCACATAACACCTCTCAGAAAATTCAGGATAAACCCGAGCTGCGGGGGGTACGGGTTGAGCAAGAAAAACCAAAGGACGTATCACAAGAGCAAGGGAAACCCCGCGAAGTCTCAAAGGAACCCCGCGAAGTTCCGAGGGAAAAAATGGAGGAGATTCTCCGTGTTACTAAACCCAATTTCTAGAATGCATGCGAGGGAGAATTTTTTTCAGTGCAGTTTGTCTAGTGCTCTGCACGCCTATATTTTTCTCCCACGCTTCCGTAGTGATTTCTGAAGTTGCTTGGATGGGATCTGCTGACGACGCAAATGCAGAATGGATTGAGCTCTATAATGATGGTGAGAGTCAAAATGTATCTGGCTGGACGCTTATTGCAAGTGATGGTCAACCGAGTATTACTTTGGAAGGAACAATAGGGAGCAATGCGTATGCGCTTCTTGAGCGGACAGATGATGATACGGTCGCGGGAGTC
>LCFC01000021.1 GCA_000998805.1 Parcubacteria group bacterium GW2011_GWA2_43_11
GGAGACCTGCTCCGTGTGAGCGTATTGTCCAAATCAAAAAACAAATGTTGGTACTTTTTGGTTTTGTTCGAATTCATTGTATAGTTATAACTCTATAGTATAAATGTATATATATCGTATCACGACCCATAGGACTTTTTACTAGGCGTAACTGGATAAAGCATGAAATCATTTGACCATAAAGAAATAGAAAGGAAATGGCAGAAAAAATGGCAGAACGAAAGGACTTATGCGGTCACCGATGATACGCAAAAGAAAAAGTGTTATGTACTTGACATGTTTCCGTACCCATCCGGAGAAGGTTTGCATGTTGGACATCCGAAAGGGTACATAGCGACAGATGTCTATGCTCGGTACATGACCATGCAAGGGATGAATGTCCTGCATCCTATGGGGTGGGACGCGTTTGGTCTTCCTGCAGAAAACTATGCACTTAAAAATAAAGTTCATCCTGCAGTTGCGGTAAAGAAAAACATTGCACGGTTTAAAGAACAGCTGGAAAAAATCGGTTTTAACTATGACTGGGATAGGGAAATAAACACTACCGACCCAGTTTTCTACAAGTGGACGCAATGGATTTTTATTCAGCTTTTCAAAAAAGGTTTGGCATACGAGTCGTATGAACCGATAAACTGGTGTCCAAGCTGTAAGACGGGACTTGCAAATGAAGATTTGGATGGAAACGTGTGCGAGCGGTGTGGTACCGTTGTAGAAAAAAAACCAATGCGACAATGGGTACTGCGTATCACTGCATATGCGGATAGGTTGCTTGAAGATCTTGACGCTCTGCCTTGGTCAGACTCAGTAAAAGAAATGCAACGCAACTGGATAGGGAGAAGTGAAGGGGCGTTGCTACGCTTTCCTGTTGTCAATACTGAAGATGTTGTTGAGGTGTTCACCACACGTCCCGATACTCTTTTTGGCGCAACGTACATGGTGTTGGCACCTGAACATGCTTTGGTAGCAAAACATATGCCACGTATTACCAACGCTGATGAGGTGCAGGCGTATATACAAGCAACAGCTAAAAAAACAGATATTGAACGTACAACTGAAGGAAAAGAGAAGACGGGAGTAGTACTTAAAGGTTTGGTAGTTCGTAACCCAGCAAACAATGAAGCGTTACCAGTGTACATTTCTGATTATGTGCTCGCAGGGTATGGTACGGGGGCAATCATGGCAGTCCCTGCACATGATGAACGTGACTTTGCTTTTGCAAAGAAGTTTAATTTGCCAATTACGTATGTTATTGCACCTCACTTCATAGATCAAAAAAATCCCCCCAAAAAAGAGACTCCTACTATAGAACGAGTTATGGTTCATGCGATTATCCATGACACAAAAACTGACATGTACCTTATGTTGAAATGGAAGAAAAATCCTTGGACGTCGTTTGTAATTGGTGGCGCAGAGGATGGGGAAGACTTGCTTACGGCGGTAGCACGTGAAGTGGAAGAAGAAACTGGGTATACCAATCTTGTCTTTAAACGACAGCTTGGAGGTACTGTGTGTTCAGAATATTTTGCTGCTCATAAAAATGAAAACCGTTTTGCGTACGCGCATGCGTTTCTGTTTGAAATTGGTTCAAACACACAACATGCCGAACCATCACCAGAAGAACTGGAAAAGCACGAGCCAGTATGGATGACTCTACAAGAATTTGAAGCTGATCCAAATATGACCTGCACTGAGTATGGTATCTGGAGAGGTCTCCTTGAAAAGGAAACAGCGTATACAGGAGAGGGTATGCTTGTAAATTCCGGAGATTTTTCAGGATTAGAAATAGAAGAAGCAAAGAAAAAAATAACAGCATTTGTACACGGAGAACTCACGGTACAGTACCGACTTCAGGACTGGGTTTTTTCTCGACAGCGATACTGGGGTGAGCCTATACCCCTTGTACACTGTGACACCTGTGGGATAGTGCCTGTGCGTGAAGAAGACTTACCTGTACGGCTCCCCGACGTCGAGTCGTACGAACCTACCGGCACCGGGGAATCACCACTCGCGGGCATCGAGGAGTGGGTGAATATCACCTGTCCCAAATGTGGAGGAAAGGGGAAGCGGGAAACAAACACTATGCCACAATGGGCAGGCTCATCGTGGTATCACCTACGATACATAGACCCAAAAAACGAAACGAAACTCGTCGATCCGGCAAAAGAGGCATACTGGTCTCCGGTAGACGTGTATGTCGGAGGTATGGAACATGCAACACGACACCTTATCTATGCACGATTTTGGCACAAGTTTTTATACGACATCGGTGTTGTGACAAGCAAAGAACCGTATCAAAAACTCTACACGGTCGGGCTAATACTTGCCGAGGATGGAAGGAAGATGAGTAAGCGATGGGGGAATGTTATCAACCCGGACGACATGGTTTCCAAGATGGGTGCAGATGCATTGCGCATCTATGAAATGTTTATGGGTCCTTTTGGTCAGGCTATAGCGTGGTCAACAGACCATATGGTTGGCACACGACGCTTCCTCGAACGGGTGTATGGTTTACGAGAAAGTGTAAAAGATGATGGTGAAGTAAACGTTGTACTACTTCATAAGACTATCAAAAAAGTTGGAGAAGACATTGCAAGTTTCAACTTCAACACTGCTATCAGTCAGCTTATGATACTTGTCAATGATATGGAAAAACGCACCTCGGTACAGGGTGCGGAGTACAAGACATTGCTCACACTACTTGCGCCGTTTGCTCCACATCTCACCGAGGAGCTCTGGGAACAGCTTGGTCATACGACGTCAATTCACAAGGAAGCCTGGTCGGTGTATGACGAGACCAAATTACAAGATGCGGTTGCTACCATCGTGGTACAAATAAATGGCAAAGTGCGGGGATTTTTCACAGTAGCTCCCGAGACAGGGGAAGCAGAACTTAAAAAATCTGCAAAAGAGGTTGCTACAGTCATACCTCACCTTGAGGGGAAGGAAATAGTACGAGAGATTGTGGTTCCGGGGAGACTTGTCAATTTTGTCACACGGGGCTAGAAAAAACTTGACGGAATCATCGAGGTGTGCTATTTTCCATATAATCGATTGAAATGGCACAAAAAAGATAGTCAGTTGAAATATACAACATTATTAACAAACAAACGCACACTTATCTATATGGCTGAAAAACTCACTATTAAACCAAAGGCGGTCATTAAAAAACTGCTTAGTGTTCTTCCTGAACGAGCTCAAAATGTTCTTATAAGTCGCTATGGCTTAGGAAAGAGTACTTCTCCGGTGACACTTGAGGCTATTGGGAAGGAGTATGGAATCACACGCGAGCGTGTGCGTCAGATTGAAAACTATGCACTTACGATGATTCGCAAGTCAGATGTATACAAAAGTGAACAAGCTGCGTTTGGTGAGCTTAAGGATATTATCGCTACTATGGGGATAATTATCTCTGAGGAAGAGCTCCTTGAGTCGCTCGCAAAAGACAAAAGTACTCGAAACCATCTCCATGTCATGTTAGTGCTCGGAGAGGCTTTTACCAAGGAAAAAGAGACCGAAGAATTTCACCATCGTTGGCACATTGATCAAGATATAGCCGATAAGGTACATAACTCACTTCGTCGTTTGTACGATTCACTTGATGACGATGAACTTGTTGACGAGAGTTCTCTTATAGATGCTTTTCTCAGGGAACTGCAGGAAGTTAATCATGAGTACAAAGACAAAGAGATACTCAAACGGTGGCTTTCTCTTAGTAAGAGTATTGATAAAAATCCGCTCGGCGAGTGGGGAAGAGCACACTCTCCAAATGTGCGAGCAAAAGGTATGAGGGATTATGCATACCTTGTTATTAAACGACATGGTTCACCTATGCATTTCCGAGAAGTTGCATCAACCATTACTGAACTTTTCAACCGTAAAGCCCATGAAGCCACCTGTCACAATGAGTTAATCAAGGACGATCGTTTTGTACTAGTGGGACGAGGTATTTATGCACTTAAGGAGTGGGGGTATAGTGCAGGTCCGGTCCGTGATGTCATAGCTGAAATACTTTCTCGACAAGGTCCGCTTGTCCGCGACGAGGTCATTGATGCCGTCAGAAAAGAACGATACGTTAAAGACAATACTATTTTTATTAATCTTCAAGATTCCGTGCGGTTTGGACGTGATGATGAAGGGCGGTATTTCCTTCGAGAAAAAAAAGCCTTGTAGAGTTAAAAGTTAAAAGTAAAGCGAGAAACAAGAAAGGCAAAGGAAACAGTGAAAAATTAAATACTAGAATTAATACTAGTATTGCTACTAGTATTTAATTTATACGTACGGTCATTACAAAAACGAGATTGCTTATGAGTCTCGTTTTTGTTTTTCAGGTGGGAAGTCCACGGGTGAAGTGACCACTTCTTTATGCTACTCTGCTATACTACAATGTACAGTATGGATAACCAACTTCTTGCACAACTACCTTCCATTTGGGATCAATTTGCGCGTGTAGGGACAGTATTTGGGTATATTCTTCGTTACTCACCGTACTGGGGTCCTCCCGTGCTTGCTATCACTTTTTGGCATGTTTGGCTCAGATATGTTCGATCACGATTTATCTTAGAACAGAAGTACATCCTTCTTGAAATTCGGTTGCCTCAAGAGATGATGAAATCACCTGCTGCCATGCAAGCAGTGCTTGATGGTTTGTGTTTGCGGAGTGGTGAGTCAACATTTATCGATCGTTTGTGGTTTGGAAAAGTGCGCATGTGGTACTCGTTTGAGCTTGTTTCTATCGAGGGGCAGGTGCATCTGTATGTGTGGGTACGGGCGCCGTTTCGAAAAACTGTTGAGCGAAGTTTCTATGCACACTACCCAGATGCGGAGTTAATAGAGGTTGAAGATTACACGACTAAACTAGACTACTCGCTTGAACGGCATGATAGTTTTGGAGCCGATTTTACCCTCGCTGCTTCTATAGGAGTACCTATCCGTTGTTACATAGATTTTAAATTAGATCAGACATCTGCAAAGGAAGAAGAAAAAGTTGATCCGATGTCGCATGTGTTTGAGTACCTTGGAAGCGTCGGGAAAGGTGAGCATATCTGGATTCAGATTCTTGCTCGAGCACACAGGAAAGAAGATCTTACATTTGGTTTTATTCGTAATCGCAAATCGTACATGGACTACGCCCGAGAGGAAGTGTCTCGAATACGTTCAAATCCAGAAGAGAATATTATTTTTCCAAATGGGACCATGGGTAAAACGCTGAGTGATCAGCAGGTTAAACGCGTGCAAGCAATTAACAGAATAAGCCTTTCCAGTAATCATTGGGATGTTGGAATACGGGGTATATATATTGCAGAACGTGAGCATTTTGATGGTACAAATATTCCAGGACTTATGGCTATTTGGCAACCTTTCGGAAGTCCTGGGTTTAATTCACTGATACCAAACGGTTCTCGTTGGCAACCCGTATTCAGCTATCCATGGCAAGACTTTAATGGTATCCGAGAAAACAAGAAAAAAGTACAAATTATTGACGCGTATAGACTGCGTTCCTGGTTTCATCCACCGTACGAGTTTAGAAATTTTATGTTGACGAGCGAAGAGCTTGCGACACTTTTTCATATCCCTGGAAGTGTGGCAAAAACTCCAACCATGCAGAGAATTTCTTCCACGCGTTCCCAAGCGCCGGCAAACATTCCTCGGTAACTTCATTTTTTTGGTATGGAATGTAAAAAATACAGCAAAATGTTTTTTGAATGGTGGAGAGCTAGAGCGGTACGTCGCGTATCATGTCCACGAGGACCATCAAACCGCGCCCCCTTCATGGGTTTGCTGTTGGGGGTTCTCATAGGTACTTCAGCATGGGGTTGGTTTGGTGTGTACCAACCACCCAGTTTTTTCCCTATTAAAACTATTGTTACTATTCCCGAGGGGGCAACCCTATCTGGAGTGGCAAGTATTCTCCAAAAAGAACAGGTGGTACAAAGTGCACTAGCTTTTCGTGTCTTTGTTACTCTTTTTAATAGCAAAGAACAAATTCGTGCGGGGGATTACTATTTTAACGAACGCCTAACATTACACGAAGTTGCAGAACGTTTTACTCATGGTGAATTTGGACTTGAGTCGGTGAGAGTGACAATCCCCGAGGGTGCGACCACATACCAAATGGCACATATTTTTGAAGAACGATTTGAACGATTTGATACTGGGGAGTTCCTTATGTTGGCGGAAGAAAAAGAAGGATACTTGTTTCCCGATACCTACTTCTTTCTTCCAAACGTTTCTACATCTCAAATACTTACTACTATGGAACGTACTTTCTATGAAAGACTGCAGACGTTGGAAGAAAAAATTGCAGCTTTTGGAAGACCTGTCCATGAAGTGGTCACCATGGCCTCTCTCCTTGAGAAGGAAGCAAGAGAGTATGATGAGCGCCAAATTATTGCTGGTGTGTTATGGTCTCGCCTACAGATAGAAATGCCTCTTCAGGTAGATGCAGTTTTTGGATTCATAGAAAAAACCGACACTTTTAGTCCCAAGTACTCTCACCTCGAATCAGAGTCACTCTACAACACCTACAAGAATACTGGACTACCTCCAGGACCTATTGGAAGTCCGTCACTTGAGGCAATAGAAGCTGCAGTAACCCCTGTCGAGACCGACGCGCTTTTCTACCTACATGGACGTGATGGAGTTTTGCATATTGCGCACACCTATGCAGAACACTTAGTCAATAGGCGGTCATATCTTGATTAGTTTTATACAAAGAGTTGCTTCGAATATAATTTTTATTTGGTTATCCCCAATAAGGTGTAGATAAATTTTTAATTTGTCTACACTTAATACTGCCAGAGCCGTTTATTGTTATCATTGATTTCCCAGAATGAAAAAAAAATCACTCACAACAAAAAAATACAGTCGTGTTATTTTGGTACTGTCATTACTATTTTTATCTCCAGCTTTTTCTCATGCTGCGACAAGTATTGATACAGACTTCAACACTAGTTCGTGGGGAATACTAGGTCATGGGTCTTATTGGACCATACAGTCAAGTGGTGGGGTGGGGAACACCGGAGCTGCAAGGCTTATGTACTCTGAACAAGGCAATGCTGACAAAGTCCTTGGTTTAAATGTTGCAAGTCTCAAATCAAATCAATACTACATAGAGTTTGATGTCAAAATGCAAGGCACGCCTAGTGGAGGGAGTAGCTTTATTAAGCTCTTTGGAAGTCTTTCAGAAGTTAATAAAAATAACATGACCTTAGAATATGACGTGTACGGAAATGTACAAAAAGAGGTTGCGTATAGTATGGATACTCTCTGTACCGCAAGGTGGGATGGTTCTGATGCAGGACTAGGGTGTACCGCAGAGCATGTAGTAAAATCTTCTGCCATAGACATGCGTGGTGGTACGTGGGGTCACTACAAAGCGTGGGTTAAGCGCGCAGATACAGGAGTAAGTAATGGAGAAGTAAAGGTGTGGTGGAATGGTACATTGCGTGCTCACATAAAAAATATGAAAAGTAATCCAACAGAATCGGCCACCCTTGGCTTTGAAAATATTGAATTTGGTGGTTATTCACACACTACTTTTACTGGAAACACATGGTACCTTTGGATAGATAACTTGAAAGTTAGTACAGACGGTACCCAGATAAGTGTCCCAAGTCAACCACCACTAGCTCCTCCCACCACTATGCCACCAACCCCCAGCACCGGTGGTGACATTACAGCGCCTACAGTGCCGACGGGAATAACTGTACAATAAAAAATGCGAAAATATCAAGTAAAAACAATTATAAAATCACAAGAGGAAATGGTTGGGAGTACTTTAGAGCCGAAAAGATTTGTTATAAAAACTTTGAAACAAGAAAGATTGCACTCAAAATAATGGATTATTTTTCTAGACAATAGGGAAAGACAGTGTTACTTTATCGTTTTTTAAATTTTAATGAATCCATAGTATGTAATGCTTTACAGGATATTAGACTTTATGTAGTTAAATTTTATCCCCACCTTATATTTATCACCTATTTACAAGCTCATTTAACATTTTATTATTGACGCAACAAGTAAATTAATAAATATCATATTATGAAAAAAATACTTTTCTTATCAGCACTATTTCTCATGCTAGGAAATGTCGCATTTGCAGCAGGATCTGCAACATTGACCTGGAATGCAAATACAGAATCAGATTTAGCTGGGTACAAGGTGTACTATGGTACAGCGAGTCGAGGTTTGATTACTCATCCAAGTAATGGAGGATATACCAATAGTGTATCTGTCACAGGGACCTCAAAAGTTATCAGTAATTTGACGGAAGGTAAGACGTACTATTTTTCTGTGACGGCGTATGATAGGTCAAATAATGAAAGTGCATACTCACAAGAAAAAACCAAATTCATCCCTCTTTCTAATACCATTCCTACAAATCCAACGTGTACAAGCTGGACGTATTCGGAATGGTCAACATGCACAAGCTACCAACAGACTCGAACAATACTTACCTCTTCTCCAGCAAGTTGTACAGGAGGGTATCCTCAACTAGTTCGTTCATGCGTTCCAGGGTCAACAGGTGACACTATTCGACCATCTATTTCAAGTTTTACTATCCCATCATCGGTTTCTTCGTATACAGTTCCGATATCAACATTTGTCGCTACTGATAATGTGAAAGTAACAGGGTATTGTGCTACTGCAGTTAATAGTTCACTCGACTGTATTTGGAGTTCCTCTCCTCAAACGAGTTTTACTTTTGTTGCTGCTGGAAAGAAGTACTACACCCTATATGGTTTTGTAAAAGATGCTGCAGGCAACATTTCGTATAGGGCTGTTGATACAGTATACATTGATGCATCTGACACGGGTGGTGGTACTACTCCTCCACCTACCACAACCGGTACGTACACTGTGGGTGGAACGGTAAGTGGTCTTTCAGGAACGCTTGTATTGAGGAGTAACAAAGGAGAGGTATTGAATATTACTAGTAACGGCTCATTTACGCTTGCGACCAAGTTTGATAAGTATGCTCCGTATGCTGTCGTAGTATACACACAACCTTCAGGACAGACATGTAGGGTTGCTGGAAGTGCTGGAACTATTATTTCTACAAATGTTACAAATATTCAGGTAACCTGTACGGGCACT
>LCFC01000022.1 GCA_000998805.1 Parcubacteria group bacterium GW2011_GWA2_43_11
GCAGTGACTGAGCCTCCTGGGGAGTTGATATACAACTGCACATCTTTCTTTGGATCTTCTGAGGAAAGAAAGAGTAACTGAGCAATCACTAAGTTAGCTGTGTAATCGTCTATAGGTCCACCAATAAAGAGAATGCGCTCCTTAAGAAGACGTGAATAAATATCAAATGCTCGTTCACCAAATTGGGTTTTTTCTATAACCATGGGAACCAAGTTCGCTTGAATGTTTTCTTCTTTTTTCATCCCGTTAGAAATTATTTGATAAGTGACGTAAATATAAGCTTAATTATATATGCGCTGTCCCGTTTCCTATATAAACAAATCGTACCTGTAACGGGGCAAGTATTCCCTAGTGTACGCGATTTTTGACAAAATCGCAAGGTGTGTTTTGGCGAGCATGAGTCTTGTGCTCTAAAAAGAGAATGGTTGTCCCGTAAAGAGGGTATACATATAGGTGAGGGCAATGAAGAAGTAGCCGCCTACTAATTGCATCAAAAGCCAAAAAAAGAGTAAGGTGATAAGAATACCACCTGACATGAGGAGCGTTTCAAAACGTTGGAATGCCAAGCTTGCCCGATAGGGGAGGATAGACTTGAGAAGTTTTGATCCATCGAGGGGTGGAATAGGGATGAGGTTGAAGAAGGCGAGCATGATGTTGATAAACACAACGACACCTGCAAGCTCTATAAAGGCAGGAGGGAGCGTTCCTATTCCAAATCGCACCACCAAACCAAACACAAGTGCAAGGAGGATGTTGACGCCAGGGCCGGCTGCAGCAACTATTGCCTCACCCCATTTTTGGTTTCTAAGGTTGTACGGGTTGTAGGGGACCGGTTTTGCCCAACCAAAAAGGAATCCTGTATTCGCAAACACAAGTATTGCTGGAATAAGGACTGAGCCAATCGGATCAATGTGAGGAATCGGGTTCAGGGTGAGTCGGCCTTGTAGGCGCGCAGTCGGGTCACCTTGGAGTTCTGCGGCAAAGCCATGACTGACCTCGTGGACAATAATAGAAAATATGAGTGCGAGTAAGAAGAAAATAAGTAAAGGGTCCATAATGTGTTTATTTTAAGTTTATATCTTGTTCCGTAAGCAATTCTAAGGGATTTGCCCCGTAGTAGAAATTGATGATGCGCTTTGCGCGCTCGACATGGGTCGAGCTTCATCAATTTTCACTACGGGGTTTGCAAATCGTTCGTTGTATGGTACCATGCGAGGACTTTTATGGCGAAACAATGTCCAATAACACATAAGACTTCACAGGTTGGCGGAAGCTACAGCAACCGTGTTCGTGCAACACAGTTTAACCCAACAGGAAAGCGTCGCCGACAGGTAAACCTTATCACGCAACGTATTTACGTTCCAGAGCTTGCAAAACATGTCAAGGTTACAGTATCTACAAAAGCTCTTAAAACCATTAACAAAAATGGTGCGTATAGGACGTTGAAAAAAGCTGGTTTAGTTTAGGATCTACACAAACGGCGCACCACAAGCCCGCACACACACAATGACCTTGTACATAAAACACCACTTTATAAGGTGGTGTTTTATGTACGCGCCTTGCGCAAGGTTTTTGTATGTGTGCGGGCAAGAGTACTTCATTTTTGTAAAGCCTGAGGCTAACAAAAATTGGTCGCATTTCATCGTTGCACTACACAAAATACCACTCACCGTACCATCAGTACGCCTTGTGGTATTTTATTTGTGCGCCTCGAACTGCATCCGTTTGTGTAGGTCCTGCGATGGTTATTTTCACCACTTCAATTTGACATACTCTCCAATATACCTAGTATGAGAGGCAGAAAACCAATATTTCGTAAGAGTAACTTTACACGAGACAGGAGGAATAGTGACAGAAATTATTTTGGAATATATTGTATTTGCATTGAGATGGAGTGGTCTGTGGTTCTTTCTAGGAATCGTTGTATCCTATCTTTTGTGGATATGCACCGATACAGATAGGACAAGTCACTTCGCATTAAAATTGAGCGTGACTTGTGGGGCACTTCTCATTTTGTGGGCTGCTTTTTGGGTATGGCGTGGGCTTCTTGTTTCTTCCTAAAATTATTCATATTTCATACAACCTTTTTCGGCCCCCACACAGGGGGTCTTGTTGTTTAAGCCTTTAACCCAGTACTGAAGTTTATCCTGTACCGAGCTTTGCTCTGGTACGGGGCTTAGCCCTCTTCCATACTCCGTGATACACTACTGAGTAATGTCAAATATAATCCTTATTGCAAATTGGAAAATGAATCCGAAAACCTCTGTGGAAGCAAAGAAAATATTTTCTGGAATACAAAAAGATTCAGCAAAAATGAATGGAGTTGACGTATGTATTTGTTCACCAACAATTTTTTTACCAGAACTATCAAAACTTCTTAAGAGTAAGAAAATAAGTCTTGGCGCACAAGATGTGTTTTATGAAGGAACAGGCGCTTTTACTGGGCAGACATCTCCTGAGATGGTTAAGCCATTTAAAGTTACGCATACCATACTCGGGCATAGTGAGCGACGAGAACTAGGAGAAAGTAACGAGTTTGTGGCACGTAAGGTGCATCATGCTTTAAACAAAGGTATGACTGTTGTGTTGTGTGTGGGGGAAAGAGAAAGAACAGACGAGGGGGATTACTTTACCTTCATTCGTGATGAGCTTGAAGCTGTCTTGTCTGGTATGAAGCGTACAGAAATAAAAAAAATTATGATAGCGTATGAACCTATTTGGGCTATAGGAAAGCGAGCAGAGGAAGCGCTCGATGTGCCATCTCTGTATGAAATGGTTCTTTTTATTCGGAAAATTCTCACTGAGCATTTTGGTCGTGCTCCTGCACAAAAAGTGCCTATTCTCTATGGAGGTTCTGTTAAGGCTGATAATGCTGAGCTTTTTGTTAAAGAAGGAGGAGTGAATGGACTTCTTGTGGGAAGTGCATCACTTAATCCAAAAGAGTTTATTGGTATTAGCAAAGCAATAGTAACAAAAAAATAATATGTCTGGTTTTCGTACGTTACAAGATATGGGAGATGTTCGAGGTAAGCGGGTACTGGTGCGCAGTGAGCTTAATACACCTTTAGAACATGGTGCAGTATCTGATATCTACCGCATCGAAAAAGCTGTCCCGACTCTGAAATGGCTCAGTGAACGTGGAGCACGAGTTATTGTTATGGCACATCTGGGACGCGATCCAAAAGATTCCTTGAAGCCTGTCTACGAGGTTCTATGTACACTCATACCACATGCACGCTTTGTGGCTGATGTAGTTGGAGATGATGCGCATAATGCAGTTGAGAATTTACAAGATGAAGAGGTGCTTCTTCTCGAAAACCTCAGGAGTCATCCAGGCGAAAAAGAAAATAATCCTGAATTTGCAAAAATACTTGCGTCATATGCTGATTACTATGTTGACGATGCGTTTGGAAATGCACATAGATCTGATGCAAGTATGGTGAGTGTCCCCGCACTGGTACCTTCATTTGCAGGACTTTGTATGGAGCAGGAACTCACTGAGTTGCAAAAAGGTCTCACCCCAGAAAGCCCTTCGTTGTTTATTCTTGGTGGTGCTAAGTTTGAAACAAAAGAGGCGCTTCTTGAAGCGATACTCCCACGGTATGACACAGTATATATAGGAGGGGCGCTTGCTAATGATTTTCTTAAAGCGCAGGGTTTTGAGGTAGGACAATCGCTCGTATCAGAAAATGCAGAAAAAGCAGGAGCGCTTTTGGTAAGCGGCAAACTCTTGTTTCCCAAAGACGTACTTGTGAAAAACAAAAATGGTGCAGAAACGAAACATGTTGAGGAAGTCGGTGTCGAAGATACTATTGTCGATATAGGACCAGAGAGTATTGCTGAACTAAGTGAACGAATACAAGGAGCCAAGTGCATTCTCTGGAATGGTCCCATGGGTCTCTTTGAGGAAGGGTATACGGAAAGTACTAAGCAAATCGTTGAGCAAATTGCGCATGCAGAAGCGCACACTATCGTTGGAGGTGGTGATACCGTCGCATCAATTCGTGAACTGAAACTTGAAGACAAAATGGGATTCCTCTCGACAGGTGGTGGAGCGATGCTTGATTACCTCGTCGATGGGAAGTTACCCGGGGTAGAGGCGCTTGAGACGGCGCCGACTCGGAGTTAAATGTTGAAAGTTTAATGTAAAAAGTTCACAAGCCCGCAGTTGCGGGCTTGTGTTTTCGCCGAAGGCGAGTGCTTTTAACTTTTAACTTTTAACATTCAACTCGTCGAGCTTTGCTCGTATCTTTTCCGCAACCCTCGCCTGTTCTCCTTCTGGATAGGTGCTACCTGACCCAGCTATACCTCCATCATCCTCATGTCGGGGAATGATGTGCACGTGGCTGTGAAAGACGAGTTGATTGCCGACGGGCTCATTGTTCATGACAATATTTACTCCTTCTGCATGCATAGCTGTTTTTACAGCGGGAGCAAGTAGACGTACCACCTCCATCACCTTGCCCCATGTCTCATTATCAATATCAAGAATATTTCGACTCCATTGTTTGGGGACGACAAGTGTACCCCCTGGGTTTATTGGCTTAATATCTAAAAAAGCTATCACTGACTCGTCTTCGTAGACAATTTCTGCAGGTAGTTCGTGCCGTATGATTTTTGAGAAAATTGTTTCTTCCATATGGTAAACTGTGGTTAGTTGTATATAAATGTATACAACTACTATTATATAGGACTTACACAAACGGATGCAGTTCAAGGCGCCCAAGCAAAATGTAACGAGTTGTATGAACAATACTACGAGAGCATTTTGTGCGGGGCAACAAAGAAATGCGCCGCTTGTGTAAGTCCTACGGTATACAATATGCACATGTTTTCAGTAGTTGCTCCGAGAACGAAATTCATTTTTAAGATGATTCTCGTTGGTATAAGCGCGAGTGTGCTTATTTGGTATATGTCGACACATGACACACTACCCAATCTTCAAACAGCTCGTGCCCTCGTGCCTTCGTTCTCGGGGGATTCTTCTGAAACAGGGAGTAGTACAGAGCTGGCTATAACAGGAAATTATATCGTACTGGATACGGTCGACATGCAGGTTTCACTTTTTGAGGATGAAGTGCTTGTGGGAAGGTTTGAAATACTCCATGCTCCCGACACTGGTTCTTCAGAATATGTGCCACAGGGATTGTACAGCATTGATAAAAAAACAAGGACAAAGCTTTCTACCATTACCATGGTACGGTTTCCTTACTTTATCCAATTTGGAGATACACACGCGCTCCACGCCACCCCGCAAAATGCAGAGGGAGTCGAGCTTGCCGAAGCACACATGGATGGACTCATTGAACTCTCTGCGTGGGATGCGGAACGTATCTATGCATTTGCGAAAGAGGGAATGTCTGTACGTGTAAAAACAGAAAAGGTCCTTGGTACAAATTCTGAACCAAAGAAAATGGATATTATATACGACGTTCTCCCGGCTACAAGTGCAGAAGCGTATGCACTCACAGACCTGGTTACTGGACAAACTCTTCTTACAAAAAATGCAGGTGATAAGTATCCAATTGCAAGTATTACAAAACTTGTTACAGCTCTTGTGGCGACTGACGTCATTGGGCAGGGGGCACAAGTGCTCGCTCCAGACGAACACTACTACACGTTGAGTGATTTGTACTACCCACTTTTGCTTCGATCAGATAACGCTGTCGCAGAACAAATAGCGATGCATGCAGGAGAAACGTATTTCATGAGTAACATGAATGCGTACGTGAAAGCACTTGGAATGGCGCAGAGTTCTTTTGCAGACTCTTCTGGACTCTCGCCTAAAAATATCTCCTCAGCATTTGATTTGTCTCTACTCGCCCATCACCTCTACTTTGAAAAAAAATTTCTTTTAGATATTACGAAAGAGGAAGACATGAGTATCACCAGTACCGACGGCGAATCATGGGACATTACCAATCAAAACGTTTTGGCACGAGACCCGTATTTCCGCGGAGGAAAACTTGGGTATACCGATGAGGCAGGGCAAACATCACTTTCCATATTTACTGTACCGGTCGGGTTGGAGGTTCGCCCCATCGCCGTCGTAGTTCTCAACTCTAGGGACTGGAAACACGACACACGTACACTCTTGCGATGGTTGGTCGAGACGACGAAGGACGGAGCCGTGAGTAATGAGCCTTGAGCCGAGAGTTAAAAAAGTTCCGAGTTCACAGTTCCTAGTTCGAAAGAAAGAAAATGAGTTTAATTAAAAACTTGTCACATGCGTTCATGTCTCTTTTCTCTTTTCTCTTTACTCTAGGCTCGCTACTAATTACTCAGGGCTCTCTTTTTTGTTACAATAGGTCGCATGTCATCGTACTCACTTCGACCGCTCCCAGAGCTTAGTGCAAAAAAGCTCACAGCATACTCAACTCTTTCCAAGCGATTGCTCCTTGCCCGAAATATTACGACGGAGGAGGAAGCAGAAATATTTTTACATCCAAACTGGGAACGTGATATGCACGATCCCTTTTTGATGAAAGATATGCAAAAAGTTGTCGATCGTATTGTGACCGCAATGACAAAAAAAGAAACAATTGTTTTGTGGAGTGACTATGATATGGATGGTATTCCTGGAGCAGTACTGCTCAGTGATTTTTTTCGTACTGTTGGGTATGACCATGTCCTACATTACACCCCACATCGGAACAAAGATGGGTTTGGGCTTAATGCTGATGGCATCGATGAACTTATAGAAAAGAAAGTCGGACTCATTATAACAATCGACTGCGGTATCGCCGACGTAGAGCATATTGCGTACGCTCAGAAAAACGGTATTGATGTCATTGTTACGGACCACCATCTTGTTGGAAAGGAACTCCCAGAGGCATTTGCGATTTTGAATCCCAAGCAGAATGGGTGTTCGTATCCGGAAAAAATGCTTTGTGGTGCTGGGGTAGCATTCAAGCTTGTGCAAGCACTCGTAGCTCACATACGTACACATGCAAAAGAAGGCCTTGAGACCATTCCTGTCGGGTGGGAAAAATGGCAACTCGACATGGCAGGTATGGCAACCATAGCCGACATGGTTCACCTCTCTGGGGAGAATCGTACGATTGCATATTTCGGACTTATGGTGCTTCGCAAAAGCAGACGACTTGGTCTACAAGCCCTTTTAAAAAAGGCACGCGCAAATCAGGCGTATCTCATAGAGGATGATGTTGCGTTTACCATAGCTCCAAGAATAAATGCAGCGAGCCGTATGGGTCACGCGAAGGATGCTTTTGCACTTCTTGCGTCTACCGATATGACCGAAGCGGGAGCACTTGCCGAATCACTTGATGCTATTAATACTGAGCGGAAAACGATGGTTGCAACCATGAAACGTGATATACATCGAAGACTTAAAAAGATTGATACGATGAGGTCGGTTATTGTTCTGGGTAATCCAGAATGGAAACCTTCCCTCCTTGGTCTCGTAGCGGGTTCACTCGCGGAAGAGTACAAGCGTCCTGTGTTTCTCTGGGGACGGGAATCAGGATTCACTATTAAAGGCTCCTGTCGTTCTGATGGTTCATGTAGTATTTTTGCACTCATGGAAAAAGTACATGAGAGTTTTCTTGAGTATGGTGGACATACTATTGCGGGTGGATTTTCCTTGGCGGAGGAACAGGTACACACACTTGAGGAAAAACTAAGCCAAGCGTATGCACTTGTTTCACAGAAGGATATGTCTCATGACACTGAGTACGATGAGGAGCTAACGCTCGACCAGGTAAACTGGGATACCTATCGTGAGGTGAGTTCCTTTGGTCCATTCGGCGAAGGTAACCCAAAACCGCTTTTTTTATTTCGTAATGTCCTTATCCGTGAAGTGAGAACCTTTGGCAAGGGCAACGAACATCTAGAATTCAAATTCAAAAGGGAACATGGTGGTGACATATCAGCAATTTCGTTTTTTACAGAAGCGGACTCGTTTGGTTGCTCGTTTCACTCTGAAACGCCAGTTTCTTTTGTAGCACATCTTGAGGCGTCATACTTCAAAGGCCGTCCCGAGTTGCGTCTGAAGCTAGTCGACATTTTCCTTGCGTAGGTCCTACTAGTAATTTTTATCCTCCCCTCAATTACCCTCGCCTGTTCCAACCATGTTTAATTGGGTATGCACATGGAAATTGTGTGCATGTGTGTTGGGTGCTTCTCTTGTGGTAGTATGCTCTGTAGTAGAATTTCAATTTAGTTTCACTTGATTTCATGTGTATATCTACATATGATTGAAGAATATAAATGTACGTGTGTATTTATACAAAATCATTTATTAAATAATTGAAATTTCACTACGGGGTATGTTCCCATGAATCCCGTTAGAGACGAGAAAGCGTAAGTTCACCGAACATATTTGGTATTATGAAAAATATACAAGAAAAAAACATTATCAATGTAACCGACGTCCCGCCACGGCGGGGCTGTCTCTAACGGGATGAAAAAGAAACTTGTATTACATACGGACGGTGGAGCAAGGGGGAACCCCGGCCCTTCTGGTGCAGGTGCCGTGGTCTATGATGAGACAGGAAAGACGGTAAAGGAAACATCTAAGTATCTTGGTAGACAAACAAATAACTTTGCGGAGTATGCAGCTGTGGTGCTTGGGCTCGAGATGATTGCTAAACATTTTGGAAAGGCTCAATGTAAGAACCTCGAGGTACTCGTACGGATGGATTCAGAACTCATCTGCAAACAACTCAACAACGAGTATCAAATAAAAGAGGAAACACTTTTTCCGCTATATATACAGGTTCACAATTTGTTGGTCTCCACATTTCCTTCGGTCACCTTTGAACATGTTCCACGCAAAGATAATGCACATGCAGATAGACTGGCTAATGAAGCGATGGACCACGCCTCGTAGCACACTATGAGAGCATCCTTCTTCGTTCTTGCGGGAGGATTTTTGACGGGCGTTTTGTGGCGCTCGTTTTTTAGTATTTCGGTACAGGGTTTGGTGGTAGTGCTACTCACCATTGCTTTGAAAAGGAAATATTTTCTGAGGGTGAAACGGTATCAGTAGTAGGCATTATTGTGAACGAAGTTGATGTTCGAGATGATTATGCAATTCTGTATGTTGAGGTTGATTCAGGCGAAGCAAAACACAAAACACGTCTTAGAGTGTCAGTTCCCCAGTATCCAGAATTTCAATATGGAGATCGAGTAGCACTACAGGGAGTAGTGCGCAAACCAAAATCATTTGAAACAGAATCTGGTCGCATTTTTAACTATGTGGGGTACCTCATGAAAGAAAATATTCAATATGAAATGCGGCCTGCTGAAGTCACAAATTTGCATGAACAAAAAGGCAACCCCATCATCAGCACTTTGCTTGGGTGGAAACAGTCATGGCTCGAATCTATCTCACTACTTATACCGGAACCCGCAGCTTCTCTCGCAGGGGGACTAGTGGTCGGTGCAAAACGCTCCCTTGGAGATGTGTGGCTTGCCGCGTTTCGTGACACGGGAATAATTCACATTGTAGTCTTGTCTGGATACAATCTCACACTTGTCGCAAATAGTATTGTGAGGACAACCATATTTCTCCCACGAACCATCGGTCTTTGCTTGGGAGTTTTGGGCGTCGCAGGATTTGCAACAATGGTTGGTGCAGGCGCTACGGTACTTCGTGCAAGTATCATGGCAATCATTGGTATGCTTTCTGTGTATCTGGTTCGGCCCTATATGCTTTTGCGAGCACTTGTTCTTGCTGCAGTAGTCATGGTGCTGTGGAACCCCTTCGTGCTAGTTTTTGATCCCGGGTTTCAACTTTCTTTTCTAGCGACCATTGGTCTAGTTTTTGTTTCACCTCATTTTGAAAAATATCTTCTTTGGGTACCTGAAGCAGCAGGGTTGCGTGGAATCGTAGCCGCAACTTTTGCGACACAACTTACAGTACTTCCGCTGTTGCTTTACCAGATTGGAGCAGTCTCACTCGTTGCTCCAATTGTTAATGTGTTAATCTTGCCGTTCGTTCCAACAGTAATGGCTCTTAGTTTTATTGCAGGCGTGGTGGGAGTGCATAGTATTTTTTTCGCAACCCCGTTTGCATGGCTAGGGTACCTGCTTTTATCGTACATGTTTTTGATAGTAGATCTTTTTTCATCAGTGCCGTTCGCCTCAGTTAAGCTCCCTGTTATGTCTTGGTGGGTACTTGTGGTGTGTTACGGTGTTATTCCTCTCATGTACTGGTATAAAAAAACCACCCTAAACTGGGGTGGCCTTAAAACCAAATAGTAAATTTTTTGATTATGCTACAGCCTTGTCGAAGCGACTGCTTATTATTTCCCAATCAAGCGCGTTAAGATACGATTGCACGTACACGTCTTTATCTGGAGGAAGGTAATCAACAAGATAGGCATGTTCCCAGTGGTCAACTGCAAGTATGACGGGAAGTGATGCAAGATGACCTACCTCGTGGTCAGCAACCCATGTGTGGTGGAAGTGTTTAGCCACAGGATCATAGTTAAGCAGTGCCCATCCAGGACCACGTGCAGAAAGTTTTGAAAATATTTCAAGCCAGTTTGAAAAGCTACCGTACTGCTTTACTAAAGCTTCAAAAAGTTTTGTATCAGCGAGAAGCACTTTTGCGCCATGCTCAAGTGCTTCAAAATAGAGTTCATGCAACCGCATGCCGTTCCATTCAAAACCGAGCCTTCTTCGAAGTTCTGCAATAGAGTAAGCAAATTCATCGCTGGACTTTGCAAGCAAGTTCATTTGTGTCATGAGAATATCTACGTGCTTTACATACCCTTCATACAGCCCTATATGTAGCGCAAGCTGGTCTTTCGAAAGACCTTTAATTTCGGGGAACTCAAATGTTCTTTTTTCGTAATGCATGATTATTAAGTTAGTTGGTAAGATGTGGCACTGTTGTATGTATTAGTTTACCACAGAGTTATTTCCATAATATAGGTCATAGGACGCAGAATAGCGGAGAGAAGTCAAACTATGGTAGTATCGTATCCATGAATGTAAGGTACTTGTAAGGGAGATTTACGTAGTAGAAGTATAAAATGAAAAATAAAAAAACAGTTTCACAAAAAGCTCTTGAACTTCACAAAAAACACAAAGGGAAGATTGAAGTACAGGGAAAAATTACTATAACTCGCGAGTCATACAACTTACTGTATACTCCTGGCGTTGGTGCCGTTTCAACACATCTAGCTCATCATCCTGAAGAAACTAACGATTATACATGGCGCGGTCAAACTGTAGCGGTTGTTTCAGATGGTTCTGCGGTGCTTGGTCTTGGAAATATCGGACCGGAAGCTGCTCTTCCTGTAATGGAAGGCAAAGCACTTCTCTTTAAAGAATTCGGTGGGGTAAATGCTGTTCCGTTAGTGCTCAGTGTGCATACCCCAGAGGAAATAATTAAGACGGTACAAGCGATTGCACCCTCCTTTGCAGGGATAAACCTTGAAGACATTGCTGCACCACAATGTTTTGAAATTGAGCGTACGCTACGAGATACATTGGATATTCCTGTCATGCATGATGACCAGCACGGTACAGCAATCGTTGTGCTTGCTGCGCTTATCAACGCGCACAAAGTGGTCAAAAAAAATATCGGTACCTCCCGAATTGCTATTGTTGGTGCGGGTGCAGCGGGTACTGCTATTACAAATCTGCTCGTACAATATGGTGTCGGAGACGTGGTCTTAGTAGACAGTAAGGGTATCATAAGTCCGCTCCGAACAGATCTCTCTGATGAAAAAAATACACTGGCGCAAGTCACTAATAACGAAGAGCGTACTGGAGGTGTACTTGAGGCAATGATTGGTGCTGATGTAGTTATTGGAGTTTCAAAAAAAGGAATTCTACGAGGGGAGTATATTCGGATGATGGCTCAACGCCCTATTGTGTTTGCACTTGCAAACCCGGAACCGGAAATTATGCCTGAGGAGGCGCTCGCCGCAGGAGCTGCTGTAGTTGCGACAGGACGTCCGGATTATCCAAATCAAGTTAACAATGTGCTCGTTTTTCCTGGAGTGTTTCGTGGAGCGTTAGAAAACAAAGTGTCTAAAATCACAGATGAGATGAAAATGCGAGCTGCTAAAGCGCTTGCCAAACTGGTTATGCAACCGAGTGCAAAAAAAATCATTCCAACCGTCTTCGATCGTCGTGTTGCAAAAGCTGTTGCTAATGCAATCAGATAACCCTATGTTTATAGGACCTACACAAACGGCACATTTCATCGTTGCCCGTCACAAAATATCTCTCGTAGTATTGTTCATACAACTCGCTCCATTTTGCTTGGGCGCCTTGAACTTAACAATCTTTGTACTCGAACGTGACGGGGTGCTGACAGTAGCATTCTTGGATGTGGGACAGGGGGATGCAATATATGTAGAAACACCTCATGGTAATCAAGTACTTATTGATGGAGGAAAAGGCAGGGCGGTATTGCGTGCACTTGGTACTCAGATGTCGTACTTTGATAGAAGTATCGATATGGTTATTGCGACACATCCAGACCTCGATCATATTGGTGGACTTCCTGAGGTATTTAAACGTTTTGACGTTGCCACTTTTATTGAATCGGGAGTGGAGGATCCTGGTGCAGAGAACAAAGCTCTGCATGAAGCGGTGCAAAACGAAGGCATATCTCTGGATACTGCTAGGCGGGGGATGACGTTTATGCTCGATACTGAAGTAATGCTCGAAATTCTCTTTCCTGATAGAGAAGTTACGACATTTGAACCAAACACGGGCTCAGTGGTTGCAAAACTTACTTATAAGGATACATCGTTTCTCTTTACTGGAGATTCTCCTGCTGGAATAGAAACATATCTAACTGCGGTATACAGGGAAAAGCTGAAAAGCAACGTGCTTAAGGTTGGACACCATGGTTCGAAGACCTCATCAGCGGAACTGTTTCTTGGTTTTGTTGACCCTGAGTACGCGGTTATTTCCGCATCGTGTGACAACCCCTATGGGCATCCTCATCAGGAAATACTAGACAGACTTGAACAATTTAAGGCACAAGTATTGAGTACATGCAATCTAGGGACTCTAACTTTTACGAGTAACGGGGAGACTGTGAC
>LCFC01000023.1 GCA_000998805.1 Parcubacteria group bacterium GW2011_GWA2_43_11
ACTTGAGTTACAAATTACCCAAGGAAGCGATGTGTTGCTTGGTGGAGTGGATTTTGTACACATACACTCTGAACCACTTGAACTACCTAATACAACAACGTTTACCGCACCACTCCTCACGCAGACCCACTATCACTGGCGTTTGGATAATGGGAGTGAATCAGGTGCGGGAAGTGCGACAGGAGACAATGAAGATACGGTGTTAACAAACTTTCCCGAAGGGACGCCACAACGCATACGCGTAGAGGTGTCAAATGAAGGTATATCGACGTCGAGTGCTACGGTATTTCGCCTTGAATACGCCCTCCGCAATGCAAGTTGTGCTGCGACGACAGAAGGGTGGACGAATGTAGCATCTCTCGACGGCGCGTGGGACATGTATGATTCTACAAATCTTACTGAAGGAAATTCGACGACCAATATAGGAGAATCTACAGGCGGAGTGACTGATGAAAATACGGTATTTCTCACTCCAAACGGTGGTGTACGTGACACGACGAGTGAGACAGGGGCGCTCACGCTTGAGCCGGACGAGTTTGTAGAACTTGAGTATTCTGTGGTTGCACTATCTGGAGCGGTTGATGGAGGTAGCTACTGTTTTCGTGTTACCGACAGTGGCACCGCACTTCCGGTCTACAGCACTTTCCCTGAAGTGGCTATGATATCTGATGTATTTGTTACCGCACAAGGAGCACATGTTGAAGCGGTGCTTGCAAGCTCAACAAACAACTACCTTGGCGGCACGTTGGTTTTACAGGGTCTCCCTGGTCCTCGTGACGTGAACTCTATCATGCTTACCGAAACAGGAACTGTTGATGCTCAAAACAATCTCAAAAACGTGAAGCTGTTGTATGAGCTTGATGCATCAAGTCCGTATACATGTGCAAGTGAAAGTTATACCGGAAACGAAGAACAATATGGATCAACTGCTGTGAATGGTTTCTCAAGTGCCAATGGTACTTCAACGTTTACCGAAACGGTGGGTATTTCAGATACTGTTGCCATATGTCTTTATGTCGTTTTAGATGTTGATACGGATGCGGGAAATCTTGAAACTATCAAAATATCAATTGCAAACCCAACCACCGATCTCTCGGTGTCCAATGGTACGATTAATCCCAGTTACCCTGTAGGTCCTACAGGGTCAACCACTATTGAGAAACCAGTATTGACCCTAGAGCACTACCATTTTAGAAATGATGATGGAAGTGAGACGCTTGCGACGTCGAAAACAGGAGGGGTTGAGGATGTCCCAGTTACGGGAGCGTTAGCAGGCATGGTGGAGCGACTTCGATTTGCGGTAAGTAATGAGGGAGCGACCACCTCTTCACCTTCTGTGTTTACCCTCGAGTACGCAGAACGAGTGACCACATGCAGTGCCGTCTCAGAATGGGTGACCGTCGGTGGAACGGGGGCAGTCTGGAGTTCCTCTGAGTCCGGGCAGGTGACTGCTGGTGATGACACTACCAATATAGCAACTGCTCTTGGCGGGGTGACTGATGAAAATGTAACTTTCCTGACCCCAAACAGTGGTGTTATTGAAAACTCCGCGGTGAGTGACACACTCACCCTTGAGTCAGATGAATTTGTGGAACTTGAGTACGTAATTGAGCCGAACATGGATGCAATAGCAGGCACGACGTACTGTTTTAGGGTGAGAGACCAGATGGGGTCGCTACCGTCGTACGCGACCTATGCAGAAGCTGCGGTGAGTACCAATCAGGACTTTTATATTCAACGCGGGGTGAGTGATATAACAAACACCACGGCCTTCGCCACCATCACTGCTGGTGTCGACTATGTTGCACCGAAAGCAAGTACAAGCGCATTTATCCGTATCACGAATGCCTCGCATACTGGAGCAGGTGCGACGTCGGGAGGTGGTACCCAGAATGCAAACAGCGTAACGGTAAGTATTACAAACCCTAGCAATATTGAAACTAGTATTACCTTTGCACGAAGTGGCACCGTAAATTCTACGCGAGTATATTGGGAGATTATAGAGTATACAGGTCCAGAGGGCGGTGATAATGAAATGATTGTTCGAGCGCAGGAAAGGGTAACCTATGGTGCAGCGAATACTACCGTGACCACATCGAACGTTCCAATGGTGACAGACGACAGCGATGTGGTGGTGTTTATCACCGGACAACAGAACCCCGCTGCTAACACAACAAGTTATCCTGCGGGACTTTCGACGGCTGTATGGAACAGTGGATCAGATGATGCAACCTTTACACGTGGTATATCGGGCTCAGTTGCTTCGGTGGTGAGTTATGCAATTGTTGAGTTTACGGGTGACAACTGGAAGATACAGCGCAGTGAACATACGCACGGTACTCCTGGGGCAACAGAATATGAAAACATTACACCGGTTAACGATCTCTCACGCGCGTTTTTGCATACACAAAAACGGGTGGTGGATGAGCGCGTCGATGAGTACGGTCATCAGGTCTGGCTCCCAAGTGTTGGACTCGTTGCCTTCAGTATTCCAGGTACAGTGAGGACTGCTAGCTCGCACACCTCGGTGGCATGGGTTATTGAAAACACGCAAATCACTGGTAGTCCTATGGTGGTTGCGCGCTCAAACGGGACACAAAACTTGGGAGGTGTTGAACCGTCAACATATTCGATAGCTATTGGAAGAACACTCTCATCGCTCTCGAACGGTTCTATTTTTATGAATATGTGGGGGCTTGGCTCTGACACGGTACATCCTCGGGCAATTATGGGTGCGGGCATCACCTCAACCACGTTCTATCAACTCTGGATATCAGACACTGGTACCGGTCGCGCATACCGCACAGAGATTGTCGATTGGCCGACTGCGGTACTTACTGTGAGTCAAAACTATTTCCGCTTCTATGTTGACAATGACAGTCTTGATCCTACCGACCCGTGGCCGTTAGGGGGGACTGATTTGGGTGAAAATACAACGATTACAGGACTCGATACTCCACCTGCAAATGGAGAAAGAGTGCGTGTGCGTATGTCACTTTCTGTTTCTGGGGCAAACATCTCACAGGAAACCAAACAGTACAAACTACAGTACGGTACTCGTGATACAGCGTGCTCTGCGATAAGTGTATGGCAGGATACGGGTGATTCTGCTTCAACAACCGCTCTGTGGCGTGGGTATAATGCGACACCACTCAATGGAACCGCCCTATCCACGAACCCTCCCTCAGGAGGAGATTTGAACCTTTCTGTTTCAGGCCGTTCCGGAACTTACGAAGAAGCGAACCCAACGGCACTCAATCCCTACAAAATATATTTCGGGGATGATGTTGAGTACGATTGGATACTTGAGGCAAACGGCGTGGTGGATTTTTCGAGCTATTGCTTCCGTATGGTTGAGACAGATGGAAATGAATTAGATGAGTATATCTACTACCCCACGATTACCATAGCGGGGTTTGAGGTAGAACAAAAAGACTGGCGATGGTATGACGATGAGACAGCTCTCACACCTAGTGTGTCACTGGCGGCCACCAATACTGCACCAGCAAATATTCCACAGGCGGAAGTTCTTAAGTTGCGCGTGCTTGTAGAAGAGCTTGCAGGTCGTGATGGCGGTAATACGAAATTTAAGCTTCAGTGGTCAGAATTTTCTGATTTTAGTGTAGTATCTGATGTACAGGATAGTGATAATTGTACTACAAGCTCTCCGTGGTGCTATGCGGATGGAGAGGGAACAGAAGGAGAACTTATTGATGAAGCGGTACTTGCTACTTCCGATAGTTGTGTAGGGGGAATAGGTGATGGGTGTGGAACACACAATGAACTTCCATATACTCCAGATATTGTTGGTGAAGTAGGGACGACGACCGCCAACAGTATAGGAACCGTAGTTACTCTTGCACACACCTACACGGATCCCGTGTTTATAGTCGAAGCGATTTCTGGGGACACAGGGGGGGGTGCCCTGAACAGACCGGCGGCGGCGGTTATTACTAACACTACTCTCTCAAGCTTTACAGTCAGGATACAAGAGCCGGACAATGAACCCGATACCCATGGGGAAGAAACAGTGTCATACATAGTTATGGAGCGAGGTTCGTATCTCCTTCCTGACGGAAGAAAGGTAGATGTAAATACTATAGATACCAATCACTACTACGGCAATGCAGTGAGTGGTGCCTCAGATGATACCTGTATCTTTACGCAGACATTTTCAAGTACACCAGTCATACTTACCTCACTACAGACGAACAATAACACTGGTGCACCAGCTTTCTTGACTGCTTCTCTAGCCCTGCCAAGTGCTGATGATTTTGCTTGTTCAATGGAGGTACCTGACGGTGAGACTGCTATACCTATAAGTGCGGAAACCATAGGATGGATAGCTATCGAAGGAGGTGGCTTTACAAATAATGGTATAGGTTTTGAAGCGACGACTACAACTGAATCTATTACAGGGTGGGTAGATACTCCTTGGTACGAACAAGCATTTACGCAGTTGTTTATCGGTATTCCAGGGATTATTGCACACAAACAAACGCGCAATGGTGCCGAAGGGGGGTGGGTACGTTTTGGAAATGTTGATATTGATTCGACTCAGTTTGCTATTGATGAGCGTGACGACGGAGAGCGCACCCACACCTCCGAAGTAGTTGCATACCTCGCATATGCATCAGGAGGTGTTTTGTATCGTGCAGGCGACTCAGGTTTTGTATTCACTAACACCACTAAAAAAGAGTTTGAATTTACCCTCCAGCACAATAACGCACGAAATAATATGACGTACTTCTTTAGACTGTATGATGTACAGCGTGATACTGCTGTTACTGCTTCAACAACACTCACCAGTTACCCCTCACTTTCAACCGAGGGGGCAACGCTTAGTTTTTCTATTCAAGGTGTTACTGCAGGATTTTCAACCGAAGGGTATGTTACTGATGTGGAAACTTCGGCAACCTCTATACCGTTTGGGGCACTTGATCTTGGTGTTCCGAAGGAAGCAGTGCAACAGTTTACTGTTACTACAAACGCGACTGAAGGGTATCAGGTGGTGGCGTATGAACGGCAAAATCTAATGAGTAGTGGTGGTGCAGAGATTGAGGATATTACAGGTTCAAACAGTTCGCCCGTGCCTTGGTCGACAGGGTGTATTGTGAATGCACAAAGTTGCTATGGATACCATGCTGGCGACAATACCCTATCGGGAGGCTCGACGAGATTTCTCCTAAATGACACGTTCGCGCCACTTACGGGGACACTTGAAGAAATAGCCTATAGTTCGGGGCCTGTGCGCGACGAAACAACAGACATTATATATAGGATAGGAGCAGGAGCAGGTCAGCCAGCAGGTATTTATGAGAGTAGGATAGTATATATTGTATTGCCAGTGTTCTAAAGGACTTACTCAAACGGCGCATTTCTTCGTTGCGCTACACAAAATACTCCTCACCGTACTTGCCTGTACGCCTCGTAGTATTTTGTTTGCGCGCCTTGAACTGCATCCGTTTGCGTAAGTCCTAAAAGTAAAGAGCTTGCCCTGAGGTACTCGAAGGGTTAAAAGTTTGAAAGGTGAAATTAAATACTAGAATTATAACTAGTATGTATACTAGAATTAATTATATAATTTCTAGGTGTAGTTTACGAGTAGTTGAGGTTTTTGAGATGAGATTCCAGGGTTTATTAACAATTTTCCTTGCACTTTACGTACTAGGAAGGGTACACTATTACTACATATGGAAAAATTTCCTGCAAGTATAGATGGTATACAACCACCTATTAAACCCTTATCAGAGGTTGTTCAAATAGAGAAAGTTCGATCTGAATCAAGATGGCAAGAAAGAACGTCAAAGCCAACAACATCAGACAAACCGAGCATAGAAGCGGTACGAAAAGGGTCAAGATGGCAAGAAAGAACACCAAAACCTACAACACAGGATAGGCCAAAATGGCTTGAAGATTTTTTGGTTGGTAAGGATTTAAAGCGTGGACTTGATGCTACAGAACCTATACCTGAAGCTGAAGAAACAATAGAGCCTGAGCGACTACCCATTAAAGAACAAAAATTTCAAGGAAATACTGGAGGAGGTGAGTCGGTAGAGGAGAAAGAAGTTGTTACTGCTGAAGTAAAAGAAGTGAATGAAGAACCTCTTCCAGAAGAACTTATTGACCAAGCACGTGAAGAAGCTAAAAAAATAAAAGAAACTAAGGAGGAAAAAGAAAAAGAAAATACAGAAACATTCAGAGAAGAACCTGAACGATTATCCGTTGAGGAGCAAATGTTGCAGGTACATGACGGTGCAAGCCCTGAGTTTGAAGAAACGAGTGCGAGTGGTGCAACCACAGAAGGTTTACAAGAGAGTGAAGAAGCTGTTGTGCATGAATCTGAAAAAAATGTTAGAGATGAAGCGTGGAAAGAGAGCAGGGAGCAATACATGGCATATCGCAGAGAAGTGATAAAAGCAAAAAAGACTTTTCTTGAGAAATCAGAAGCTTATGAAAAAGAAAGAAGAAGTACAGGTGTACTTGCTCGCCTAATGGCTACACCTAAACTTGCAGAGACAAAAGAGGAAATGTTGGATGCTCAGCGAGCTTACGATGAGAAGCTTGATGAGTGGCGAGACCGAAGAGGAGGAATAGTGGGTAATTTTATTGAAAGACAAAAACAACGTAAAGAAACGTCTCAAAATCAAGACGAAAAAGCGAGAATAGATAAAAAAAATGAAGAACGTGGAGAAGGTTATGTTAATTATTTCGCTAGACGCGAAGCTATTCTTGAGCATCAGATTAACAACGAAGTGAGCACACTTGAGAATCTGCGTTATCAGGAAAATGGAAACGATGCCTTACGATACAAGGCCGTAAGAGCCGCGAAAGTAATTGGGAGTTATTGGGGAAAAATACCTAAGGCCGGACGCGTTGCCTTTGGGGTAGGCTTAGGTGTAGCTTTCACAGGAGCAGCGATAGCAGGAGTTGCTGCAAGAAAGCTTGTGGGTGTATACGCAGGTGGATGGGCTGCTCTAAAGACAAAAAAGCTTGGCGATGAGTGGGCAGAAGCCAAGGGTGAACAAGCATTGAAGAAGCAACATGAGGCTTTTGCTGATGAGAAACTAAGTACAAGCAGAGAGGCGCGCATGAAAATTAGACGAAACGTCCGCACAAGAAAACATGTTGCGACAGTAGCAGCAGCTGGCGCCGCGTGGGCAGTTGGAGCGAGTGCAGCTGATGTCATAGACCCTCTATCTTTGGATAATGGAACGTTATCTTCCGCACATGCGGGAACACTCACTACAAACACCCATATGCCAGAGTCAGGCGATGTTGCAATATTTCCTAAAACAGAAACACCATCTACAAACACTCACATGCCCGAGTCCGGTGACGTCGCGACTTTCGATTCTGTTGAAGAATCATCGCTCGTCATTCCAAAAAATACTCATATGCCTGAGTCTGGTGACATCGCAACTTTTCCTGAGAAAGTAACACCACCAATAAATTCCCACATGCCTGAGTCTGGTGATGTAGCTGTGTTTCCTGATACCCACAGGCCTGAGTCTGGAGACATTGCAGTTTTTCCTCAAGAGGAAATCAGAAAGTACAATTCTGTAGAGGAAGCATCGCTTGGTACGAAACCAGAAATCACAGAACTACTAAAAAAACTTGGTATTGGAGAAGAAGTATCTACAGATAAGCAAGGTCCACTATTGAAAGGTGTTCCACCATCCTCAAATCCCCACATGCCTGAATCAGGAGATGTGGCAGTCTTCCCTAACACCCACATGCCGGAGTCAGGAGACATTGCAGTTTTCCCTAAAACAGAAACACCACCTATAAACACTCATATGCCAGAGTCTGGGGACATTGCAAACTTTCGTGAGAAAGTAACACCACCAATAAATTCCCACATGCCTGAATCAGGAGATGTGGCAGTGTTTCCTAACACCCATATGCCAGAGTCAGGTGATGTTGCAGTATTTCCTGAAGGTCAAACAGTAGACACCCATATGCCCGAGTCTGGTGATGTTGCAACTTTTGCTGAGAAAGAAACACCACACGAAATACCAAAAGATGTGAATGTAGCACCTGTAGAGCCAACTCCAGATATATATAAACTAATTCCTGAAAAAGGGATTGCTCTCGAGGGTGTGTATGAGGCAGGCTCAAGCGTACAGGGTGAACTCCAAGATTTTCTTGAGAATGATACATGGGTGAAGGAGACATATCCGAATTTAACTGATGTTGAGCGTGGTAAAATTGCGCACTTGATTCAGCAAGAGATAGCAAAAGATCCTGAAATGATGAAGAGTTTCAATATTAAAGGTGATGATTGGCATAAGGTAAAGGTGAATAGCACCTATGAGGTAACACTTGATAAAGATTTGCTCATTAATGAAATCGAAAAAGTACATGTACCTAAAAGTGTTCCCGCTGAAGTTACTCCACCTCTAGAAAAACCACCAGTATCTAACCTTCCACTAGAACAAGACGCAACGAAACTAGAGGTTAAGAGTGCAGTCGAAACTACTAAGCATGTAAGTGCTTCAGAGGTTAAAGATGTCCCTGTACATACTAAAGAAGTACCACCGATGTCCATTAAGGAAGATTTAGCTCATGCTAAAGAAGTAATTGGTCCTGACTATCTTGGTGCATCTACACGTCCGGCACTAGCAGATTTATTTAAAGAGGGGTACTTTCAAGGTTCTGTCCTTCAGGGACAAAGGAGCTTGATTATGAGTTATTGGGGACCAATGAGTCATGTGCGTATGGAGGATATTTTTGATAAAAGCAGATCATTGACGTATACCATTGATAATAAGCCCCCTGTAACGATGGGTGCGGGGGTTGAAGCTTTAACATATAATCTTGTGGATAAGCTTGAACATTCCCTGCGAGGTAAGATACCAAATGTTGCCGATATTATTGAACAAAGTCGAACAAATAACGAAACGCTTGGAGATACTCCGCCCAGTGATGTGACCCAAGTTCCCGAAGGTAAAGCAACTCTCCCTCAAATTGATGCAATTCCTCTGGATAAGTACGTAGCACCAGAAGTGGTGGAATCTGGCACAAGAGCAGTTGCAAAACTTCCGTATATTGAAGTGACTCCTGAAATATCGAAGTTGGTAGATGTTAAGTATCATATGAAAGAACCTGCGTGGCAGGATCTTACAGCAGGTAAATTTTATAAACTTAATGACGGCTTTCGAGGTTTAGTGGATGCGCAGTTAACTGATATTGCAGTAGTACTTAAAGGTACAAGTGTTACACCCCTTGATGCGTATTCATTTGACTGGAGTGCATATGAGGGAATGAAGCCGAGAGACGTGATGCTACAGTTGGAACAGCACGAAGCTATGCTTAAAAAGTTACATCAAGATATGCCTCAGGGAGAAGTTATAGAGACAAAAAAATTCTAAATGCATAACGATATAGATATGAATGATACAAAAAACACAACCGTAGATTCCTTTGATTTAGAAGACGCTTCTAAAGAAGAATTCGAAGAATTTGCAGAAGATATTGGTGAAGTAATAATGCAAAAAATCTTGCATAAGGCGTGGGCAGAGCTTGATAGTTCAAAACGTGACGTGCTAACAAGTCTTCTTGAGAGTAGTGAAGCAAACCCCGAGGATGGTGCAAAACAAGAGGAGGTATTTGCTTTTCTTGATGCACATATGACAGATTTATCTGAATTTGTTGCTCGAGAACTTGAAGCTATACAGCAAACGTATAGTGAGACTAGAGACCAACTTCGTGATGCTATAGAATAGGACTTACGCAAACTGCTACCACAAGAGCATTTCCATTTTTCTAATTCCCATTGGTCGCATCTGTTTGCGTAAGTCCTAGTGCAGAACAGTTAACTGGTGATGGAATATGCATATACACAAAGAATTTATCCGAAAAGGGTTGCACGCAGTGCTTGCAATGGCATTTGCTGTTCTTGCTTCTCTTGTGCGTGCTGAGATACTTATCCTCATTGCTCTCGTGCTCTTGGGTGTATTTATATCTATACGATTTGCTCGTCTGCATACCGATGTACACAAGGTCGAACGAGTTTCTTTTGGTGAACTGTTCTTTATGGTAGGGGTAGTGGTGACTGCATACGTAGCTCTGCCCGAAAATGTGCTTCTTTTCCAGACCGCGATGTTAGTACTGGCGTTTGCTGACACATTTGCAGCACTTGCAGGTATACGTTTCGGTACTCACACGTACCACATATATGATGAAAAACGTTCCTTTGAGGGTTCCTTTGCTTGTCTCGTAGCATCTTTTTGTGTCCTCGTATTTTTTGACGTACAGTATGTACAAGCATTATATATGGCAGTCGTGCTCACTGCTGTTGAAGTGGTATCATTGCGAGGATCAGATAACTTGTCTTTGCCGGTAGCTACGCTTATCTTACTTCACTATTTCGTATAGGAAATTTCACACCCTCTATACACACCCTAAATGCAATTTTTTCGCAATGGTACGCTACAATATACCTATGTGGGTAATCACACAGGTAGCCGTACGTCAGGCCTTTCTTTTCGGTATGTTGGTCTGTTTTTTTGCGTATACCCCAGTTACTACTCCAGTACTAGTATTTGCAGAAGAGCCACTACCACAAGACAAAGTAGAGGAGGAAGTTGTAATGGCAGAAGCTGAAGCGCTTCCAGAGGGGCCCGCACAAACAGCTCCTGATACAAGCATGGGTTTGAGTACGTTTTCTGTTTCTCCTGTCGTTTCAAATGAAAAGGCAAAACCACGAGACATTATTAAAAAAGAGGTCATCGTTACCAACAACACCGACCAGCGATTGGATGTATATATATCAGTAGAAAATATCGACCCTACAGAAGGTGCCCAAGAGTTCGTGGGCCCAGGAGCGTCGGATCTCTCTACCTCTCTAGCTAATTGGGTAGAAATCACTCGAGGGGTGATAGAGCTTGATCCTCGGGAGAGTCGGAAAATACCGTACCTTATACATGTCAACGTAAGTGCAAAACCGGGGAGCTACTACGCGCGACTACAGTTTCGTGAAGGTGCAGAGCGCACCGAAGCAGAAGCAGGTATAGAGGGAAGTGCACTCATGCTCAATGTCGAGGTGGAGGACAATGCGATAGAGCGTTTACAGTTGGGAAATTTTATGAGTGAGGATGGTGTGGTACTCGGCAACTCAGTGGCATTTTCGTACCTGCTAGAAAACGTGGGGAATCGCTTGCTTGAACCAAGGGGTTCAATACGTATCTTTAACCGTAAAGGAGAGGAAGTGGGAAGCGTTCCCTTAAACGCCGACGGAGAAGAAATTACTCCGGAGAACAAACGGCAACTTGCCGCCTCATGGAGTGCAGTGGGAAGGTTTGGAAAGTACAAAGCATTTCTTGATCTTGAGTATGGGGAGAACCAGCTCGCAAGTGTACAAGATACTGTCTACTTCTGGGTATTCCCATGGAAGGAGATTACTGCAGCTATGATGGGAGTTCTTGTACTCGCAGTTGTGGGTACTTACATTGTGCATATGAGTGCTATGGCGCAGCCGGCACGTGCTCGCAAGCGCGCGGAAGCACGTGTAGATGAAGACTTGGCAGAGCAAAGTGATGTCAGTAGTCGACGAATGAGTCGCATACCACAGGCACCTAGTCGTATACCACAGAAACATACTTCGGTAACCCATTTACACCTCACAGACGCAAAACAAGTACGAGAGCAGGTATCCCGAAATGAAACGCGCACCCATGGCGCCACGGTGACCCTTGCGCCTCGGGATACAAGGGGGAATACTACAACACATGGAAATACTATTCAGTTATCACGAAGGTAAGATAGGACTTACGCAAACGGTACACCACAAGAGTACTTCATTTTTGTACGCTTCGGCGAACAAAAATTGGTCGCATTTCTTTGTTGCCTTGCGCAAAATGTCTCTCGTAGTATTGTTCATACAACTCGTTCCATTTTGCTTGGGCGCCTCCTCCTTCGCTCCTCTCCGAGCTACGGCGGACAAGTCGAACTGCACTCGTTTGCGTAAGTCCTATAAGAACTATATCGTGCGTGCCTGCATTGTTTTTGTGTGCAGTCTCTTAGTGTTTGTTCCAAATGTTTCCGAACTACATGCGGAAGAGATGGGACTAAGTCTGACCATAGCACCACCGTTGTTCCAGCTCAACCTACAACCGGGAGAGACATGGTCTTCGTATATCACGGTCGTGAACAACAACCAGTACGACCTGTCCTTGTTTGCAGACCCGGTACTTTTTCGCCCTTCGGGTGAGAGTGGAAGGCCTGTTTTCATTACCCCTCCCACCGAAGGTGAGGAGAGTAGTTCCACGCTTGCAGGTTGGATTACTGTTCCCCAAGAAGCGTTCTCTATTGTTCGTGAACAGACGTATAAGCTACCAATTACTATTACAGTGCCGAGTGATGCCAGTCCAGGGGGACACTATGCAGCTATTTTAATTGGAAACAGAGCATCGGAAGAAAATGAGCAGGAAGGCAATACGGTGAATGTCACCAGCTCTATAGCCGCTCTCATTTTTCTTTCCGTTTCCGGCGATGTGATTGAAAAAGGACAGATACGGGACTTCGTCACAGAAGAAATGGTGTACGACACGGCGACAGCGAAACTCTCACTGCGGTTTGAGAACCAAGGTAATGTTCACCTTGTGCCACAGGGGAGTATTGTCATCTACAACATGTTTGGGAAGATTCGTGGAACCATACCCATAAACCAAAACAAAGACTACGGCAATGTGTTGCCAGAGAGTATACGGAAGTTTAGCTTTACATGGGAATCAGATGCGGGCTTGTGGGACATTGGAAGGTACACTGCGGAAGTAACGATTGGGTATGGCAAGGACGCCAAACAGTCTGCACTTGCAACTACGTACTTCTACGTATTGCCGATAGTACCGTTGCTTCAGGTACTAGGCGGACTCATTGCGTTTGTTTTCTTTGTCGGATGGGCAATACGTGCGTATGTACGCCGTGCGCTTGCCATTGTGACAGCTCATTTACATACGGACAGTACACAAGGTGAAGAAAGATTTAGAAGGGAAAAGGTGTATGCATCTGAGGTGCCACGTATGAAGCTCACGACACTTGTCCAGCCTATTAAGACAGGGCTCGTTGACTTACGGCACATAGGTGCGTCAAAGCCCGAACAGGTACAGCCTGATGTAGAGGCTGTGTACTTGCCCCACAAACAGCATGCTGAGGCGTTGACACTTATGACGTTTCTAAGTAGGTACTGGCTGTTTTTTATATTTGTTGCTGTTGTAAGTTTGGGTGGATTTGCACTCAGTCTAATCTTCGAAGATGTGATGACGGTGTCGCGTGACTACAGTGTGTCGGAAATACGCTCGGATGGAAGTACTATAGAGCTTAAAGGAGAATAGGTACTACTGATTCTCAACTAAAGAGAAAAATGATGCCACAACTGCCACAATTTTGTGGCAGTTGTTTGTTATCCACATGGTTCTGTAGAATGTTATGTAATATAAAGGGTATACTACATAGTGAATGCAAAGGTACGGTAAGTCGTACCGCATTTCATCACCATATCGCGTGCGTGCATCTCAACAAGTCACGTAGTTACTTATACGATATAAAAATTATCAGCCCCCATTATTAGTTATAATTAAATATGAATAAATACAGTACGTTCGCATTTCGTTTGCCTTCGCAAACACTTGTTTTAGTAACAATCGTTGCGCTTCTTGCATGGACATTTGGCTTGCCATCTTGGATACATAAGGTAGAGGCTGCCAACGTCATAAGTTTTTCTGACACTTTATCAGATTCAGATTTAGGTGTAGATGCGGCGCATAGAATTAAATTTACGACACCGAATGGTATTTCAAGCAGTGGAACGTTTGTTCTGGACTTTGACTCTACGGGAGATTTGTTTGATTTCACTGGCTTCACCTCAGGTAATGTGTACATCGTTGCAGGAGGTACAAAAGTAGCTGATGTCGGATCATGTGGTGCACCGACCAATGAAATGTACGTTACTGTTACTGCAAGTGACACCCTCACCTTTACTTTATGTGCAGGTCACACCATAGCATCATCAACAACGTTTATTATAGACGTAGGAACAACGACAGCAGGCGCCTTGCTGAACAATCCTCCTACGGCTAGTAGTTATGTCATTGGATTAACTGGAACTGGTAATATGGTGGATTCAGGAGATACACGTATAGCAGTCATTGATGATGTTACTGTCACCGCTGCAGTCAACACAATCTTCACTTTCTCCATTAATGGAGTAGGAAAAGATGTTACTGTAAATGACGATCCTCAAGCTACTATTGGTACTTCAACGGCAACAACGGTTCCGTTTGGCATCATCCCTGTTGATGATGATCAGCTCATGGCTCAAGAGCTTCGTGTCGATACAAACGCACTTAATGGCTTTAGTGTGAGTGTGTTTGCAAATCAGACGCTCACTTCAGGAAACGGTGCAACGATAGATGAATTTGTGAACGGAAATGCTATTTCTTCGAGTACTCTATGGGCTGGTCCTGCAGAAACACTTGGAAACACCGATACATATGGTCACTGGGGACTTACTTCAGATGACAACGTGGTTAGTTCAACAACACCAAGTCTTTGGGGCAATGCACAAGCGGCATATGTAGGTAACTTCATAAACAACCCTGTAGAAGTCTTTTACCACAACACAGCGGTAACAACGGCGCAGGGTGGTATGGGTGTCGGTTCAACAACGGTTGCATACAAAGTTGAGATTGGTGTATTGCAGGAAGCTGCGAAGGATTACACCGCTACACTTACCTATATTGCTACACCGGTCTTCTAGAGGTAACTAGGTATACCTTTACGCAATGTTATACTATAAGCCTCCGCACACACCTTGTACGGAGGCTTATAGATTGAAAAATCACTTAATTCATTATGGTAAAAAATAGTACACATAAAAGAACAAAGCTACTGGGAAACATGATGTTTTTGGTAGGACTCTTTGCGCTCCAGAGTACGTATGCGCACGCACAAGGTCTTGCGGTCAAAGTCCAGCCGAGTCAGGTAGATGAGGTGGTGGACGCAGGGCAGGTTCTCGAAGGTGAGCTTACCGTCACAAACGAAGAGGGAGGAAAGCAAACATACTTTATCGGTACGCGGAACATTACAGGAATGAGTGAGACGGGCACGCCCTCTTTTGCAGACGAAACTAGCAATGATCCGCTTGAAACAGCTGCTTGGATTAAGCCTTCACTTGAATCCGTCACTATGGAGGTGGGCGAGTCTGTCGCAGTGCCCTACAGGATAGAAATTCCCACTGATGTATCTCCTGGGAGCTATTTTGCGGCCTTCTTTGTAACGCGAGAGGCGGACAAGGTTACCGAGACAGGAGCGGGTGTAGGATTTCATGTGGCATCGCTTGTGAACCTTCGTATACGGGGTGAGGTTAACGACGACATGCTTTTTCGCGAATTCTTTACGGAAAAGGCTATATTTACAACGCCATCGGTTATTTTTAAAACCAAAATAGAGAACACCGGCACGATTCATCAACGGCCACTTGGCATCATCAACATCAGCGACATGCTTGGAAATGAGGTAGGGCAGGTGAAGTTTAATGAGACAGGAGGAGCTATACTTCCTCGCTTCGATAGGATCTTCGACACCACATGGGAGTATGACGGCTTTGCACTCGGAAGGTATACGGCACAAGCAAGCGTGCTCTTTGGTGATGAAGAAAAGAGAACTATTACCAAGGAGGTGAGTTTCTGGATATTGCCATTGAAAGAACTTGGAATAG
>LCFC01000024.1 GCA_000998805.1 Parcubacteria group bacterium GW2011_GWA2_43_11
CGTACGCTCGCAAGGAGAGCAGAGCGCCGCCTTGTGGGCGTACATGACACTGTGGCAGGGAGAAAGGTAGGAGTTCACACGCTTGCATACTGCAACAGACTCTCGTCACTCCTTTTTGCTCTGGTGCGATACATACACCACATCGAGCACGTCAAGGAAAAGTCACCAACGTATTCATAAATCATGGAAATCCTAAAAGGTACGAGTCGTTTTATATATATACTTGTCTCGGCACTCTTACTTATTGGAGTGGTGCTCGGTATTTTTGTAGGCAGACACTATGCTTCCGATACAATTGTGTACGACTACCAGTTGAAAGTTGAAACGCCTACAGGTGACCATGTGGCACTTCAGTATGGTATTTGGCCGGAACTTGCGAATATTGATTTTTTTCAAAAGGTGCGAGAAGGATTTATTGCAGAAAGGGCAAACTTTATTGAAGCAAACCTGACTTCAATGCAAATACATGCTTACAAAGACGGCCAACTACTTTTTACTGTACCAATAAAGAGTAAAGGGAAGGAGGGTTCATGGTGGGAAACTCCTTCGGGGCTGTATCGTGCTGAGGGAAAGGAAGAAAACCATTTTTCTTCATTTGGACACGTGTATATGCCGTGGAGTGTCCCGTTTCAAGGTAACTTTTTCATACACGGTTGGCCCTACTATCCTGATGGTTCGCCTGTAAAAGAAGGTTATTCGGGAGGTTGTATACGGCTTGAGGATACATATGCTAAACAAGTCTTTGAACATATCAAGGTGGGTATGCCCATACTTGTATTTGAAGAAGACATAAAAAATGCTTTTTCATATGCGCTTCAAGCACCACAGGTAGAAGCAAAAAGTTACCTTGTTGCTGATTTGGGGAATAACTTTGTACTTGTTTCCAGTGACACCGAAGTAGAAAGTAACACCACACTTCTTTCAAAGCTCATGACTGCAGTTGTTTCAAGTGAGTATAAAAACATTTCGGATGAAGCTGCGATTGCAATACAGAGCTATTTTGGTTTGAACCGTTTTGCAGCACTGATGCAGGCAAAAGCCCAAGCGCTCGGTATGCACACCACCACCTTCTTACGTAGTCCTAAAAAAGCGGAGAGCGACAGTACCACTATCGGTGACATATTTTTATTTTTAAAATATCTGTACACCAACCGGCCCTTTATCCTTAGTATGAGTGCCAACAAAACAGACACTCGTACGTACAGTGCGCCTATTTTTCAAGACATTAAGCCTGTACATCCTTTCTTGGCACATGAATCATTTAAAGGAGGCGCCTCAAACAGCAACAAGGCGGAAGTTTCAAACGATGTGGGCACCATGGAAGCGAGCGTTGCACTAGTTTTTGCACATCCGGAAAAAGAAACTTCAGAATTTTCAGAGGACCTCATTTCCGTATTTTCAATTCCTTTTAACGGGGAAGAGCGTACAGTCGGATTTGTCGTACTTGATTCACCAGACGCTGTAGAAGATACTGAAGCGCTGTTGTCCTTCGTGCAGAGTATGTACCACTAGTCCACAATTTGAAATTTTTAATTTGAATTGAATACTTAATGCTAAAATGAGTTGAATCCAACTTGCAACGTAGATAATACTAGAACTCATACTAGAATTAATTCTAGTATTTTTGAATTACTCAGAACCTGCCTGCCATGCAGGCTTGTTTTCTTTCTTTCGAACTAGGAACTGTGAACTCGGAACTTTTACCCCGCTGCAGCGGGATAAACTCACGGCTCTCGGCTCCTTACTCACGGCTCGTCTCTGTTGTCGTGCTTTCGGTTGAAGTGCTCTCCTGTGCTGGTTCCGGTTCCTTGGGAAGTGAGCCCACAGGACGTACACCTGCTCCTGCCTTTGCGTTTGGGGCTATTTGTGAACTTGATGTTTCAATCTCTTGCATACGTTTCCGTTCATCGGCTGTAGGAAGGTTGCTTGGGACAGTACTCCTATCAAACCAGCCAGATTGTACTACTACCCAATATCCAAAACCGAGTAAACCTGCTATTCCTACGCCTAAGAGAAAATATTTCATACGTGTACAGTATTGTACTGGTAAGTATACCGTAGTGATTCCATTCTGACCACTTCGAGAGTCTTAAGAGTTAAAAATTGAATGTTGAATGTTAAGAGTGAAACGAGTAATGAGCCACCCCACTGTGGAGAAATAAAAGTTTGTCTTGAGAGCTGTGTTTACTTTGAGCTATACCATAAGGCCTTCAAAAAGCTCGAAAGGCCGAAGGGGGTACCGCAGAGTTGCGAGGCACAAGCCCTATACTATATTAGCTAGGGGAAGTGATACGACAAACGTAGTACCCACCCCTTCGGACGATGTCACAGCTATACTTCCTTTCATTTGCTCCACAAATGATTTTACAATAAAAAGACCAAGTCCTGAACCTCCGGCGGTAGAACGAACTGCATTCGAAGCCCTGTAAAATCGTTGGTAAATAGTGGAAAGTTCTTTTGAAGGTATTCCAATACCGTTGTCAACAACATAAATCTCAACGTGCGTTTCAAGTGTTTTGAAAGAAATGGTCACATTCCGGTTGTCCTTGCCGTACTTAAGGGCGTTATCAATAAGGTTTTGAAACACTTGTACAATAAGTGCTTTATCACCGCGAACAATGATTTCTTTACTAGGCTTTTCTAGAGTAATGGAATACTTGTATCGCTCAGTATATGTTTCAAAACTATCGACAACCATCTGTATTGGCTCTAGTATATTAATTTCTCCAAGAATAACTTTTTTATCACCTTTTTCTATTTTTGTGATATCAAGCATGTCATTAACCATAGAAATGAGCCTGATAACAGACTCCTGTGAATCAGCCAACAACTCACGTTGCTTCTTGGTTACTTTACCAAAGGAGCCATCCAACAACATCTCAAGATTTCCTCGAGCCACGGTAAGCGGTGTGCGTAGCTGATGTGAAGCAACAGCTACGAGTTCGCTTTTAGACCGTTCAAGTTGCTTCTCGTCGGTTATGTTGCGTATCCAGATTCCTTTACCAAAGAAATCATGATCAGTGTTTTTTTGTTGTGAACTACATCTGCCCATAATTTCAAAAATTCCATCCTCATTCTCTATTTCTTTGATAATTGATGATTTTCCTTGTATGTACGCCTTGATGAGTGCAGTAATTTCAGGTGACGGGAATTTTTCACGTAAGACGACTAGTGCATTTGAGATAGCATCTTTGATGCCCAGTATTTCTTTTCCTTGCTTATTCACGAATACTGGTTTTCCATCCTCATCCGTAAGGATTACTCCCACAAACATATTTTCAGTAATGTGCATTAATTTTTGTCGTTCTGAGACAAGTTCTTGTGTTCTAATTTTAACTGTCTCATCTACTTTCTTTTTTTCTTCATCCAAATCTTCCAATACATTAAGTGCAGCTGTTTTTGTGTTTTCGAGATCTCTATTAAGTCCCTGCACTTTTTCAAGGGTATTTGTAAGTTTGACAGTTCGGTCTTCTATTTGTGCAATAAGTGTATTGTATGCGTTTGCCAGTATACCGATTTCACTTCTATTTTTTATGGAAAGTGGGTTTGCCTTTCCGGTAGCAATACTCAATTCAATGTGTTTGTTGATAGATGATAAAGGAGAAACTAAAAAGTAAAAAACATAAAAAAAACAAATGGCGGCTGCAAAAGCAACGGCGGGGATGTAATATTTAATATGACCTAATGAATCGGTTACTAATTTTTGTTGTACTGAACTGGTGTCAATTTCCGTCAACACATGCCATGAAAAACCACTAAATGTACCATATCCTTGAGATAAGGAATGTAATATATATTTTTGGTCGGTATCATCGGGTACGTTCTCAGTGAACATGTCGATGTCAGTTCCTGGTGGTGATTGTATTGTTGCTTGCAGTGTACTAGGGATGTCTTTGGTGTTTTGAAACAACATTGTCCCATCTTCTCTGAGAATCACAAGTGGTTTAAGGGTATCGGAGTGATTCTTTGTGTAAGTTTCTGTTGTTCTAAAAATGGCTTCGGGTGAAAGATATCCAATGGCGTACCCGACAATTTCTGTTTCACTGTGAGTAGTCAGATTATTCCACACGTGTATTTCTGAAATAACGAGGAGTGCGGTTCCAATATCTTGATATGTTCCGATGTCGTACACGTTCATTGTTCCGATTTGTGTATGTTTCAGGTCAGATTGGACTAAATCAGAGATATCTATCTTCGAACCAAGTAATCCAGTAGCGGTGCTTATACGTACAGTTCCTTCATTGTCTATGAAGTCAATACGTTTCCATATCTCATCATTTCCAATAAAGTTGTGCATATCCTCAAGAACACTGGTGCTTGGGTGGCTGATTGAAGTCCCTGTGTCTCGTATTTCAGTAAAGAAGTGTTTTGGGGTATGTGAGGAGCTTAGGGTAGCAAAGTGTAGAATATTGTCGAGTATCGTCTGGTCTATCTCGTGAAGGGTCTGTATAAACGAGGTGTTTTCAGATTGTGTGTACTCGTCTTCAAGTGTCTGAAAGGTGAATTGGTAGGTGAAGTAGGCGTTACTAAGTATCACCGTAGCTGCTGCAAAAACGATAATACTTACCACCTGCACAATAACCTTGTGGTACCATAGTACTTTTTCTTTTGAACGTAAGTTGCTGTATACCATAGTAGGGTAGGGCTGTGCGATTTAAACTATTTTCAAATACCTTGTATGCATCCACATACTTTACATACAGATCTGGGAAGGTCTATTTTAGAGGAAGATGCTCTTTAACTTTCATGGCTAAATCTTTTAAGGAAATGTTAGATTTAATAATGTAGTCTACTGCTCCAAGTTTCATTGCTTTTTCTATATCAGAATCTTGTCCAAGGTTTGAGGTTATGATGACAGGTATGTGTTGTACAAGTTCGTCTTTTTTAATGATTTCAAGTACCTCAAAACCATTTTTCTTTGGCATGATAAGGTCGAGCAGAATTAAATCCGGTTTTTCTTTTAGGATCATCTGTATTGCGTCTTCACCATCATGGGCTAGTAGTACTGTAAACCCTTCCAGAGTGAGCCTGTTTTCAAACGTACGTGAAAGGAAAAGCTCATCTTCCGCCAAAAGGACTGTGTAGTTTTCTTTAGGTTTACTCATGTTGTTTGGTAAATGATTATTTTTAATTATTTATCTTGTCACACTAATGTCCCCATTTTCATCTGCATTTCTCGCACATACGGTAATTCTACCGTATGTGCTCTTCACGATGTTGTAGCCCGTGCTCTCGGTCGAGGTGCTCGCTGGATCAATAGGGATAGAAACAATATATCGCTCTAAGTCAGTGAGAACGCTTAAATCAACACCTGTACCGCATTCAGAACCTGTTTGGCATATTTCATAGTCTGATGAGGCCGTGCAGTCGGTACCTGTAGGTATGGTTGATGGCACAAGGCCCGCGTTATCAAGTGAGTATTGGTTGACTGCATTCAATATTGCGTTGACGTGACTCACACGTGTAGTGTCTTTTGCTTGGCCGAATTGCTTGGTGGGGTTTAAGGCTACTATCGTGATTGAGGACAGGATGGCAATGAGTGCAATCACGAGCAATATTTCAATAAGCGTAAAACCCTTTTCAACTGGTGAGTGAAATTCAAACATGGGAGCAGGTTGTAGAGCTGTTGCGGTGTGTACAAATACTCTAGACCCAGTACCTGCTTGTATATTTTACGGCTCTGTGCTCAAAATAACAATGAAGGTTAATGGTATAACATGATCTCTTTGTTAGTCGAAGTCGCTACACGACATTGTTTACTTGCGACCAAAGGGGGTTAGAAAACAAGAAGTGCTCTTGTAATGGAATGAAGTACTCTTGTTTGCCCCGTAGTCATTGCGAAGCTTTGTAGTACTGGGGTGGTGTATCCTGACCGAGGGCCTACTGTATGTAAAGGAGTAAGCTAATACTAAGAAGGACGCAAAGTAGTAACAGTAATTCTCGAATATGTTTTTTCATAAAAGGAAAAAGCCACAGCAACACTTCTTTTTTCTTTTTTCTTTTTTTGTCGACATAAGATGTAAGTAAGTTAAAACCCTCGGCATCTGAACTGCCGGATCGTAACATGAGTCCTATTGCCGAAGCGTACAGTATGGCGTCACGTTCAATTTCATGTGGGTACTCAGTAAGATGTGGGAGAGGATTTCCAACATGAGTGGGTATACCAACTTCTTTACCGATGTATTCCGCAAGAACCGATAGAAGAGAGGTAAGTCCTACAATGTATATATTTTCGATCGTGGAATTGTGTTGAGGTTCTTGCATTTCTTGCACAATAAGGAAAATAGCTTGTATGAGGGTTGAGGTAATATCCTCAAATGTCTTCTGATTTTCTGTATATTTATCAGAATTGGTGTTACTCAAAATTTCTACTAATTTGTCACTTCCTACAGGTACAAACACTGAGGCTAGAGGTTTCTGTCCAGTGTAGCAGTTGAGTGCGGTACTGCGAGCTCCTATATCAATCACCAGTGATTTTGAGTGTTGATTGTTTTCAATCAGAGCTCTTCCTAGTGCAGCACTCTCTATGTCCACGAGAACAGGTGTAATCCCTGCGAGGCGTATCGCCATAGTATATGAGTCAATAATGGTGTGTGGTACGACGGCTGCAACAATGTGTTCTCTTTGATTTTCTTTCCAATGGGTGAATCCCACAGAAACTTCTGACATCGAAAATGGTATAAGTTCTGAAATTTTTTCAGATGCAATTTCGTAGTTTAAAGGTTGTTCGTTCGTACTTGGGAGAATAATATGCTGTAGGTAAGTTTGAGATTTGGGGATACATACATGTCCATATACGACCTTCGGAATATTTTTGCTTGACAACACTTCTTCTAAAAGTGCGCGAATGTGCTGTGCAAGTTGTTCTTGTGCAATAATTATTCCGTTTTCTACTGTATGTTCAGGTAGGACACTTTTCCCAAAAAGGGTGACTTTGGACTCGTGTGTTATTTGAAGTGCGTATATCTCATGGTCGGTAATATGGAGTGCTATATGAAATGTACCCGAGATTTTAGGTTTGCTTGCAGGATGAAGATGTGTGTCCTCTAGAACAGGTTCCCCTTGAACAGAAGGAGTGGATGAATTATATAGGTCATTATGACTTGATTTACTAACATTATACGTATCTTCCATATCTATTTAGCATACTATGCTTACAGTATAAACACATGTCTCCTATTGTATAGGACCTATTGTATTTTCCATATACTCGTCATTACTTGAGGGTCAGTGGCATCAAAAGTTACAGAGAGTGCACTTGTAACAGAGTGAACTGTTGCCTCTACTGTCACTGTGATGTTGTGGAAGTCATCAGTACCTATCGGAAGTATATCGCAAATACCTTCGTTTAGGGTCCTCTCCTCATTACCTCGATACGAAACATCGGTAAAGAACAGCTTGAGTGCGGTCTCTAAACATGTGTGACTGAGGATGTGTGCTTCTGTTGTATGTAGTATTTCTGTGAGTGTCTGCGTGCTGGTGGAAGACCGAATAACACTTTGAGAAATCACCAGTAGCAATATCGCACTTACGATAAGTGTTGCAGACAATGCCACGTATCCATGTTGTGTATTAGTTGTATGCATAGGGATACCAGGTGAGAACAGTTGGTGTGTACTGTATAAGTATATCTGGTCGCAAGGGGTCGTATATACCAGTTTGAACAGTCATACGTATAGAAGGTTTTGGTGTAAGTGAGGACATCGCTTCAAAGGTGCTTGAGGAAATAACAACATCTTCTGTGGTCAGCGCTTCCGGACTTGAAGAGGCGTTTTGTATCCACAGACGGCCTTCATCAACATAGTACGTTGTGGTGTCTCCATCGTGTGTAAGCGAGAGTGAGGTCGTGGGATTTCCCGGTGTTGGTGCAAGTATGCTTTCTGCACGCCCTATATCGTACCCAATTCGTGCCTGTAAAAAGGCAAGCGTGTATACGTTGCTTCTGTCGTGTTCTGCACGAGCACTTAGCGTTAGTACGCCGATTGTTAACTCGCCCAAAGCGGTAAGTGCTGTAGCGGTAAGAGCAATGTACAAGAGTAGACCAAACAATGTAAAACCTTGTGTGCTATGCAGAGTATAGGTGTGTTGTGACATAATAGTGTTACTCAGTAAGTTGCAAACTGTTTCGTACTGTTCCGTCCTCAAGTACGAGTTGGAGTGTGCTTACCGTACTCAACACTGGTTCAGTAAATATAATACTAATAGAAGTTGCTTCTCCTGCGTCAAGAATACCATTTTCAATAGGTGCTTCAGTCCCAGACTGAAGAGCACTTGAAGTTGCGGTTGTAAATACGGTAGTAGAACCAAGTTGTATTTCTTTGAGTAGTGCAGTGCCTTCCCATGAACACATGAGGGTCTCTATCGTGTGTGGCTCCGAGTCTGTGTTTACGAGGTCAATATGTGTGAGTGCGGTAAACTCAGGGATTACATACTGGGATGCCCCGTATGTTTCGTAGATGTCGTAGAGTGTAGTAGTGAGTGCTATAGAGTCTCCACGAATCCCCTCCCACGACACCGTACTAGTAGCAATAAACAAATCATTTGCACCCACTTCTATAGCAATAGTTCGTGTAAATATACCCGTCTCAAGTGGAGACTCAGTGAGTGTCCAAGATCCGTCTTCTATAGCGAGTCCATGTGTGCCAGCGACAAGAGTATCAGCATCTATGTCACGCAGTGAGTGCAACGCGTTGATACCCTCATGGGCTAGCGCAAGAGCCTGTACACGGTCTAGTTCCGCACGTACATCGTCTTTGAGGTGGAGCGAGACTACTCCTACGATTGTAGCGAGTCCTGTAAAGAGTACAAGAACGAGCAGTATTTCAATCATTCCTATACCTTGTTCCTGTGTGTGGGGGAGAGTCATGATATTAGTTTTGTTTATCCACCAAGCCTAACGCCGAAACGACCACAGTACTTGTGCTACTTTGCTGTGCGAACGATAGTGCTACTGCAGCAATAGGGATTCCGCTTATACGCGCAAACACTACCTCATCATCTCCAGAGAGGGAAAGTGGTGGGTCAAATTGAATGACTTCATCTAGAGAGGCCGTCCTAAGTGCATATGAATTACCTTGAAACAACACAATTTGTGAGGGAAGTAACTTAACCCCGACGGCAGAATCATGTATGTCGTACTGTGCTTTGAGTTGTGCCATGCGCACCGTGTTTTGTACTGTATGCACAACCTCTGTTTGTCTCTGCGTGTTGTAGAAACGAAATGAAATAGGTACCGTTACACTTAGTAACACGCCGAGAAGCAACACCACGAGCATCAACTCAAGGAGCGTGGTGCCTCGT
>LCFC01000025.1 GCA_000998805.1 Parcubacteria group bacterium GW2011_GWA2_43_11
TACAATCACAAAATTTGGCTGAAAGCTGTCAAAGGTCATGAGCGAGACAAAGAGAAGGGCGAGCGTTGTCAGCTCTGCTATGGCTACAGATTAAACAAGGTAGCTAAGCGAGCTAAGAACCTAAACATCAAATATTTCACTTCTACCCTCAGTGTGAGCCCTCATAAGCTAGCCAAAGTCATTAATGACTGCGGTCAGCAGGCTGGAAAGAAATATGGGGTAGAATTTTCAGTCAGGGATTTCAAAAAGCAAGATGGTTTTAAAAAATCAATGGCCTTGGCCAAAAAGCTCAATTTTTATCGCCAAACCTACTGTGGTTGTGAGTTTAGTTTGAGAGATAGTAAGGATAAATAATAGTGGTTTTGTCAATTGACAAGATAATAAAGAAAGACTATAATATTATCACTAAATAGAGTTTATATATCTAAGAAATATAAATCAATTTCGGCTACGACGTTTTTTAAACACGACCGATAAAAAAATATGACAAAATTTTTACAAAAGAGTTTTGTTCCTGGAGCAATCGCACTATTATTAGTTTGCGGTTTTTTTGTTTCCACGGCTACAGGAGCTGTCTCCTCGATTACAATTAATCCAGCTACTGGGGGTGAGGTTATTTCCGCTGATACCACTGGCACAATTTATACACCAATAACTGGCCCAGTCATTGTAGAAGGTAGTGCTGGTAGTATCCTTGTGGGTAATATAATCTTAACTGCTCCAACGGGGTTTATTTTTAATTCTGACAGCAGTGTTACGGCTACGGTAACTAATGGATCTTGTAGTGGTCCTGGAAAAGAACCTATTAAACTTGGCGATAGTTCTAGTCAAACAACAACTCCAACAGCTAATACTATTACTATTAGCGTTACTCAAAAGTCAAAAAACGCTGCTTGTGTAGGCACAATTACGTTTACTGATATTCAAGTCAGTCCGACAGCTGGCAATCTTTTGGCTAGCGGTGATTTAACCTTTTCTGGTACGGCCGGAGTAACAGGTAGCGCTGGTACCCTAACCGAAGTACCAGGAGTTTTAGCCAGTATTAATGTTTCTCCAGTTAGTCCAGATCCAATCTATATTGATGCTACCCAATCTTTTACGGCAACTGGTTTTGATCAATTTAATAATGATTTATCTACTTTAGAAGTTATTTGGGCAATTAATCCTGGTACCACCACTAATACTATTGATAGTAATGGAACATTTACGGCTCATGAAGCAGGCACTGACTATGTGGTAGCTGCTACTGCTGATGTAGTTGTAGGTTTAACTAATGCATTTAATACCACTAGCGACAAAAAACAGATCACCACTTTTGTTTTTCCTGACTTAGCAGAAGGCACAATTGATGAAGACGCTAAAACTATCGTTGCTACTATTGATATCACTAATGATGTGACCACCTTAATGCCAATTATTGTTTTAGATGATACCTTTGCCAGTGTTAATCCAGCTTCCGAAGTTTCTCAAGATTTCACTGATCCCGTTGTCTATACTGTAACTGCTCATGATGGTACTACTATTGACTATACCGTTACTGTCACTAAGTCTGATCAAATCGCTGATGCCTTTGATACCGTAGCTACAGAATTAACAGCGATTGGTGTTAATTCTAATCTCGGTGATGTTGATAGTACTAATATTTATAACTTTACTAATCTTTATTTTGAAAAGGTAGATGGTGAAGGCAACAAGCTCGGTAGGATTACTTTTATTACACCTTTGGATCTATCCGACGAAGCTACTAAAATTTTCTTGCAGGCTTTAGGTGACAAGATGGAAGCCAATCCTGGTATCATCGGTTTGGAAGTAGCTGGCTCTGGCTCATCTTTTGATAGTTCTAGCGTTGGTGCAGAAATTAAGTTCTATGGTTTAGATCAACTCGGTATTGCTGATGAAGCCACAGTTGAGGAAGTTTTAAATAAAATAGTAGCCAAAGATGATCTCGGCACTATAATTGATAAGACGGATCTGATTAATTCGGAAGGCGCTGAATATATTGGCGCTTGTGGCGAAGGTGAAACAGAATGCCATATGTTTAAGCTGACAGTTAATCACTTTACTCAATATGAGATTGACAATACCCCACCAGTAGTTGAGGGTGTTGAGGATGGTATAACCTATAATTCCAATGATAGTGCTCCTCTTATTTCTTGGGACGAAGGTACAGGTTTGCTAAACGATGAACCTTTTGTTTCCGACTCAACTGTTTCTACTGATGGTTCATACACTTTAGTCGTTACTAATGACGGTGGTTTGAGCACTTCAATCAATTTTAGCATTGATACCATGGCTCCGATGGTGATGGGTCTGGAAAATGATATTACTCCAACACAAGGTAAAACTTGGAACTGGAGTTCTGATGATCCAGCTACTCAATATCGTTGGGAAATAACTTCTGAAGATTGGATGGATTTTGATGAGTCTGGAGAATATCCTTATGGTTCCGATATTACTGCTACAGCTGATGCTAATACTGGTAATGGTACAGGAACATATTATCTCTACGTTCAGGCCATGGATGTAGCAGGTAATGAAAGTTTTGTCACCAGCGTGTCAGTTATTTTAGATAACCAAGCCCCAATCTTACAAACAGCCAAGCTAACATCCTTAAATACCATTGAGGTGACCTTTGATGAAGATCTAGATGGCGATGCTTTAGCTATAGGTGATTTCAGAGTGGACTATGCTGATATGACTTGGGAAATAGCTTCATTGTTAGAAAATAATGGTGTAGTCACTTTAAATCTAACTAATAGTCTACCTGATGGCACTACCGGAGCTATGTTGGTTACGAACCCAGATGTGCCTAGAGACAGTATTAAGGATATATTGGGTAATGAACAATTTAATGTTGAACAAATGGAAATTTCTGATGGCATTGCTCCAACTGCCACTATTGAATATTCCACTATTGAACCGACCAATGAAAGTGTAATTGCTACTTTGGTATCGGAAGAAAGCATAACTGTAATTAATAATGGAGATAGCGGTACCGAATATATTTTCTATGAGAATGGCAACTTTACTTTTGAGTTTACTGACGGAGCTGGCAACACTGGTACGGCTACAGCTACAGTTAATAATATTGATAAGGTGGGACCAGAAATTACTCTAAGCGAATATACCACCGAGCCAACTAACCAAGACATTACAGTAACTGCCACAGCAAATGAAGGCACTCTTAATGAAGCTTCCCACACCTTTACTGAAAATAGTAGCTTCACCTTTAGTGCCACTGATGATTTTGGCAACACTACAGAAAAGACCGTAGAAATTACTAATATTGATAAAGAAGCCCCAACTCTAGATAACTATATAGGTGATAGTGAAACGGATTATGAACTGCCATTAATAGGTACTAGAAATGAAATTAATCTTTTTGGAACATCCTTTGTTTTTAATGAAGAATTGAGTGAGACTAGTAGAGTAGCTGTAGAAAAAACTTTGAAGGCCGGTGCTAATAAAACCCTGACTCTTAATTGGCTATCTAACCGTTTAAGAGTGGCTGTTAATGAAGAAACCACCGTTGTCTTTGCTAACGATGTTTATGCTGATTTAACTGATTTGGCCGGTAATAGTACCGCTAATGTTTTGTTGATTGATTCAGCTTTAAATACTGATAACCAAGCTCCTGTTGAAGAAGGAGACGATGGTAATGTAATCAATTTAACCGCTGATCAAGAAGAGGGTGTTATTAACGGAGACGGTGATTATGAAGTAAATAGTGGTGAAGATGTGGATGGCGGCACTTTAGATGTTGATCCTTTAACTGATGGTAATAACGGCACTTTGCCACAGATTACTATCAATTCTACAACCTCTGAAGGCCAGATGAAGATTGAAATTCCTGAAGGAACAACTATTACTGGTCCTGCAGATTGGGACGGTACTATTAACATTCCGACTGTTAAAGAAATATCCGAAGCCAATGTGCCGGAAGAAGACAATATGACCACCACGGTAGACAAGGTTATTGAAATCGGTTTTGGCGATTCTAAATTGACTTTTGACAAAGCGGTACGTATTAAATTCGTTGGCGATGCTGGAAAATTAGTTGGCTATACCAGAAGCGGAGTATTCACAGAGATTACTACTGTCTGTAGTTCTGACAGTCAAGCGGTTGGCGATGTTTTACCAGCCGAAGGTGACTGTTATATCAATGTTGCCAGTGATTTAATTGTCTGGACCAAGCACTTTACTAAGTTCGTAGCCTTTACCCAAACTGCCAAAGCCTCCTCAGGTGGCGGTGGCAGCGCAGTCTCTTTAGGTGGTGGCGGTGGTAAACAAGTAGCTTCTACCTATCAATCCTATAATCCAGCTACCGGTATAACTACTATTGGTCAACCCGTGGCCGTTACTACAACCACTCCAACAGCTCCGGCAACCACTACGATTACCGCACCAACTACTACTGGACAAGTCTTGGGTACTAAAACCTATGCTGATGGTACGCTGTTAAGAAACTCTAAGAAACAGATCTTTGTCATTGTTAATGGTCAAGCCCAGCACGTGAAGAGTTTAGCTGATTTAGCCAAATATCATTTCGGCAAAAAGATTAATGATGTTAGCGATGAAGTCTTACAGACTTACAGTATTGGCAATGTCTTGGGTACTAAAACTTATGCTGACGGCTCTCTATTAAGAAACTCTAAGAAACAGATTTTCGTTATTATCAAGGGTCAAAAACAATATGTAAAGAACTTGGCAGAATTAGCCAAAAATCACAAAGGCAAAAAGATTACTGATGTTAATGATGCAGAATTAGCTAAATACTAGGCTAGTAAGTGCAATAGCATGTTTAAAGACTCCTTGCATAAAACCAAGGAGTCTTTTATTATGTGCTAAAAAAATAACGAAAATAGGGTTTTGTCAATTGACAAAAAATTGTTTAAGGTATACACTATTAACGCTTGCAATTAATACTTTATATATGTAAGGGGGATCTTTAATATCAAAATACAAACTAATTTCGGCTCTGTGTTTTTAAAACATATCTGATAAAAAAATTATGGCAAAATTTTTACAAAAATTTATGCCCGGAACAATCGCACTACTTTTGGTTTGCGGTTTTTTTATTTTTGGGCTAAATAAAACTTCAGCTGAAGCGGGCAGCCCAACAGCAGTAGATCTGGGATCGGCTGGTAATTTTGTGATCTTATCGCAAACAGGCATTACCAACACCGGTAGCCATACCTCTGTTTTAACCGGCAACATTGGCTCTAGTCCGATTAGCGCTACGGCCATGGATAATGTGTTTTGTTCAGAAATAACTGGAACAATTTACGGTGTCGACGCTGCTTATGTAGGTAGCGGTAGTCAAACATGTTTTGCTGGTAATCCACCGTTGGCTAATAAAACACTAGTAGATAATGCGATAGGTGATATGGGAACTGCCTATACTGACGCTGCTGGACGAACACCAGATGCCACTGAACTATATGCAGGTGATCTAAGTAGCCAAACCTTTACCCCAGGTGTTTATAAATGGAGTACTGATGTAAGTATTAATACAGATGTTACTCTTTCTGGAAGTTCAACTGATGTTTGGATATTCGAAATAGCTGGCAATCTTAATGTCGCCTCTGCTGGCGATGTTGCTTCTGGAGTTAAAGTAATACTCAGTGGTGGAGCTAAAGCTTCAAATATCTTCTGGCAAGTGGGAGGCGCTACTGGTGCGACCCTTGGCACATACTCGACATTTAATGGAAATATCTTGAGTGCCAAACAAATTATCATCCAAACTGGCGCAGTGTTAGACGGCAGAGCCTTGGCACAAACCCAAGTGACACTTGATGCTAATACTATTACGGCTCCAATAGACACAACTAAACCGGTGTTTATTGATAAAAATAATAACCATTTACAAGATGTGGGAGAATTGTCTTTTGCTACTATTCAAGGTGCTATTGATGTTGCAATTTCTGGCGACACAATTGCTGTCACACCCGGAACCTATAATCAAGATGAGGCAAATGGCTATGACGCTGTAACCGGTGATGCAGGAAGCTCTAACTTTAATATTTTTGTTAATAAATCAGTGACTATTGAAGGCGTTGACGCTAATGGCAACCTAATAACCGATGCCAAAGATGTTGTGGCTTTTATTATTCCTAAGAGAGACACACCATCGGGCAATCTTTCCACAATCTTTGTACAAGCAGATAATGTAACTATTAGTGGTCTTGATGTAACCGCCTACGATGATCCTGACTATAATTTTAAGACCATTTCAGTGACTGGTGATAATGTTACAATTAAAAATTGTAAATTACATGCTGGTGATCAAGTATCCAGCATCTATATGTATGATCCAAATTATGATGTAGGAACCAATACCTCACATATTCAGTCTTATAAATTTGAGAATAACTCTTTAGAGGCAGGCGGTATTTATGCTTCAGGTATTAGAATTTCCAGTGGTCCGGGTTGGTCAGGAGATGTGGCTAATAGAATAATCTCCGGCAACGCTATTAGTGATGGCAGTTATGGCATTGAATTTGTTGGTCCAGGCGGAGATGATTGGGATGTTTATCCTGTGGGAGCGGCGACTGTTACTACTAATAGTTTTTCAGGACAAGATAAAGGTTCTGTTGTAGCTTGGGGCAAATATAATGAAACTGAAGGTTACGGCAGTATTGATTGGGACAGCATTTTTTCTCAGAATACTTTTGACAAAGCGGTAATTACCAAGACTCCAGAGAATACCATACGTTATTATAATTATTTAGGAGGCCCCACCTTTTATTTCATTAGAGGTATTTATAGTGCTATTCAAAGATACCCAATTAATCAAGTGGCCCAAAGTGGTGATACAATCAATGTGGCTTCCGGAACCTATAATGAAAGCTTGTTAATAGAAAAACCATTAACCTTGTCTGGTTCTGGCATAACAAAGCCAGTGATTAGTGGTCAATCTGGCAATGATTATATCATTAAAATCAATGGCGCTAGTGGAGTAATTTTAGATAACCTAGAAATAAATGGTGGTGGCACGACAGTTGGTAATAATGATTTCGCTTATGGTATTTTAGTTAATAATTCGGGCGCCAGTGATAATGCTATTGAAATAAAGAATTCTGTCATAAAAAATATTTGGCAAAACGGTAGTAATGGTATCGGTGCAGAAGTTGCCAGCTATGTTTTGGCTCATAATAATACGCTATCCTCTTTCCATAAACGTGGCATTAGATTTATCAACTCTGATGGTAAATTCTATAATAATGAAGTAATTGGCGACAACGTGGACGGTACTAGCCGAGTACAAAATTTGGTTAATTTATGGGGAGGTTCAACCGTTGAGATCTATAATAATATCTTACATAACGCTTTAAGTGCCCCAGGATCAACACCTACTTGGGATTCACCAGGTATTTTTGTGAGTTCATATGGTGGTGATGGCGCCTCACAAGCCAATATTCATGATAATGATATCTATAGTTGTGATACCGGTGTGGTTATGGGTTCAGTTTATGCGGATGTAGATACTTCTTCGGCAGATATTATGAATAATAATTTTCATGATTTGAATTCGGCTATTAATTTTGAGAAAGCAACGGCCTCAGCTACAGTAAATGGCAATTCATTTGTCGATAATATAGGCAATATAACTGCCAACGAAGATATTGTTGGGCCAGCAATTAATGCTGAAACAAATTGGTGGGGTACTGACATCAAAGCGGATGTTGAATCTAAAATATATTTAGGTGTTGATTTTGAGCCTTACTATACTAACGTGGCTAAAACTACTTTGTCTGACGAAACCACTACTGATGCTGTATATACTTCTGCAACTGATGGACAGGCTGATTTGCCAACAGATGCAACTGAAGTTGTTCTGACGGATACAACGGTGATGGATCTTTCTAATTCCGTGGTAGCTCAGACAGCAGAAGATGTAACCATTGGCGGTAGCATTATCACTTTAACTCAAGAAGTTATTTTACAATCTGGCATTGATACTCAACCAATTGTGTTAACTAACTCAGACTTAAGCGGTGTGAGCGCTAGTATTCCTGATGGAACAACAATCTTTGATAACCCTGTCACTATCTTGTTATCCGGTGTTACAGGTGCTGTCGGTTACAGACCGTCTGGATCAGATAATTGGATACAGATAACCAATGTTTGCGGTGGAGATTATGTGGCACCAACATCGCCAGTAGCCCCAGGTGAATGCGCTATTAATAACGATACTGATACTAAGATTGTCACCTATCATTTTACCTCTTTCGGTAGTTTAACAGCAATTTCTTCAGGCAGCGGTGGAGCAATCGTCTATGGCGGCGGCGGTGGATCTACAGCCCCAACTACCTATCAGACATATAATCCTAATACCGGTGAAACAACTATTGGAGCTACAACCATTACTCCAACTGCAGAAACTCCAGCTACCACTGATACATCAACCACTCCAACCACTGGTGAGGTCTTGGGTACTAAGGTTATAGCCGATGGCGCTTTGGTCCGTGATGATTCTAAGTATATCTATGTGATCAAAGGTAATACCAAATATCATATTGCCAACTTAGCAGAACTGGCTGAATATAAAGGTTTGACTATTACTGACGTTGATGATGCTGATCTCTTGGCCTATACCACTACTACTAATAAGGTTTATGCCAACAGCATGCTGATTCGTAGTAAAACTGATATGAAGATCTATGTTATTAAAGAAGGTAAAAAGAAACATGTTCTCAATCTGGAAGAATTACGTAAAAATTATTTAGGTCTACCTATCTATAATGTGAGCGATTTGACGATTGGCCAATATTAATTAGATTAAGATTAGATAAAATAATAGGCTCTGCTAAATTGTAGAGCCTATTATTAAATATCAAGGAAACCCTGCAATTAGCGAAACGATTTGCGGGGAGTATGCCATTATATAAGTATTTTTGAAAAAATAAAGCTCCTTTTAAGGGGAGTTTTGGGTTGTGGATTTTTTTATATGAATAAATTATCCACCATTAATGTGCAGTACCGGTTTTAACACTAAATTTGAAAAATTTTCTTTGATCAATTATCAAGTCAAATTTTGTGAAACCTGACGAGTGACCCGGATATTTGGGGTCATATAATGAATTATCTGTGCCAATCATATCACCCGCTGATACATCGGCAACTAACAGCAGAAAGTCAATATACATATTAATTGGTAAATCGTCATATTGATCACCACAGATCTCCCAGTAGTCAGTTGGTTGACCATTGCTCATCTTAACTATGACTAGAGCGGCATCTACATCCCAGCCACCTTCTCTATCATAGCCGATTTCAGCTACATACCAATTAGCATCACCAACTTTGGCAATGATTTCTGGTAATACATTTTGTACAAAATGTGTCCTCTCCGGAATTTTGGATTTAAACGATATTTCTACCGTTTCTCCATTCACAACGATTTCTTTTTCTATGGACGCGCTTACATTCAAGCACATCAGACCAAAGAAAAATACGAATATTAAACAAAAACTCTTCATAATACACCTCTATAAATTTTGAAAAAAACAATTAACTAAACTGTAATTAGCTATCATAGCATAAAATCAGTATTTGTCAATAGGTAGTGTAAAATATGGATGAGGCTAACAATTGACAAGATTATCAGCTAATGGTATATCAATATTAGTTATTTTTAAACTTACATTATGGAGGTTAATAATGTTAATGTATCGCAAACCACTAGTAGGAGAATTTTCTAAATTATTCAATAAAGCCAAAACAGGTGATACTATTTTGCTTTACCAAGGCCTATATGATGAATACAAGATGCATTCCCAAGGTGTAATTATTAGAAGGGGCGACATGTTTTCGCTTAATGGCCAGACGGTGTTAAAGGAAAGAGATTGGTATTATCAAGATGCGCAATTGAAAAATTCCGTTATCAGAGATGGAGACAGTTTCTTTTTTGGCGGTGTTCTACTCTATCAAGGAGATTGGGATAATTTTAAACCCCATCCTCGCGGTGTAATTATCAAAAAAGGTCAACAGCTATTGCTTAATGGCCAAATACTGCTTTATGAAGGCAGGTGGAGAAATTGGTTGCCTCATGCTAAAGGCGTAGTTATTATCAAAAATGATGAAATTTGGCTAGCTGTTTACAAAATTGATCATTAATATAAAATACCGCCCATCAGCAGATTGCTGATAGGCGGTTTTTATTAATCATGAATATTAATCTTGCACAATAATCTGTCCTTTCATTCTTGGATGTAAGGCACAGTGATAATTAGTGGTTCCAGCATTGGTAAAAGTGAAACTAAATGATTGACCGGGAGTGAGGGTGACGGAATCAAGCAGATTTTTATATCTATGACCACCGTAGCAGGACTAGGGACTGGTGGAATGATAGCTACAGTAGGTGTTGGTGTCGTTATTGCGGAGGCTGTAGTGTTAACATTATTGGTCACTGGAGTTTCGGTTGTATTAGAAACAACGGGTTGGGGTGTAGTCTGATCAGTGTTTTGATCAGTAGTGAGTGGAGATGTATCAGCTGGAGTTGTTGAAGCACTGTTATTAGTCATGAAGATATAGGCTCCGATACCCATGACTATTAATATGGCAACAGTGATGATTATTTTTTGCATATAATTAATTAGTATTAATTAATAATATTAATTATAGCTCTATATTAAATATTTGAGAAGTTTATTAACCTATAGTCGAGAATAATTCGTTGCTGATTGTTTTTTTATTAGCAAAAAGTTATAATACATTACAGTAGTAGGCTCTTGGGTCGTGGCCTGAGATAGCCAGATTATTGATCATTATTATTATGAAAAAAAATTATTTAAAAATAGTCTTAGGCGCAGGGATTATATCTTTAGTCGGTGTCTGGGTTATTGATTATCTGGCTCATTGGTTATTCTCTAATCCCATGGAAACTATGCCATACTTTATGGTCAAGTTGGCTTTGTATTTTGTATTTTCTATATTATTCCTGTTGATTATTAAAACAGATAAAAACGAATTGCTAAAAGTAGTCGTTGCCGGCATCATTGTAGCCTTATTATTTGGTTTTTATTATAACATTATCTCTATCATTATGGATAAGCTATTTGATATTTATTTCTATCCTTTTGGCATTGCTTTGAATAGCCTATCATTTTTAAGAATGGGACTTTTAGGCACTGGTCTAGCTTTTGGCACCGTCCATACCCTGGTCTTTATAGGGGGATATTATTCGTCTAAGTTTGTATTAAAAAATCTTTAAATATACTACTAACCGATCGATCTTATCAGACGATATAGATTCGTTATATAACAAAAGCTCTGCTGAATAGCAGGGCTTTTGTTAAACATATTTAATAGTGGTGCCCAAGGAGGGACTCGAACCCTCACGGCCTTACGGCCACACGATTTTGAGTCGTGATCGTCTACCAGTTCCGACACTCGGGCAGTTATTAAATAATGTCAGATAGTCTAGGCTGATTTGTTTATTTTAGTTAATTATGGGCAAGATCATCTCAATTGTCAATCAAAAAGGAGGAGTTGGTAAGACGACCACAGCAGTGAATTTGGCCGCCTATTTAGCCTATCTGGGCAGACAAGTGTTGTTGGTGGATATCGATCCCCAAGCCAATGCCACTTCCGGTGTGGGCATTGATCACAATGGTTTAGAACACGGTATCTATGAGGCCCTGATTGGCCAGAAGTCCATCTATGATATTATCAAGCATACTGTCCAAGACGGTTTCAAGATTGCTCCTTCCACAGCTGCTTTGGCCGGAGCTGGCATTGAGCTGGTCGAAATGTCTAATCGTGAATCCAGGCTCTTAAGTATTTTACAAGACATCAAACAGGAATATGACTATATCATCATTGACGGTCCGCCTTCCTTGGGTTTGTTAACTATTAACAGCTTAGTAGCGGCTGATGAAAT
>LCFC01000026.1 GCA_000998805.1 Parcubacteria group bacterium GW2011_GWA2_43_11
TCATTGCCATATATCCTATAGACATTTTGGAGAATAATTTTCAAACTCATCGCGGGGATAGAGTGCGACTTATGCTCTCGCACGTACAACGTGAGGGAGAGAAAAGTTGCGTGGAAAGGCTTCAGGAGTATGTCAAAATGGCTGTAGAGAACCAGATAAAATTTGACGTCTTGTTGTCCCCGCAAATTGCAGATGTGATTTATGGAAAAAAAGATTTGTTTGAATACTCTCAGAACTCACTGAACATACGTCTTAATATTGTTCCTGCTTTCTACAGTATTTTGGAACATGATGTGTGTATGTTTCGAGATTCAGTTATGCTCATACATACCCATAAAAACACCATAGAAAAAATAGATTCCTCAACACATGTTGATCTCTGTAACCATCTACTCACCATTGCTTCTGAGGTGGGATGGAGTGTAGACCTAGGTACATGGCTGAGTAAGTGACGAGTTTGCGAGTGACGAGTTTGCGAGTGACGAGTAAGGCGAGTGGCGAGAAAGTGAAAAATGGACTAAAAGTTTAAAGTTATAAAGTTCATAACGTTGAAAGTAACGAAAAGTGCACATGTATGCAGGAAAGTGGACTTTTTGTATTATGAAAGTTATGATATATCACGATACGAAAAATAAGCGGGCCCGAACACTAAAGACACTATTAGTAGTGAGGAATGTACTAGGAATCATGCTAATTATCGTATCATTCACTAACAATAATTAACCAAGTTAGTGTACGGGCGGGTATGATTAAATGGTATAATACGTCCTTGCCATTTTACGTACAGGGTCTTTGTGTGTGTGCGGGCCTACCCGCTTTGCATATATAATTTAATATATGTTTTATGTGTATGTACTAGTAAGTAAGAAAGACGGAAAACTGTACATTGGTTCTACAAATAATTTAAAAAAGCGTTTTGAAATGCATAATGATGGTAAAGTTGAATCCACAAAACCAAGGAGACCTTTTGTACTGGTCTATTATGAAGCCTATGCAGATGAGAGTGATGCAAGAAAAAGAGAATCTAGTCTGAAAAAGAGAGGACAAGCGAAATATCAGTTGTGTGCCAGAATCAAAAATAGCATTGCCCCGAACAACACATAGCAATTTGCGCGTCGCTTTGTATACTGAATGGTACTTTTGTGAGGCTACCCCTAACCTTTCTGATATACTCATATTGAACAACACATATTTAAGAATAACTAATAAAAATCATGTTTAATGACCCGAAACGAGACTTGTACATGAAAGAGGAGGGAGAAAGGATAGAAAAAGAAAAAGAAAAGAAACGAGTGCAAAACAATAAAAAGCTACAAGAAAAGATTGATATATTAAAAAAAACTCTGAGTGACGCTGAAGCGAAAGCGAAAGTCATTGAAGTACATTTGCATGGAAAAAGACAGATTATAGAGACGTTAAAAAAGAAAATCGAGTATATTCAAGAGCATGAAATCAATCAAGTAAAGAAAATAATTGAAAATAGACAACTAGAAGTTGAAAGACTACAAAAAAAGATTGAGATAAGTGAGAAGAGTATTGCGCACGAACAAAGTGAAATTGAATATAAACAACACGAAGTTGAAATGGCAAAAAAAGAGTTTGAGGAAAAAAATGCAGAAAAGAAAAGAAACACTGAGGAGTTAAAAAAACTTGAGGAGGAATTACGTAGACAATCATAAGTATTCCGAGGTGTTCGATTAGGTTCGCAACATTTTTATAAACAAGTAGTTTCCAAACTCTTATAGGTACTATTTTAACTTTCCTCCACAAGTCTTCTCAGTATCTCATTCGGGTCAATTTTCTTTGCGTGAGATTGCATGTAGTCAAACATCGAAAGAACCATTTTTTGTATTTCTGAGTTGCGTATTTCTATAGCCAAACTTTCGTTAAACGAGAGTAAGTACACTGCTTTTCGTGTAGCAAAGAGCTGTGCGCCATGCTTGAAATACTTTTTGTCTATTTCGTGAGAGATGGTCATGCGTCCACTGAAATCCTCTGCCCATTCCTTGCCCCACTGCTGTATGTGCTCTACAAACCAGTCTGCGGGCATGACGCCCTCGACAATGACCTTGTTTTCCTTCACTAATCTGTTGATTTTGTTGGTGTTTTCTTTGCTAAAGATTTTACTCCACCCTATTTCCTGATTGCTTCCTTGAAAGCCGTAGAGGTGGCTATTCTTTGCTTCCTTGGTGATATCGACGATAAGCTTTTGGAGGTCGCTCCGTTTTTTGTACAGGACAATATTTGATTCACTTCTCCCGTGCACTTCTTCTGTCGCTTCAGAAATATTGAGAAGAAACTTCTTCGTTGCGTACAGTGCTTCCTCGATGTTGCGAGGGTCTTCAAGGAGCCAATACTTTTTGCCCTGCTCTATCTTGGTCGTTACTAAGCCCCTTTTCTTGAGCTTGTCTAAAATGACGTATACCGAAGGTCTTGTTACTTTCGTAGTACGCGCAATTTCGAGTGGGGTACTCTTCTCCCGCTTCAAAACATCTAACACTTTTCGTTCTTTCTTTGAGAGATCGAGCATGTGTGAGTCTTCTGTATGCATAGTCCTATGATAGCAAAAAGTAGAAATCTGTAAAGTTTTTTTGACACGGACTATACTGAAAATGCTTTATATATAAAAGTGGAATTTGCACCAATACAGAATTCTTGAAGAAATTTAATTGATACGATATTTTTCTATACACTATTGACAGGTTAAACAAGTCCTTTCATAAAACGATGTTGTTACGAAACCTAAGCCAACGAGGGAAACTATGAACTATGCAATGGAATTACTGGAGAACGGACAGTATACAAACGTTTCTAACCCGAAGTATGTCGCGGTAACCTTGGAAAGTGATTGCAATCTGTTTTGCAAGCACTGTTACTGGACGCACAACAAAAGCAACATTCCCGAAGTTCTTGACTGGTCAAGCCAAATACAACAGCTGGTGGAATGGGATACTGAAGTGGCCTACGCAGGAAGAACACTTACCGAGCGTGGGGTGCAGTTTATCGAGCGGTATCACAAAGCTTCCGGCAAACAAATCGGAATAGTTGATAATGGCTACACCATTCTCAAGTTTCCGAGCATCATGCATCTCTACGAGTATGTAAACATCTCTGTAGATGGTATAGCTCGCGATCATGATGTACAGCGAGGAAAGAAAGGGTCATGCGAAGTCGCGTGGAAAGCTATTTGTGGCTTGAAGCAGGCAGGGCTTGACCCTATCATCTCCACCTGTGTGTCTCCGATAAACATCAGGAATTGGGGTGCGTTTGAAGAGCAGGTTTGCGAGAGTGATACTCGTATGTCATGCACTCCCGTGCTTGGAGTGAAGGGAAACAAAGGCAGGATGCCACTGTTTTCTGAGACCGAGCTTCGTACTGCATTTAAAAAACTCCTGTCTGGTTGCGGTAAGCTTATAAAGCTCTCTGACCCAGCACATGTACGAGCGCTCTTACCTATTCTTCGCGATTTCACGTGGGAAGTCGACGAGGTGAGCTACGAGACAGAGGTTGGTGGCGTGTTGATATCGTATCAACCACTTTCTCTAGACACACTCACAGGACGAAACTTGTCTTGGAACGGCAAGTTCTACGTGAATGTGGATGCGGATGATTCACTCTTTGACTTTCAAGCAACAGATAAGCGAGTGCTCGAAGTTGCGAATATGATTGCCAAAGAGGAGCATCTACTGGTGAGAGAGTTTATATAGCTCTCTCGGCTGAATGCTTGGACAGCACTGGTTCCAAGTATGTTAGGACTTACATAAACGACGCATTTCATCGTTGCCCTTCACAAAATATCTCTTGTAGTATTGTTCATACAACTCGTTCTATTTTGTTCGGGCGCCTTGAACTACATTCGTTTGTGTAAGTCCTACAGGTAACAAAGGAGGATGGTATGGCATGGGGCGCGGTATCACGAGGTCATTATATTCCACGACCAAGGTCAAAGAAGCTTCAAAGAAAAGGAATGGAAAGAAGTACTATTACTTCTAAACACGCTCGCGCGGTACGTCAAAAGTAACGTGCGAGGCAACCTTAACAAAGGAGGCACTATGGCATTCGGAGCTCTGACCCGTGACTAAGGTTCGGGCAGGGGGGAGAAAAGGAAAGGAGAAAAGACTCGTTCTTCTTCCTGTGAAAAGAAAGAAGGTACAACCTTCTAAGTAGCTACAAGTATGCTAGCTACAAGTAGCTACAGAGTCGACACTCCACAGTGACCTAAGTCATGTGGAGTGTTTTTTCACACCCCATACACAACACCTGTGGATAACTAGGGGGATAGGGGGATAAAGGACATGTACCATAGAGACGAAATGGCTCAATATCAGCATATTGCAATCGGACAACTGGGTGAAAAAATAGCACAAAAATACTTGGAAAATAGAAAATTTCGCTTTATTGAGCGGAATTTTCGGAAAAAGTGGGGGGAATTAGACATCGTTATGCAGAAAGACGATGTCCTACATTTCATTGAGGTAAAAGCTGGTTCTTTTCATGACTCTGTCCCTAAGGATGGGGAAGAGTCATATAGACCAGAAGACCATATGCATTTTCATAAAAAAACTCGCATGAAGCGAATCATCCAATCCTACTTATTGGAAAAGCAAATATCTCCACAGCAAGAATGGACAATAGATCTTGTGGTAGTTCATATCAATATAGATACGAAGAAAGCACATGTTCATATTTTAGAAAATATTATTTTAGATTAGATGAGAAAACTATTCCGGCAGGGTGCCGGGATCGTACCAGAATCGTGGATATTTTGCTTCTCCGCCCAGCAGCGGATTACAAAATATCTCACGTTCTTGGACGGCCACTCACTGTTGCAGTGCAACACGTTCCGTGGCTTGACCAATTTTCAAGGAGTGATAGCGACTATGAAAATGGAAATACTCTTGTGGTGCGATTCCGGGCGCAAGCAAAATTGTTTGCTTGCTCACCCCGACAAAATAGTAAAACCGATGGTATGACCATCGGTTTTACTATTTTGTCGGGGTGCCGGGAATCGAACCCGGACCGCGCGGTCCCAAACCGCGAACACTGCCACTATGCTACACCCCGCCACTTACTTCGTGAGTGGCGGGGTAAACCCCGTAACGCACGGTCGTATGTGTCGATAAAATCTACCACCTTTTTCATTTTTTTGCTAATGGATAAAACACTACTTTCTTAAGTACCAGAGGATGCTTGGTGCAAATTGCCTATTAGTATTGATGGTTATAGACTGAGTTAAGAGGAAGAAAGTAAATTGTAAATAATCACAGGAGTTTGCTATGAAATGTGGAACCATAGTTCCGAGACAAAATGAAATTGTGGGAGAACGGTCAGACGGCTATTTAGCAGAATGCGTCCTTGAGAGAAACCATCTCGGACCACATGAGTTTAATACTCCAGAAGGTGAACGCTACGGATGGGAGGATGATACTACTTGTAATTGCTGTAATGGTGAATTAGATGACCCTTGCTATGTTTTTTGGAAAATCAAATAGTGTGGAACTGTTCTTGAAAAGCAGATGTTTTGTTTCATCTGCTTTTTGTGTTTTTTATTGAAGTTTTCTCAAATGTACAGGAGAAACAGTATTGTTTCCAATACGTTATGGTATTCTTTTAAGCATGAAAACAACCATACTGGTCCTTGGTGGTGGGGACACCTTTCCTTCAAAAGAAGCTTTTGTTGAGGATTTACAAACAAAAGAAGTATATCTGGAGCGAATGAAATACGTACCAAATTGGAAGCAAAACTTACAGAACGAGCTCGGAGATGACTTCGAAGTGTTTTTACTCCGTATGCCCATGGCAGATAACGCCGAGTATGACCTTTGGAAATTGTGGTTTGAGAAAGTCATGGAGGCACTTAATCGCCCCTGTATCCTAATAGGGCATTCACTTGGGGCAATGTTTTTGCTTAAGTATTTTTCAGAGCAGAAACCAAAGAATACTGTTAAAGCTTTATTTTTGATAGCTCCTGAGTATCTTGGCCCCAAAAAAGAGCGTAACCTGAAGTGTTTTGATTTAAAAGAAGATATATCGTCACTAACCGAAGCAGTACAATGTATCGTCTTCTTCCATAGCACAAATGATCCTGTGGTGTCCTATGTAAATCAATCACTATTTCAAAAGTTACTCCCAAAAGCTGAGTTCATAGCACTTGCTGACAGAGGTCATTTTAATATGGAGCACTTCCCAGAGCTGGTTGAACGAATCAAAAGTGTATAATCTGTATTTCCTGTTAAAATTACTTTTTGTAGGCTACACTGAAGAGATAGATACATCGTATATAGTTGCGTAGGTTTTCAACACATGAAACAAGAAAAAGCATATCTGGAAGCATTTGAAAAATATGCCGACGTGCTGTACAGGCATGCCTTTTTTCGTGTTTCAGATGCGGAACGTGCAAAAGACATTGTTTCAGACACTTTTATGCGTACATGGGATTATATAGGAAAAGGGAACACTATAGACAATTTCAGACCGTTTCTATACCGAACACTCAATCACCTTATCATCGACGAGTATAGAAAAAAGAAGACTGAATCCTTAGACTCGATTCTTAATGAGCGTGACGTGCCTGAAGGTGTGTTTGATGAGCTTATAGAAGGTAGTTTGGAGGAAGTCGAGTTTTCACTTGACGCTAAACGGATTCCACTTCTGCTCGAGCAGATGCCCAAAAAACATCAAGAGGTTGTTTTAATGCGCTTTGTTGACGGTCTCTTACCTGCTGAAATAGCAGACATACTGGGAGAGCCGGTGAATACCGTATCTGTACGAATACATCGTGGAGTGACCTGGTTACGTAAGAATGCGGACCTTCCTGTGTCATATACTATGACAGACAATGAAATACGTAAAAAACGTAAGAAATAAGCCAAATATAATACTTGGAGAACGGTATATAATGTTTAAGAATGGAAAAATTACACGAACAATTTAAAGAAGCAACCAAATCAGTAGCCCTTACACAGGAAGAAAAGGCTACTATGCGTGAAAAACTCGTCTTGTATATGGAGTATAAGCCTATTCGAGGTGCCTTTTCAGCACACGAGCACAGTCTCATAGAGAGGTTTTCAATTCCATTTTTCCGAGCACATCACTTTTCCGGAGCGTTATTGATTGCTGCCGTAGTTGCAAGTAGCACATTCGGTGTTTCTTTTGCTGCGGAAGATTCACTACCAGGAGATCTTTTGTATAACATCAAGGTAAATATTAACGAAGAAATTAAGACAGTATTCCTCTCATCCGATGAGTCACGTATTACATGGGAACGTGAGCGTGCCGAGCGTCGTCTTGTAGAGGCTAGCCAACTGGAAGCTGAGGGGCGGCTCGATGATGAAAAGCAACAGAAAGTTTCTGAACTTTTTGCTGAACACACGAATGCTGTGGTGGAACAAGTGCGTGCAGTAGAAGAATCAGACCCTGTCTTTGCGGCTGAAATGTCGAGTATGCTTGAAGATTCCCTAGATGCACACGAAGCAGTACTTGCAAGACTGATTGTTGAACAAGAAAATGGCTCTGATGAGGGTGCTCGTGAGTTGGTGGCGCAAGTGCGAACCGTGGCAATGGAAGTAGAAAAAATACGAAATGACGCTGAAGAAAAAATAGCTATTGATGAGGGTGAACTAACAAATACAGAAGATGTAGAAGACGTGCAATCAGAACCTACCGAGGTAACATCTGCTGAATCGAACACTGAATCGGTAAATTTGCGTGTACGAGCTGCGTACAGAGCACAAGAGCGAGCTAACAACCTTTTTGCCGAGGTAAAAGAGTTGGAGGCAACACTCGAACCTGAATCTGAACTTGCAGAGCAAGCGCGGGTACAAATTGCCTTTGGAGAAGAGCTTGTCCGTTCTGGCGAAACCTCCCTTAAAGAGAACAATCTTGGGGATGCATATGGAAAATTTAGAAAAGCATCTGCTTCGTTGCAGAAGGTGTTACAGTTATTAGAGGTGGCTACACTTTTTTCAATCGAAATATACCCTGATAAAGAGTCCGTAACCCAAACAGAATCAGACATCCAAGAAATTAAACATACAGAAATACCAGAAGATGAGGACGTGTTGCAAGAGTTACAAAGCACCCGTGTACATATCCAAAACGAAATCGCAACTGCCCTTAAACTCCTTTTAACACAAGAAGGGCACAACGATACTGATGTCGAAAAAGCAAACAATCGTATAAAAGATGCTCTCTCACACCTGATGCGTGCTGAAATAGCAGTAGTTTTAAAAGATTACGCAGATGCAATGGAACTTTTTGAGCAAGCAGAAAAACTTACTGCAGAGACAGTTCGAATACTTGAAGTAGCTGGGCAGGAAGATGGTGTGAATGATATACCTGTTTTTGAGGTACCACAAAACGATACTGACCCAATTGAACCAGCTAAAGAGCCTCAAAGTGAGACACGTATACTTAATCACCTGTACAAAGATGGTAAGCATACGTATACCGGTTCAATAACGCTTCAGTCGCCATGTCACACGTTAGAGCGCACTGCTTTTGTAGCAGAATCTTTTCCTGAGCAAATACGTGTAGATCTTATCGTAAAAGATCCTGAGCCTGGCACTATGTGTATTC
>LCFC01000027.1 GCA_000998805.1 Parcubacteria group bacterium GW2011_GWA2_43_11
CATCGAGTGCATCTCCTCGTTCTACCGCATTGGCTATCTCTTTCCACGCACGTTCGTACTGTGCGTTGGTAGCAGTATGTGCAGCTAGTCGTAAGGTTTGTGGCATGGGAATACCACTTTCGTATAACGTGGCAATGATGCGCATCCCTAAGGTTAACTGGTACGCGCGTTCAAGTGTACCAATGACTGGTAGGTTGAGGAGAAATGAGTCACGTGTGTAGCGAACCATGGGCAGACGTATGAGCAGAATGTACGTGATAATCGTAGCGATGCCAGTAAGTAACAGTGTGAGCCAGTGTTGTTGTACAAATGTCGTGAAGCCAAGGAGGATGCGTGTCGCAAGGGGAAGCTCAATGTGCATACCTTTGAAGATGGGGAGTAATCTCGGGAGTACAAAAGTTGCAAGCCCGAAAGCGACCACAAACGTTGTTCCTAAAATAATCTTGGGGTAGAGAAGTGCAGTCCTAACATTGGACGTCATGGTATGTTCGTGTTCAAGCCACTCCGCAAGTACTGCGAGGTGATGGCTGAGTGTCCCACTTTCTTCACCAGCTTCTACCAGTGCGACAAATATCTTATCAAGACCTGTCTCCTGTTTGAGTAAAATATGTAGCTTCGTGCCGGCTTCTACCCCCTTTGCAAGACGGAGAAGCATGAGGGATGCTCGAGAAGAAAGACGTGAGTGAGCAAGTGTCATTAATGCTGGATGAATAGGTACACCACTGTCTAAGAGTAGAGAAAGGTTTTGTACAATTTGTATCTTCTCTTCTGATGAAATTTTTGTAAACATGAATGTTATGTATGTACCACACGAAGCAGTTCATCCAAGGAAGAAATACCCGCAAGTATCTTGGTCACTCCATCGCTACTCATGGACCTCATACCTTCTGCTTGTGCTGTTGCGTCTATCTCGTATGCACTTGCGCCTTTGAGGATAAGAGATCGAATCGTATCAGTAACCTGTAGTACTTCAAAAACACCAATTCTTCCACGATAGCCGAGGTTGTTGCACACACTGCAACCGGAGCTTTCATACAAGAGAATGTCAGTAACATCTTCTTTACCACTTTGTGCGACAAGTTCTTTATGTATCATTGGAGAGAGTTTGAGAGCCTCCACACTTGTTTGATCTAGTGTGGCACTTTTGCGACATGAGTCGCAGAGTTTACGCATGAGTCTTTGTGCCACCACCACATTGACCGATGAAGCGACGAGAAAAGCTTCTATACCCATTTCAGCCAAGCGGGGGAAGGTGGTCGCCGCATCGTTTGTGTGAAGGGTTGAAAGGAGGAGATGACCAGTCATGGCAGCATTCACTGCAATTTTTGCTGTTTCTTGGTCCCGAATCTCACCGACGAGAATCACATCTGGGTCTTGACGAACAATGGTTCGTAGACCGGTATCAAAGCGGACATCTTTTGCTTGGTTAACCTGTATTTGCTGGACAAAATCTATGTTGTATTCCACAGGGTCTTCGATAGTCATAATATTCCGTTCTTCTGTGCTGATAGTTTTAAGTAAGGTGTAGAGGGTGGTTGTTTTTCCTGCACCTGTGGGCCCTACCGTGAGCACCATGCCGTGCGATTTCTGTACCATTGCACGTAGGAGTGCTTGGTGCTCTTCTGACAGTCCTATTTCTTCAAGGGTGACCGTATGTACGTCACGACGCAAAATGCGCAGTACAAGGTTTTCTCCATCGGTAATAGGTGCGAGTGAGACACGCAAATCAAACGTCCTTCCACCTCCAGCATCAAAACTAAACCTGCCATCTTGTGGGGCGGCATGTTCATCGGTCCGTAACCCTGAAAGTATTTTTAGGCGTGCAACAATTTTTTCGTGAACAGCTTTTGAGTGTCTGGTAACAATTTTGAGCAAACCGTCAATACGAAAGCGAACCACTCCACCTTCAGAAAATGGTTCTATATGTATGTCTGAACTCCCTGCGTCAAACGCGGAACGTAACAAAAGATTGACGAGATCAATACCTTGTTGAGTATGTTGATCTTTATCGTCAGTGTCACCATTTTCTGTAATGTGTGCAAAACGTTCTGCGAGATCCCCTTGATAGCCATGGAGTGCAACTTCTATTTCAGCGGGAAGTGCGTAGCGTATACTCACCGGACGTGCTGTTTTCTGAGAGAGTGTATTTAAGAATGCGTGATTGTCAGGATGTGAGGTGGCAACAAGCGCTTGATCTTTTTGGATATCGTAGAATACCGTTTGTTGTGCGCGTGCTACAGATTCTGGAATGAACGAGAGTGTTTCGAGCGAGATAGACTGTTCCCCAAGCATACTAAATGGTACTCCGTACGCATCTGCTAGACCGCGTCCTAGATCACTGCTTTTGAGTGGTGCTTGAGCAATAAGTGCCTCTTCAATAGAAATATGTTCCGCTTCGCTTTGTGCGCATATGGATGCAAATACTTCCTCAGGTATGTGTCCCGGTGCGACAAATGCATTGTGAAGTTGTTGTTGTGTGAGACTCATTGTTTAAACATCCTGTATGCTTTGTAGTATACGGTTGTTGAACCCAATGTGTCTAATGGCGAATTACGAGTTCTGAGTAGCGAGTAAAGCGGGTGACGCAGGCGAACCCGTCTCTTCGGAAGTATGGGGCGCGGATGTCGCCCATTTACATGAAAAACAACGGACAAAAGCGTAAAGTGCATAACTCGTGCGCGTTTGAAGCAATGTGCTACCCTATATATAGGATATGGTTTCGAAGTCGAAACTGTGAAGAATAACTTCATGTAAAGGGAGGCAGGAAATGGAAAGTAAAAGGAGACTCACAACAATCCCTGTACCAGTCTTGATCAGCGTAGTAAGCGCTGATGGTCACAAGCTGGTCAGTAAAGAAAGTGCATTAAAGGAACTGGGACGTGTATTTTTGTGGGAAGATAATGGACCCGCACACACACAGGCTGAAGAATTCTTTGCTGTGGTGCTGGACGGGGAATTTTCTCCACGGAGCAAATGCATCGCCCTGCATTGTTTGACGCATAAAGATGCACATCTGCTGACAACTTTAGCGAAAAAGGCACTTGCAGAGTTTCTGACAAGCGCAAACCCTGAACATAAGGAAATCATCTAGTATTTCTACACTGCAATTTGCGTATTATATAGAGTTTTAGATGAAATAAGATATGTCATTTTTCCAATAAAAATAAGAACCTCTCACAAACTTACTTGTGAGAGGTTCTCGAACAGGTTTCACTTCGCGGTAACAAACTTAGCAAAAGTTCTTGGTGTTTCAATAGAAGATTTGATAAAATAATTTATATAATTATGAAAATTAAATTAAAAATAATTTTAGGATTTCTAACAACCGCCCTTATCCCGGTATTGTTGCTAACAACTATTTTTATAAATAAAACAACGGAATCACTGCACGATGAGGTACACGTAAACCTGGATAAAAAGCAAAATACAGCCTTGAGCTTATACAATGATTATATACAAAAAGGGAAATTTGTTACTAAAAATTTCCAGCACGATGCAACGTTGAAAAGTCTGTTAATAGAGGGTGACAAACTTAAAATATATGATTACATGCGTAAACTATATTTTCCTTTGTATAAAGAGTTTGGAATTGAATGTCTTGATATTACAGATAAAGACGGCTTTTTAGTTGCTGATGCCGATAAACTAACCTCAGCAGAAGTAAATTTTGGCGAGGACAGGAAACACAGGAAAACTGTTAGTACCGCTCTTGCAACTAAGGAGACAGTTACTTTTTTAGAGATTGAATCAGAAGGGGATCACAAAACTGATTTTTGGATCAACACAGTCTCTCTGCTATATGATGATGCAAACAATCTTATTGGAACGGTAAATGTTGGCTTTAGTCTACTTTTGGTTGACACCATTAAGAATTCAATCGGAGTCGACAATATATTTTATTTTGGCAATGAGGTTTTGGCTTCTACTATAGTGGGATTTGAGAGGTCGGACAGAGCAAAAGTTGATGACCCTATGGTTTTAGACAAGGTGTTAGGAAAAGGGGAAATATATTCAACTCAGATGGATATCAATGGCGTGAAATATGAGGCAAGTTTTGCGCCGTTGAAAGATGATACCAATAAGGTAACCGGAATGTTGAGTACCCTAGAACCATATACCAGAATAACGACTAGTATAAATGAATTAAGGAATATGCAATTAGAATTGCTTGCTTTCTTTGTTGTTTTGGTTGTATGTTGTGGTTACTTTTTTTCCAATACCCTTTCCATACCCATAATTAAACTGAAGGATAAAGCGATTGATATTTCACGGGGGAACATGAAGACAGTGATTGATATCAAATCAAAGGATGAAGTCGGAGAATTGGCGGCAGCATTTAACCAAATGACGTGTAATTTACTCCAATCCCAGCAGGAAATCAAAAAACACAGCCATGACCTCGAACAGAAGGTGACGGAAAGAACGATGGAATTAAATAAAAAACTGGAAGAAATAGAGAAAATGAACTCCCTTGTGGTTAACCGGGAGCTCAAGATGATCGAGCTGAAGAAAGAGGTTGGGGAGTTAAAAAATAAATTAGGCAAGGTATAGTTATTTGTACTAAGTATATTTACTGGAAACAAAAATCTAAATTATAGAAAAAGAATAACTTGGAATCGTCCAATTCGAAAGGGTCCCTTCTCCCACTTCGCCAAGACTGCGAGGGACAGGTGCGTCGGGCGGAAGGGGTATGGGGGGAATTCCGCCCGCCCTACAAATTCGTTCGACTTTGTTCAGGACAGGTTTTGGGCGAAATCAGTTCGAATTTTTTCGAACCCACGGTCCGGTAAAGGACACCTCGTTAGCAGTGAGGCGCTTTTTGACCCGCACATCAAATGTACTAATTATTATAGTACATTGCAAAGCGGAGAGTGTGGGATTCGAACCCACGGTCCGGTTAAGGACACCTCGTTAGCAGTGAGGCGCTTTCGACCACTCAGCCAACTCTCCGCTTTACAATGTATGACTATTAACAAGAAGAACTACTACTAACACTGCTACTACAACCATATTCATCTTTGGTGTGCGGGCGTGCCACTCAGCCAACTCTCCAGACTATTCTCTTCAGAACTAACGTTAATCTAAAAACTTTCAACTTTCAACCCCGTACCAGAGCACTGCTCGGTACAGGACTTCGCCTTCAACTTTTAACTCGCTTATCCTACCACACTCAATGCGCCACGGCGATACATAGGACATTGCGCGCCCCTGCTTTGTAAAGGGTGTTTTGTGCCACACTTAGTGTTGCTCCAGTCGTCATCACGTCATCTAGCAGTACTATGTCTTGATCGACCACACGCTCTGGATTCAGTACTGTGAAAGCTCCTTTCATATTTTCAAAACGTTTTGCTTTGCCGATGCTGTGTGCTTGCGATGCTGTGTGCTTAGACCGTACAAGCAGATGTAGCTCAAGGGTCATACTTTCATAGTTCATAGCGTTATAAAGTGCGGAAGCGATTCGTTCAGCTTGATTAAACCCCCTTTCACGAAATCGAATAGCATGGAGTGGTATGGGCATGAGGAGTGGATTCATATAACTTCCAAACATTTGACGATCCGCAAGCTCCTCAGTCACATAAGGTGCAAGTGTTTCCCCAAGAAGTACTGCGGCTCGTTTGTGACCATGGTACTTCACCGCCTGTACTGCATAACGAACGAGTGGTTTTTTATAGGGCAGTGGTGCGAGGCATTCACACGCACCGTGAAAAAAAGTTTGCTGTGCGCAATGCTCAAGCTTAATTCTCGGAAGTGTGTCAAACACGCTTACGTGAATATCGCGAGGGAAGAGTAGATCAAAAAATGAGCGTAAACTTCTTGTGAGCATATTTATACAAAAAGTCTATCGTTAGTTGGGTAGTGTGCGCTATACTTAGATAGGACTTACGCAAACGGCACATTTCATCGTTGCCCTACACAAAATATCTCTCGTGGTATTGCTCATACAACTCGTTCTATTTTGTTTGGGCGCCTCGAACTGTATCCGTTTGCGTAAGCCCTAGATAGCGCGTAGCGATACGTATCAATAAAAATTCTATACGTATAAAGAAATAAACACACTATGGATATACCTTTTCTAAATCAAGTAAAGCAAATGTTTGAAAAAGCAGTACTCACCAAACATGATGAAAGTATTCTTGGTGTTGATATCGGTTCCTCTGCAATAAAAGTTGTGCAGCTCAAGAATGTGCAAGGTATCGCAACATTAGAAACATATGGTGAGATAGCCCTTGGTCCATACGCTGATGGTGATGTAGGGCAAGCGACCAATCTGCCTCCCAAGAAACTTGCTGAGGCGCTCATGACACTCCTCAAAGAGGCGAGTGTTACCACGCAAACATGTGGTGTTGCGGTACCTTTTTCCTCAAGTCTTGTCAAACTCATTGAAGTGCCGCCACTTGATGTACAAAAATTGGCAACAGTCATACCTATTGAAGCCCGTAAGTATATTCCGGTGCCAATTTCTGAAGTACAGCTCGACTATTTCGTAGTTCCAGAAACAGAACAGAAACTTTTCTTGGGAGCAAAAGATATAGAGGGGCTCGAGTCACAGGAGCTTAAAACCAAGCTAGTGCTCATTGTTGCAATGCACAACGAAACTTTGCGCAGGTACACTGAAACAATCAAGCTCGCAGGGTTGAATCCGAGTTTTTATGAAATAGAAGTGTTTTCCAATATTCGTTCAACTGTGGCGCACAGCCTCGCTCCTGTAGCGATTATTGACCTGGGAGCCGCCACTAGCAAGCTCTATCTTGTGGAGCTTGGTATTATTCTTGCTTCCCATGTCATTCCAACTGGGTCACAGGACATCACTCGTTCACTCTCCAAGAGTTCACATATAAGCATTGCGAAGGCCGAAGAAATTAAGCGTCAAGCAGGTATCCTTACTGGTGTTTCAAACAATGATGCTGTTCGCATATCTCACGCAGCGACACTTACTATGGAGCAAATATTTGCAGAGGCTCGACGTGTCCTACTCGGATTCCAAAAGAAGTACAACAAAGTGATTACAAAGGTGGTGCTTACAGGCGGGGGAGCGACACTTAAGGGTCTTTCGGAGTTCGCTCGTCAACAGCTTGAGTTGGAGATAGAACTTGCACAACCTTTTTCACACGTGCAAGCCCCAGCATTTTTAGAAGAAACGCTCAAAGATGCAGGTCCCGACTTTGCCGTGGCGGTGGGTGTTGCATTGCGTAAGTTACATGAAGATAGTTAAAAGTTGAATGTTCGTAAAGTTGAAAGTTTATAAAGTTCAAAAAGTAGAAAGTAAAATCGCCAGTCGTCTTGTCATTGCGAGCAAAGCGTGGCAATCCACGTCTTTTTTACTCGTAACTCGTTTAAATTTGATGAACTTTTTAACTTTACAAACTTTATAACTTTCAATTCGTTCGTGAACTAGGAACAAGGAACTTTTTTAACCTTACTCGCCGTTTCCGTAACTTTGAACTTTCAACTCATCTCAAGTAGTGGATAACATGTTATTGGAGTGTCAACATGTATGGGTATAATGAACTTATAGAATTGAGTACGTGTGTAGAACACAATGTAAATAATTATGGAGCCAAAATTTAATACTTCGTTTATTCCCAAAAAGTCGCTTCAAGCGGATGTGAGTGGAGCTGCTACTGCGAAGAATAGATTTGTGAGACGTCGTGATGTACATGGACCGGGGTACTACCTCATGTTTATGGTTTTTCTTACGAGTGTTGTTGTTTCCTTGGGTGTTTTTGGGTACACGAAAATAGTCGAGAGTAATATTCAGGAAAAAATAGCACGTTTGGAACGTCAAAAAGAAGCCTTTGATGAAGAGACGGTAGCAATGTTGGCACGAGCAGATACACATATTACAAACGCAAAAAAAATACTTAAGGAACACATTGCAGTGTCTGAGCTATTCACGCTTTTAGAAACAATTACACTTATTCGTGTGCAGTACACAGAGTTTGAGTACACTGGTGAACCCAATCAAACAGCCTTGGCCACTATTTCCGGTCTGTCGAAAAACTTTCAAGACGTAGCTTTGCAAACAGAGCAGTATCGACTACACCCAAGTCTACATAAGCCAGTTGTGAGAGAACTTGAACGGCTTGAAGACAACGCAGTAAGTTTTTCTATAGATGTCACTGCAGATACTGGACTCATCTCTTTTTCTTCAGCATTGAAAAATATGAGTCAACAAGTTGTTGTCCCTACGCCAACACCTGCGGTTGAATCAACGACCACACTTGAGGTGGACGCATCCTTATCCAGCGCACCTTCAACAATATAGTTATGACAAAAGTACTCACACCAATTCTATTTTTTCTAGCGGCGATTGGCCTTTTCTTTACCTACCTTCGACCGGCATATGATGTTTTGCTCGCTTTCCAAGCCCAGGAAGATCGGTTGGATGTTACACTTGAAGAGTCAGGAAAATTATTGGAAGTTCATGATTCACTCCTTCGTAAATACAACAGTATTTCCTCAGAGAATCTCAAGAGACTCACACAAATTTTACCAAACGACATTGATGTTGTACGACTTATTGTGGATATAGATGCCCTTACCACGAAACACCGTCTTTCTATTCGATCTTTTGAAGTACCCTATTTAGAGTCAGAGGTAGCGAGTGCTTCTTCTAAAAAGAAACAAGCAGTGCAAGAGGTGGATGAAGGTCCTGTGGGTAATGCGATTTTAACTATAGAATGTGAGGGTGAGTATGCTGATTTTAAGGCATTGTTGCTAGATATTGAAAAAAGTCTTTCACTTATGGACCTCGTGTCACTCCATATAGAAGTTTCAGACATGACCCGACCAAATGCCGTACGGGGGACAGTGTATACACTTGGATTACAAACATATTGGCTAAAATAATTAATCATGTTTGGAAATATTAGACATTTGGTGGCCGTTCTCTTACTCGTTGTTCTTGGTGTTGGGGTGTACTATCTGGCAACAAGTGAAAATTTCTTCACTGGTCATCAGCAGCGAGCATCTCGGATTGAGCAACGTACCGAAGAGCTTGAACGTGAAATTATCGTTCCTCTCAAACGACTCTCAGCGGTCAATATTGATGTTGACTTTTTTGCTAGTACAGAATTCAAGGCACTTTCAGATATGAGTGTCACTCTGCATACTCCCGCACTTGTTCGCTCAAACCCATTTGCTCCAGTAGAGTAGTCTCCGTACCAGGTAAACTGTTGTAGAGGTTTAGTTTTAACAAAAAAACTGTGTTTAATTTACTACCATTACTGCAAAAAAAGGGGATTATTGGTGAAAGTGATATCGACGATATCACAAAAGAATCTCAAGAGTCCAACCACTCTGTAGAAGAAGTGTTACAGGGTCGAGGTATTTCAGATCAGGATATTTTAACGGCAAAAGGTGAGCATTGGGACATTCCTGTCCGCTCACTTAAAAATATTACAATTCCGTACGATATACTTCAGTACATTCCTGAAGAATCAGCAATCCATTATCATGTGGTGCCAATCGCGCTCGTGGATGAGGTTTTAGAGGTTGGAATTGTTGATCCAGACAACATAGACGCGCTCGACGCGTTAAACTTTATTTCGACAAAAAAAGGAGTACCGTTCAAGGCTTTTTTGATTAGTGAACGGGACTACAAAAAAGCGATTGAAATGTACCGTGGTATATCTAGTCAGGTTGGTCAGGCGTTAAGTGAGATTAAAACAGAAGATGACAAGAGTACGTCGGGTGAAGTATCGAGTCTCGGAGAAGAACAGGAGACACAAAATCTCGATGATTTAGAGCAGACCGTACAAGCTGCAGGTAAAAAAGGACAATCGAACGATATACGTGAGGAAGCGCCAGTTACAAAAATAGTTGCTACTATTTTGCGAAGTGCTATTGATGCCCGTACTTCGGATATTCATATAGAACCAGAATACGACCAGACACGGGTTCGTTTCCGCGTGGACGGTGTCCTAAACAAGTCGCTCGTACTTCCGGCAAAGGTGCAGCGTGCAGTCATAGCACGCGTAAAGATTCTTGCAGGCATTAAGCTCGATGAGCGTCGTAAGCCTCAGGATGGACGTTTCTCAGCGACGATTGGTGGACGGCGCATCGACTTTCGAGTCTCCACATTTCCGACGTATTACGGTGAGAAGGCTGTGTTGCGTATTCTTGATAGTGAACGGAGCAATATTACCCTTCAGGATTTGGGGATGAATGAAAAGCAGCTCGATATGGTTAAGAAGGCCGTAGCAGCACCATACGGAATGGTTCTCATTACAGGTCCTACCGGATCGGGTAAATCAACATCTTTGTATGCAATGCTCAATGAAGTTGATAAAGATGGGAAGAATGTACTTTCACTTGAGGACCCTGTTGAGTACAACATCCCAGGAGTAAGTCAGTCTCAAATGAGACCAGATATTGGGTACACATTCGCCTCAGGTATACGAAGCGTGCTACGACAGGACCCGGATATCATCATGGTTGGGGAGATTCGAGACAAAGAAACAGCGCAGCTTGCCGTGCAAGCTGCGCTTACAGGCCACCTCGTCTTCTCGACACTCCATACCAACAACGCAGCCGGAGCCGTACCACGCCTTGTGGATATGGGTGTCGACCCCTATCTGTTGGCACCGACCCTTAGTCTTATTGTGGCACAACGTTTGGTGCGACGTATCTGCCCTGATTCTGGAAGGACGGTACCCATAGAAGGTCCGATAAAAAAGATGATAGACGAACAGTTTGCAGACCTGCCAAAAAAATACAGGAGCCAAATTCCTCATGAAAAAGAGGTTGTTATGGTAGAACCTTCTGCGAATTGCCCAAATGGTACAAGGGGAAGACTT
>LCFC01000028.1 GCA_000998805.1 Parcubacteria group bacterium GW2011_GWA2_43_11
TGCAGTAAAACGTCTGGATGTTCATTGTATCTTCATAGAATTGAAAAAAAGCTTTAAAATATAAGTAAATGCTTCAAGAGCACCCTGAGTGTTTGACAGTGGGAGGAATGATAGTATCTTTGGTTTAGAGATTCCTGTTCGCTAACATAAACAATAACAATAGAAGGAGGTAGAAAAATGTCTACAAACGAATTGTTCGGAAGAAATCCTTGGTTGGCTGGGTTACAATATTGGGAAAATTACATGAGGGCGTTAGGGCGATACGCGGATGACTTCACAAAGCAAACGATGCAGGCAGGTAAACGTTTTCAAGTCGTCGAAGAAAGACGGGCTCGTGATCGTACCGGCGAAGAAAATCATGAGTTATACTGGAAACTCATACATCTCAGTAATCGTCAGTACAATACTGGAATGAGTGCAAGTTTGAACGCTGGGCTCAGGTTCCATACTCAGCAATTCTGGGGCTTTATGAGAAGTATGTATACAGGAAACGGTCTACGTTTCTTGGAAGACCAAAGCAGGGCGCTTGAAGTACTTGCCAGTTTCGACAAGTTGATTGCGGACGTTGAACCAGAGTTTGGATTCCATTTCGACGATGGTAACTATAGACGGGACGATGAAACGCCTCGTTCCATTCTCTACCAAGTCTGGCCGTACATAAACGGAGAGACAAGGTATGACCTGGTTAATGAAAGCCTGAAGCCTATCGTCATCGTTCCACCGCACGTACTGGGTGCCAACATCCTTTGCTTTTTAAGGAATCACGGCAAGAGCTATGTTCACAGTTTTGCGAACAAGAGAATACCAACATATGTCCGGATCATGAAACCAATCAATAAGACGCCTGCAGTCGCACGAATGACCCAGGAAGACGATTGCCTCGACACAAAGTATTTTTGTGAGAAGGTAGCTCGTCGGCATGGGAGAATGGTGAGTCTCAATGGGTACTGCCAAGCTGGATACGGAGCGGTGGTAAATTGGCTGTCTGGAATGCTCGACGATTCGGTTGACGCGGTGATTACTTGTGTTGCTCCCATGGACGGCACGTTGAGTCGGGGGTTGAGTACATTTCTCAAAGATTTTCCCCCAGAGTTCAATGACCTTGCGTATGGGGGAGAAAAGGTTTCCTCAGGGGAAGGGATGTCTTTGGTATACAAGTTGAAAAGTCTTGATAATCAAGCACCCTTTGTAGCGTTTATTAACGATTTGCAAATGGTCCTGAAGGCCTTGAGGGATGGAGGTAAGCTCAGCCTGACTGTACCGGCGCTCCATCGTTGGCTGTATGTTGACAGAGTTGATATCCCGAGGGGAATAACAAAGGTAAGCTTCGACTCGTACAATACTCCTATCACTGCGGATGGAACATTGCCGGTGAGATTGTTCGGTAAAAAGCTAAATCTCGGTCGCTTTAAAGAAAAGGGTTGCACGCTTGCAAACTTCTACGCACCCAAGGATGATCTTGTGGAGCAGGAAGTTGCGCTCGCTGCAAAGAAGTGGGCAACCTTCGTGGAAGAAATGGAGGGTGGTCATGTTAAAAAAGCCACTTCTCCCTTCCAAAAGGAAGGAGGTCCCGAAAGGTTCCACTTAGGACTTGCTCATACTCCGGTTGATATTTCGTTGCTGTCACAACGTCTTCTCCACTATCGCGAGAGCCGTGGAGGAGTTAATTAAGCTGAATAGTAATCTGTAAATAGGGTTTAACCCCGTATGTTGTTGCACGACATACGGGGTTTCTTGTTTTCAAATGTAACCAGACAAGCTTGCAATTTTCAACCATTTTATTAAAAGGGACGCCTGCTCATTTCCTTATGCTTAACACCTTAAAGGAGTATTATACCATCCTCAACTAACCTCTCCGTACAGAACTCCAGAAAAATAACTTGGATTCGCTCTGCGGACTCAAAGACGAAACAAATCGTAAAGGTTAATTAGGAATGGTATTATAACTGCAGGAAACGAAAAAACGCATTGTACAGAAACAAAATTTGGAAAACTTAACTCTGGGGCTTGCCTGTAAAAAATGACAGAAGCTCAGAGAGCCACCCTTCCTTCTTTTCACGATGTGTAGATAATTTTTCTTGGATTTCAGGAATCGCTTTCAAGGCTGCGTTATATCCTTCTTCTACTATTTGGTCTGCGTCTTTAAACTTTGTGAAATCAAACTTGTTTAAATCAGGTTCGATGATTACATCAGCGCGAGAATTTAGGTTAATATCGCGGTGGCGTGATAGAACAGTGTATGAGTTACCAATCACCTCAAGAATGTTTTGAGGTCTCGCTTTCACTGGATTGGATGATAAATTAACACCAATTTTGATTGTTGCACCCATGTCATACAGGGGCGAAAGTGGTAGATTTTCCGAAAGTACCCCATCCACTAGCATTCTGCCGTTAAGTTCGACTGGAGCAAAAAACCCCGGAATGCATGTGCTTGCCCGTATGGCTTCATGGAGGCTCCCTTCACGTAAAACCACCATCTCGTATGATTCGATATCTGTTGCGACTATAGCCAAAGGGATTTTGGCGTCTTCGATTTTTACATCTCCCAACAAATCAGTAATAAAAACTGACATTGGTTTGTTAGAATTAATACCAAGTTTTGAATATCCAAATTTGGAAATCTTTTTCCAGCCAAGACTCTCCGTAATCTCAATCATTTGAGATAAAGGCATGCCAAAGGCAAAGCACGCAGCCACGAGAGAGCCAGTACTCGTGCCACTTATGTAATCTATTGGAATTTTGTGATCAGCAAAGGCCTTGAGTACACCCACATGGGCTATGCCCAGCGTAGCGCCTCCACTAAGTGCCAAACCAACTTTGGGTACTTTCTTTTCCATGTATTGAGTATACCACTAACTTATTTTCATATTAGTTACGCAAATACTTACAAGATGTACCAAATTTCTAGAAAGTAGAATGGCGAAGCATTTTTGACGAAGAAACACCCTGTTTCCCTTTACGAGGTGATGCGTACAATAAGACCGATTTCGGCAAGCTTGTCAGCGACATCATCACACTTTTCTTGTGCCCCTGTATAGACAGTTGATTTACCGTTGAGGTGTATGATGTGTGCGAATCGGTTTCCTGCTTCATACGTGCATCCTGTCGCGTACATGAGCTGTGTGATGACACTATCGAAGGTGTGACAGTTGCAGTTATAGAGCACCACTTTACTATTCTTCCCGTTTGTATCGTGTGAGGTCTTTTTTGTTTTTACGTGAATGGTTGTGACGGGTGCGCTAGGCATAGTACTATCCTGTAAGATTTTCAATTTATACTAATTATCCATGTTCCCAAGTCTTAAAGCAAGAATACGGAGAAGTATCGAATCAAAAAGGTTTATTTTGCAACAGTGTTTTCGAGTAATTGATTGCTCCCTATATTTCAAGAAACCCCCTCAATGTCGTTAACGACCATGAAGGGGTTTACTTCAGAACACTATTCTCATATCAAGTTTGAGTATGTCCACATGCAGTACAGACTGCTATTTTATCTTCCACAGACTGTACTTTGATTGATTTTGCGCCACACTTTTGACATACTGCACATCTTTCAATGATATCAATGACTTCAGATAGATGTTTCTCGGGGTCTTTATAGTACTTGTGTGCATATCTTGGATCAAACATTTCTGCGAACCTTTCATCTTCATCGCGATTTCCGATACTCATGTAACACCTCATCAGTAAAAGTTTATTGGGATAGGCTCTAAGTAACTTTTTCTTTTAACAAGATATCAACCTTTTACAAAATAGCAAACAAGGTCCGCATAAAGTAAACCGCTCGGCGTATTCTGCTCAGCGGTTTTTTTATTTGCGTCAAAACGCAGTATCTATGGCATAAAAATTCGCAGTGCTATTTCGGACTTTGGTACGATTGGAATTTTATACCGACTAGCCAGACGAACAGAAACAATCATGTCTCTCGTCAACACGCTTCCGTACATCCATAATTCATTCACCAACATATTAGACAAACACATTTTTGTACAATTTAAAACCACTTTACGGACTTGCTCGTCAGTATTCTGCTTGTCTGCAATAGCAAAAATCTGCGGCGCAACAGGGATATATTTTGCCCTTTGCACATTGATACATATTTTCTGTATCTCATCTAAGCATGTTAGAAGATTCCCTTCTAGCGGATAGCTTACTAGAACTAATTTTGTTGTTTTCATTACTCCCCCTCCTTGTAAAGGTTGGCTATGTTAGATTAGAAGACATTCCTTTGTACACCATAGCATTTTTTACAACATAGTAAACTACCATCGACGTCACCAATTAATGGTATGAATATTCCATCCATTTTCCCTGCCGTTATTGTGAAAAATATTTCAACTGCACAACAGGTTTGAAAAGACGCTTTGAGTAAGAAATCAAAACCGCCCAGACATGGGTCGGGGCGGTTAAGGGTGGAGACGTTACTCTCTGTATTTCAGCATTTGCTCTTCTTTGAGATATGGAGCAGCTCGCCGTCGCGGACGAATGTGTCAGTGCCTACGTGTACAGGACTTACATCAATCTCACTCCTGTATTGCGGGTTGCCTGTACTCGTCTTTACTTTATCATCCTGAGGCTGATGGGGTTTCTGTTCGGGCATGGTGGTACTCCTTGGTTAAGGGTTGAAGGTACAATGCCTTGATGGCGTTTATGCAATGATACCTAAGTTTTATAAAAAGTACAAAATTAAATAGAGAAAGTCTAACCCCGAAAATCTAGAACACTTTAGGACTGGTGATAAAAACCGCCCGCACAGAAGCGAGCGGTTTTCTTGGTGTAAGTCATGTCAACGATGTTTGTCGTTGACCCATAGCAGATTTCCTTTTTCGTCTCGAATGACCTTGATGAATGGATACCCCCAATGGAATGGACTTCTGCGGGAGTAAAACTGGATTCCACTCATAGTCTGTTTGATGAGTCCGTAACGTACATGCACACTGTCGCCTTTGATTGTTGCAGAAGTTGGTACAATGCTCATGTCTGCGTCGTGTTCCAACTCAACCGAGAAAGCACCGTTGTACTTCCAGTGTCTTGAGGGATTTCTGAAATTCTTAATATCTTGATTAAGTGCTCCCATTACGTACCTCCATAAGTTGTGTGTAGAATACAAAATATATGTCCAGCATACTTCTGTAGTTTTTATACATATAAATATGTTCTGAGTCAAGCTCGCGCGTAATGGCAGGATTTAAAAGTTTGTAAAAAAGAATAACGCCAACCCTTGGTAGAGTTGGCGTTATTGAGCATGAAGCTCGTTTCTTCAAACCGTGTGATTTACTCGCGTACGAGTTGTTCTTCCAAGCGGGCAATCTCGTCGTCGAATTCTTCGGGGCTCATATGTTGAAATCTGTCGAACATTGCGATTTCGAGTTTATCGTCGGGATTCACACAAATCATACGGTAGTATTCACGGCGATTCTCCTCGGCGATTTCCGCGGCGTTGAGACCACATGCGACCAATGTCTCATTCTCGTCGCAACCGATGGCACTTTGCTCGCCAGTGAGGTTACAGTAAAGGTCCCACTGTCCGAGTTTTCCTGGGCGAAGTTGCCCGAACTCGTAACCGATATTGTCCCTTGCTGTGTAGGCTCTGACCCAATGCATCGTCTTTTCAGACACGCGATCTTCGATTGCTTGGCGTTGGGCTTGCCAAAATAAAAAGAACTGCTCTTTCTCTTCGGGGGTGATTTCTTTCATGGCGTTTTCTCCTGTTCTTGAGATTGAAATGGTTTCGAGACTGTTTCAAATATAACCATACTATACATAAATTGTCAATAATTTTGCGTTATCCCCATGACAGGAGAAACCCGTGGATGGTAAAAACATTTTGTTATGTATACTTCTCCTAAGCTTGTAGTATCAAAGCGGATGCTATATTGAACGCCTTTATTCTTCGTACAAGAAGCATATTAATTTTTTTGATTATTATTAGAATTGCAGGATAATTCTTCCTTGGTTGCACTAACTTTAAGGACAGGATTTTATCCCACATGTTTTGTAGAGTTAAAATGAAAACCGTCCCAACTGCGGAACGGTTTCTTTGACATGATCATCTGAAGTTATGCGATCGCCGGCGATTCTTGAATTTTTGCACAGATATTCAATTTCAAATATGTATTTTTTGAATTTCCGACTTTTCGAATTCGCAAGGACACCCTGTCATCGACCCCAAGTCCTTGGATGTCTGAGGTTGCATTTATAATTTTACCGGCGTATTTTGCATTTTCAGGTACATTATCTACTCGCACTCTCCATGCTTTGCAGACTGCCCCCTGAACCCTACGAATTATTTTTCCAGTGTAGTTAGTCATATTTCCTCCAAGCGTTTTTTTTGACTCTTAAGGATATCTATCCTGTCACTGTCCTGCTGTATACACTAACTTAAAAATGAATAAAATCAAACCATGAATCTAACGAGTTACCGGTATGTTAAAAAAGCCTGCAGGGGACGTATTGGGAGACAGTATTGGGGTACAATTTAGTTAGGAAAGGTGTGGTGTAATTTGCGAATATCGGAACGAGTAGGATTCTTCCATTACCTGCCCGTGGCAGGCGGGCATGGACGGTACATTTCTCACATCTCATACCATCTCTAACAAACCATCAGGCCCGTCATCGCGAGTCGCAACGAAGCGATCCAGTTCTGGTTTGCTTCGTTGCGACTCGCAAAGACGAATAACTCCTAGGGTTTAGTTGTGGATGGTATCACTTCCCTTTCGACAAGCTCAAATTTGTTGCGATAAGTTCGAAATCTTCTCATCCTATCACATGAGCAATCCGCTAGCCGGCGGATGTTTGCTCACGTGCGGAGCTTGTGACGCAAAAATCGCCCGAAGCCGATTTTCACTAACAAGCTTGCCTTGCTCAAAGACTTTCGAACATTGGACTGGGCTGAAGAATACAAATATCCTACAGTGGTTCTCTCCCAAGTGAACCAACTGCTGGCCGAATGCAATGAGGAATAACCAGAAATTGCCAGCTGCCTGCCCGTCCGTAGATCCTGGCGACGGCGGGTTTGCCCCTGTTGCGAGCTTTGTGCCGAGGGTACACGTTTGATACCACCTTGCATCATAATCTCCCGTTTGACCAAATTTGAACTTTTAGAACGAGTTGCTTAACTCAAGCGATATTAAGCAAATTACACCGAGTCATATTTGCTTAACAAAACTCCTTATCCGAACACGAGCACTTTATCGCTTTCCTCAACCATTTTGAGTAAATCAGTCATGGTAGAGACTGGACAGACCCCGGCCTCTTTTTTACCACGAATTTCCAAACAGGTGCCACAAGCGTACAGGTTTCCTTTTAATTCTCTGTATTCGGCGACTTTCTTGGAAATATCAAAGTGTTCTGTGTCGGCAATAGTATCGAGTTCTATTCCCTCACTCATTAAAAAAATAGTCACATCATGACTGGCTTTAAGCGAAGTGATACTGAAACGAAACGTATTCCAAACGTGCTCCGAATTATTGGACTGTAAAATAATACCAATTTTCATAACAGTCTAACTTAAATCTTTTTTCTTTTCCTCGAACTCCTGCTTGTTAATTTCGCCCTTGGCGTATCGCTCCTGCAAAATTTCAAGCGCGGATTTCTCGTTATGGTGAGTACCACGCGATTGACTTGTGAGC
>LCFC01000029.1 GCA_000998805.1 Parcubacteria group bacterium GW2011_GWA2_43_11
CGAGTTCACTACGCTTTTGAGAATAAATTGTCTCCAGTACAATTCTTGGTACAATACGAGACATTACAAATGGACTGCAAAAGTAGGTGAGGTCATACAATGCATTGACTCAATCATAAAAGTGATGCACAATGAGTATCAGGACATAAAACGTACTATTGCCTCGACAAAGAGGAAAAATTAAATAAAGAGGAAATGTCATGGCACCTATGACCCCTTTTGCAGAATTATTCGGCAGTGGCAACACAACAATCACTGATTTGATCGACAAGACAGTTGCAAACTATCGAGCTCTTTTGGAAAAACACTTTGGGGAATTCGATGCCGAAGCTTTACAAACGGTACTTCGTCAACCCGAACTCGCTACTGAACAATTTGATGTTTTCCGCCGGCTTGTTGAAGCAGTGAGCAATTCCAAGTCTTCTGTAGAAGACAGTGTACCCAAAGACGAGGGTCAGATTACAGTTGGTGGATTTCGTGGATTTGACCCAGAAGAATATGACCCATATGACCTTCAGGATGATCCCTTTGAGTATACAGATCTCCGTTAGGAGTCGACCAACAACCTTTTGTCCTTTCTTTTAACCCCGCTTCGTTTTATGAAGCGGGGTTAAACATTTTATACATTGCCATCAACATGTTCAGTACAGTACCATCTCCACTCAAAGTGCTTATATTACGATTAATCGTAATATAAGCACTTTGAGGTTTGGATAACTTTACTATTTGTTTTGTAGATAGTGTCTGTAAAATGTTTATTTTCCTTATGGCAAAAAAGTGATACGATGCATGAACCTGTCCTGTTAGAAATTATTGAGTATATACTGAAACGATAGAAACTGGTGTCGGGCAATAACGGGCAAAATAAGATACACGTTACTGGATAATTTCTAATAGGATGTCAGAAAAATCCCAAAACAAAAAATCAGAAACGTCGCTTCGGGAAGAGGAGGTGTTGAAGCTCTGGAAAGAGAATACTATTTTTGAAAAAAGTCTTGAAAAAGAATCTCCACAGGGCGAGTTTGTATTTTATGACGGTCCTCCGTTTGCCACGGGTTTGCCTCACTACGGCTCGCTACTCTCGTCGGTGGTGAAAGATGTTGTTGGACGATATAAAACGATGCAGGGCTACCATGTGCCTCGTCGGTGGGGTTGGGACTGCCATGGGTTACCTATTGAGCACATGATAGAAAACAAACTTGGTCTTAAGACAAAAAAGGACATTGAAGTGCTTGGTATCGACAAGTTTAACGAAGAGGCGAAGAACTCCGTCCTCGCGTATGTGGATGAGTGGAAGGACTACGTTGACCGTATCGGTAGGTGGGTAGACTTCGACAACTCGTACAAGACGATGGATAACAGCTATATCGAGAGCGTGTGGTGGGCGCTTAAAAAGATTCACACGGACAAACGACTCTATGAAGGGAAGAAAGTGCTCATGTATTGCCCGCGTTGTGAGACGCCACTCTCAAAGGCGGAGATAGCGATGGATAACAGTTATAAAGATGTCACGGATGAAGCAGTGTTTGTCGAGTTAAAAGTTAAAAGTTTAAAGTTTAAAGTTACAGACGAGTTAAAAGCCGATGTTCCAACATTTATACTTGCGTGGACGACAACTCCGTGGACACTTCCTGCAAACATGGCACTAGCAGTTGGTGAAAATATTGACTACGTGTTGATTGAAAAAAAAGATGAAGGCATAGGACCGCTTGTTCGATTTATTCTTGCAAAGAGTTTGCTTACATCCGTTTTTAAAGATTCAGAGTATTCGATAGTTAGTGAAGTAAAAGGAAGTGACCTTGTTGGCATTTCGTATGAGCCACTCTACGAAACAGAGAAGGCGAAGAATATGGGAAGTGAAAAGGCGTGGACGGTGCTTGCCGCGGACTTCGTGACGACAGAGGATGGTACAGGTGTCGTCCACATTGCACCGATGTATGGAGAAGACGACTATGCGCTTGGACTTAAAAATAATCTTCCCGTCGTGCCACTTCTAGATGGCACTGGTACGTACAACATTGATGCTCCGAAAGAACTGCAAGGCATGTACTATAAAAAGGGAGGGAAGTACGTGATGGAAGATTTGGAAAAACGAGGTTTGTTGTTCGCAAAACACAACCACACGCACTCGTACCCACACTGCTATCGTTGTGGTACCGCGCTCATCTACAACGCACTTACCTCATGGTTTATCGACATTCAGTCGGTGAAGAAGCGTCTGCTTGAAGCAAACGAAGAAGTGAGTTGGTACCCAGAGCATCTCAAACATGGACGTTTCAAGAATATTGTTGAGACTGCTCCTGACTGGACTATTTCTCGTAACCGTTTCTGGGCAAGTCCTCTTCCTATCTGGAAGCATGAGAAGACAGGGGAGATACAGGTCTTCGGCTCACTCGCACAGCTGCGCGAACGCACAAAGAAGTCAGGAAACCGATACATTTTTATACGACATGGAGAAGCCGAGAGTAATGTCGAGCACGTCATTAGCTCACTTCCCGAGAATACTCATAAGCTGACTGAAAAAGGTAAAGCACAGTTGCGGAGTGTTACAGAGCAGCTAAAAAAAGAAGGCATCACGAAAATTATCACGAGTCCACTTCTTCGTACAAAAGAGAGTGCAGAGCTTGTTGCAGAAGCGATTGGATTTGACCAAAAAAATATCCTTGTTGAGGATAGGTTTAAAGAATGGCAGTTAGGCGACTTAAATGGTAAGCCGGTAAGTGAACTAAAGAAAGTGTGTCTCTCCTACAAGGAGCGCTTTGAAAAGGGGTGTGGGACAGGAGAAACATTGAAGGAAATGAAGCATCGAGTAGGCGAAGCGCTTTATGAGCTTGAAGAGAAGTATCACAACGAAACCATTCTTGTTGTCTGTCATGAGTACACCGTTTGGTTTGCTGAGTGTATTGCGCAAGGTGCTGCAGGAAAAGAGTGTGTTGCGATACGAGGAGGTGCAGAAGATTTTGTAGCCAATGCAGAGTACAGGCAGATTGACTTTGTTCTACTTCCACATAACAAAGAGTACGAGCTTGACCTCCACCGTCCATACATCGACACACTCGATCTACTCGCAGAAGATGGTGCGCGTCTCATACGTACTCCTGAAGTGGTGGACTGTTGGGTAGAGTCAGGTAGTATGCCGTTCGCCTCAGAGCATTATCCACACGAAAACAAGGCACTCGTAGAGCGACGTTACCCTGGGGATTTTATCACCGAGTACATCGCACAGACGCGTACGTGGTTTTACTACATGCATGCGATGGGTGTCTTACTTTTTGACAATCCTAGCTTTAAAAACTGTGTGACGACAGGGACACTCCTTGCCGCTGATGGTGCAAAGATAAGCAAGTCAAAGAAAAACTTTACGGATCCGTACGTCAACATCGACCTCTATGGAGCTGACGCTATGCGCTTCTACATGATGGGCTCTGTGGTGATGTCTGCAGAAGATGCGGCGTTTAAGGACGAGGAACTTCGTGAAGCGCACAACCGTTTTATAAACATGATATGGAACTCATACAAGTTTTATGAGATGAACATTGGCACCAACACTGAAAAGCTGTCAGACGTACAGAAGCTTACGAAGCTCGACGAGTGGGTGCTTGCTCGTTTACACGAGACGGTGCAAAACGTGACACGACACATGGACGAGTACGATTCGATACGTAGTGCTCGAACATTACGTGAGTTTGTGACTGACCTTTCAACATGGTATATCCGCAGATCTCGCGATCGCTTCAAATCAGAAGATGGTGAAGATAGACAGCGTGTACTTGCGGTGTCGCGTCAAGTATTTCTTACCCTCGCCAAACTTATCGCACCACTTACGCCGTATATTGCCGAGAGTTTGTATAAGGGAGTTGGAGGTGAAAAGGAGAGCGTACACTTAGAGGAATGGCCTACAAATACAGGCGAGCCTGATATGAAAATCATAGATGATATGTTCGAGATACGACGTCTGGCATCACTTGCGCTTGAGGTGCGACAGAGTACCGGCATAAAAGTGCGTCAGCCTCTTCAAAAAATATCCCTCAATACGAATCGTTTTGACACAGAGCCAGAACTTCTTGCGATACTCTGTGATGAAATAAATGTAAAAGAGTGTGTCGTTGACTCTGCACAAAAAGAAGAGGTGGTACTTGATACAACAATCACTGATGCGTTAAAACGAGAGGGAATGGTGCGTGATATCGTACGCGCAGTTCAAGATATGAGAAAAAAAACAGGTCTGTATCCTGAAGATAGAGTTACCTTGACCATAGAAACAAATGAGGAGGGAAAGCAATTGATTGGTAAAGCGACCAGTGAACTCACCCGTGTTGCCGGAGTTGAGACAATCTCCTATGCAGTAGTGCACGAGGGAATACTTTTTACAGTAGACACCATCACATTCACTGCATCACTTACCAAGATATAGAGTTCATGCATACACTGTACACCACTGAAGCGTTTATCCTCCAAGCATATCCGCAAGGAGAATCAAATAAGGTGTACAAATTGCTTACCCGAGAGTTGGGACTCCTCTATGCACATGGACAGAGTGTGCGTGAGCTTAAAAGTCGTAACAGGTACGCCCTGCGAACAGGAGAAATGTCAGAAATAACACTCGTTCGTGGCAGAGAGACGTGGCGCATTACAGGAGCACAAACAGGTACGGAGAAACCTATTCCTCAAACGCAACAAATTTACAAAAAGAGAATTCTACATTTAATAGGCAGGATGGTGCCGATAGAAGATACAACCCTCCAATTGTTTGATGTACTCAAGAGGGGGAATCGTGCATTTCATACGTTTCCAGAACAATTTGCGCCATGTATTGAGGTGGTGACCGTCTTGCGACTGCTCGATATACTTGGGTATGTAGCACGACCCTTGAGTGACCCGCTCGTAGAAAGATTTTTAGGTACGTCAGCATTTTCACATGAGCTTATTGAGCAGGCGCAGATGCACAAGCAAACCCTTGTAATGCGTGTTAATAATGCACTTGAGGGAGCAAAATAAGTATGTGCTCATGCTATACTCAATACCATGGTAGACAAAGATAGTAGCGTAGAAAAAATGAAAAAGAAGCTCTATGTTCGAAACGTAGAGCCAGTTCTACACGAGCGTCGCGCACTTCACGAGGATGCTCCACACGAAGTTGCGTATTCGTGGGATGAGGACGAACGTGAGCAGGAAGGGCAAGAGACGTATGAAATGCCACAAGACCCACAGGAAATTTTGGAAGAGCTTCATCGAGGGCATATACCAGGCGAAGTGATACCAAAGCAGTCTATACTTGATGATAAACGTTTTTCTGCTGATGCGGTGGTGGTTGAAGAGCAACAAGAGGATCGCTTTGTGTCACGCATTATCAAGGCAGTACTTATTGCCTCATTCTTGTTCTTTCTTTTTGCAGTCGGGCTTGCGGGGTATTACTTGATTGGAGGTAAAAACCAAGTGTCGTGCAAAAATGTAGCCATTACTGTTACCGGTCCTCACTCTATAGCGAGTGGTAAGGAATTGCTCCTTGATGTCGCCGTCACTAACAACAACCCGGTTCCTATGAAGAATGCTTCTTTGGAAGTCGTTTTCCCCGATGGTGCACGCGATGCTGAACTATCTTCGAGTGGGCTCCCTTCAACGAAAGAACAAGTGGGAACCATTGAAGTGGGAGAGCATGTACGTACGACAACGACGGCGATTTTGTTTGGACAAGAGCAGACTGAGCAGGAAATAAAAGCGATTGTATCCTACGAGATAGATGACAGCAGTGCATCGTTTACCTGTGAACAGCTCTATACCATACTCATCTCTACATCACCGGTTAGTCTGACGGTAGAAGGGCTAGAGGAAATTTCTTCAGGACAGGAGTTAGAACTTGAAGTGTCAGTTACCTCAAACTCTGAAGAAACTGTTCCCGATCTTAGAATTGTTGCTGAGTATCCGTATGGTTTTGAATTTGTTTCATCTGTCCCAGAACCAACTGAAGATGATAGGGTATGGGAGGCTGGAGATTTGATTGCCGGTAAGGTGCGGACGGTAAAGGTGCGTGGAATTGTACGAGGGCAGGGTACAGAAGCAAGAACTATTACGTTTTCTGTTGGTGAAAAAGATACCGTTGACCCAAAAGGCCTGGCGACCATTCTTCAAAAAATAGAGCATCCACTACTGGTTACGAGACCGTTTATGGAACTCTCACTCGAGCTCAACGATAGTGCAGATCCGCAAGTCACAAGCACGTTAGGGGAACAGATTCGTGGCACCCTCAAATGGAAAAACGCACTGGGAGATGCACTTCATGATGTAGAAATTGAGGCTCACTTTAGCGGAGTTATGCTTGATTTAGCATCAGTTACTGCAGGAACAGGATTTTTCCGTTCCATTGACAGAACACTTATTTGGACCCCACAAACTGCTGATTTTTTAAGAAGCCTGGAGGCAGGACAGGAGGGAGAGTTGCCGTTTAAATTCAGTACAAAGCCATATGAGAAGGGCACAAGGGCAAGCGATCCTTCAATGGGTATCAAGTTTGTTGTACGAGCACGAAGAATATCTGACAATATTCCCGTACCACAGAATTTACAAGAACAGTCAAAAAGGACGATACTTTTTAATACTGACTTAGATTACGAAGCCTACGCATTGTATGGTGTTGGTTCATTTACAAATACTGGACCACACCCGCCAGAAGTTAATGAGCGGACGACGTACACGATTGTGTGGGATGTTTCTAACTCTACAAACAACGCGGATTCAGTTATTTTAAAGGGTGAGCTTCCTATATACATGGAGTGGCTAGGACAGTTTGCGCCACAGCATGAGTCTGTCACTTTCAACCCAGTGACCCGTGAAGTGATTTGGTCACTCGGGACCGTCGCTCGGGACACAGGGTACCAAGAAGCATCACGCAAAGTTAGTTTCCAAGTGGGTGTGGTTCCAAGCATTAGTCAACTGGGTGAGGAGTTGCTATTTGTCGACAATATAGTATTACAGGGTACAGATACCTTTACAAAAAATGTCCTTACGCAAAAAGTTCGCGTAGTAAACTCAAAGCTGGAAAAAGATCCATATTTTAGTAAAGTATGGGGAGTTGTTAAATAATAATTACTACTATGAAAAAAGTACCAACCATAGATGAAATCGTGGCAATCGCAAAAAGGCGAGGTTTTGTATACCCTAATTCGGAAATATATGGTGGGTTTGTGGGGCTCTATGACTACGGTCCGTATGGTGCAGAACTTGCCAAGAACATTAGGTCTGCATGGTGGCGCTCTATGGTACAGCTTGAGGACAATATCGTTGGACTTGATTCGAGTATATTCACCCGCCCTGAAGTATGGGTGGCCTCGGGACATGTCGGTGGTTTCTCTGATCCTGTGGTGGAGTGTCGTGAGTGTAATACTCGTTCTCGGGCAGACCATCTCATCGATGAAGCATCAAAGCAAATCTTGGTAACTTTACTGAAGACTGGAGTAAAGAGCCTGTGTACTTACGAGGTGAGACATGTCAGGGAATATATCTCAACTTTAAGAATGTACTCGACACGACCCGAGTGAAGGTACCTTTTGGTATAGCACAAATAGGCAAGGCGTTTAGAAACGAAATTGCACCACGTCAGTACATTTTTAGAAAGCGCGAGTTTGAACAGATGGAAATGCAGATGTTTGTTGAGCCTGAGAGAGAGATGGAAGTGTACGAGGTGTGGCGTGAGAAGCGTATGAGGTACTACATTGACGATCTCGGTTTTAACAAAGAAAACATACAGTGGCATCAGCATGAAAACTTGGTCTTCTACGCAAAGGCAGCTTGGGATATTGAGTACCGTTTTCCGTTTGGATTCAAGGAGCTTGAGGGGGTACATGCGCGTGGCGACTATGACTTAACTCAGCACCAAAAGCACTCAGGAGTAAGCTTAAAATACCGTGATCCAACAAG
>LCFC01000030.1 GCA_000998805.1 Parcubacteria group bacterium GW2011_GWA2_43_11
GGAGTGTGCGCATACCCGCAGCAGTCAGCACATCGAGCTCGTCTCGTCCTCTGTTGCCATATGGCGCATTCTTTAAGTCACCAAAATACACCACATCTGCTCGTGGTGCACATCGTCTAATCGCCCTTAAAACAGTAAGTCCTCCGGAACCAGAATCAAAAACACCAACCATGAAATCAAAAAGTTAAAAGTTAGTTAAATGTTTAAAGTTGAAAGTTAAACGGAGCAACTCAAAAAATACTAGAATTTGTTTTAGTATAAATACTAGAATTAAATATATATTTGTGCGGCGGAAACACTTGCCCCCTCCTCTTGCAACACCCTACTCCCCACTACCTACACCCCAACTACTACCACGACCCTCCACCACCTCCGCCGAAGCCACCACCACTTGAACCTCCTCCATGAGCACCAGAAGACTGTGGTGCGGTAGCCGTGCTTATATCAGCAGTAAAGCTTGAGAGGTCTGAGGCAAATGCTCCTGCTGCGAACGCATGCCCAGTGCCACCACTATACCAACCTGGCTCAACTTGATAGATGTCCTCAAACTTTTCCGCCCATTTTTCTTCGACACCAAAAATAATCGCATACGGTAAGCATATATCAAAAAGGGACATGGTTTTTTCTGGCTCGGACTTATCTTTGTCTGGAGAGGAATGAAAATCAATACGATCTTTTTCCGCAACTGAGAGATACCGCTTGAAGCCCTCAAGGTACTCTTTCATAAGCACACCTTCTTTTGTTTTGACAGGCATCCAATTTCCCATAATTGCAACAACGACTCCTGCAGTAAAAAATGCGATGCCAAAAAGTATAAACGGTACGCTAGTAGCAAAGGCGAGAGTGAGTCCAAAACCGGCCGCACCTCCAAGGAGGCCTATGAGGATATACTTGAGTCGCACCTTATCGGGACGTTCAGCAAAAAGCTTCCGCTCAAGTATTTCCGTGTACATATACACATCTATCTCCTTCTTTTCCTCAACAAACTTATGAGCCATTTTTGACACCAACACTCCCTTTTTCATCTCACCCCCTATTTCCACTTCTCCCAAAAACTCATCTTGAAAAAGTTTCTTGAGTATAAGTGCACCAAGTGCATCTTTGGGAACCACTTCACCAATGCGTTCTATCAAATAGTCCGTACTACTAAACAATAGAATTTTCTTTTCGAAACGATGTATTTTGAGATACCCTTCGACAGCAAGTCGTACTATTTCTGCTGATATTTCCTTTCCCTTTACTTTCTCATGGTAAAGCACACCTGCGAGCGAAGGAAGGAGATCTGTTGGTGGTGTAAATTGTGTCACAATAGACCCTCGCCCTTTTGGATCGCGACCTTTCTCATGCCACAGCTGAAGCATGTACAACAATACCAAAAGTGGAATCGCAAAAGGCCAAAAGTCATATGGTGAAAGAGCCTTCTCTCCCTCCCATGCATTCTCAATAACCATAATAGAACCTTTGGGAAAAGCGACCGCTACCGTGAGTCCCTCCTGTACTCCTAGGTTTTCTGCTTCCGCGGTGTATCCTGCCTGCTCAGTGTTGACCAAACGCTCGTCGCCGTCACAAGCTGTATTCGAACCATCAGAACCTTTGTAGCATGAAGCAGAAAGAACCTGTGTACCAGGGGGCAGGTCTACAAGAACACTCGCATGTTGTATGGGGGCCTCCCAGAAGCCCGTCACGTTCCAATAGAACTCATCATACTCTTCGAAATATAAAAAAGGTCCTTTGACGATATAAGAAATAATATACACGTTACTTCCTGTAACAAGGACATCTGGGTCTCCAATCTTCAACGTAAGCTCACCGTTTCCCCTGCTTTCTCCAAATGGTTGCGGTTCTCCCATCTCATTGGTCACTAACACTGAACTTACCTCTGCGGTATACGTTTCGGTTCCTGCTTGATAACTGTACGGGATGTTCCTGTAGATGCCGTGTCGTTCTGTGTCTCCAAAATCGTATACAATTCGTTCGATTACTTCGATAGTGGCATTTTCATGTACTACTACACGCGCATCAAACGACGAGACAACCTCCTCCGCGAAGACAGACTGTGACATCAATCCGAAAAAGCCAACAAAGAATCCCAGTGAAAATATGTACTTCATACGGGGTATCATACAACATAAAGGTGCCCTGAGGCACCCTTATATATATAACTCACTCTCCCTCTCCATTTCCTTCCTGCATGGAGACATTCTCACCTTCTGTCGCATATCTCATCTATGTCCACCTCTTCCAACAGCGTCTCGTAATCGTACATCAGTCCACAGTTTGGATTTGGGCAACACACCCTAGAATTTACTCCTGTGATCCGACCAAGGATTTCCGTCACCGGCAATCCATTATCTTTCACGAATACCGTTGTTTTTGCAACCAGTTGTGTTTTGCAAATAACACAAAGTTTTCCCGGAATCGCAGTCTGCATCTTCTTTTCCTTCATTGCGTTCTCCCTTAAAAGACTTTTTTGAGCGACACTGTTCAGTTAGAAACCTTCAGATACAATACCACACATACATCCATTGTCAACGAATTACACATCGCTACCACTAGTGTCCGATAAACATTCTCCACAATAGAAAAAGCCCCTGCTTAGAGCCATAATGAGTGTATTGAACCATTATCAAACTCTAACGGGACTTTTTCGTATGTATAACTATACCAATACTATCTTTAATCAGCTACTCACTTTTCTTCCAAAACGTCGTTTTGACCAATTTGTCGGACAGCATAATGGTGACCGATATGTAAAAAAACTTACTACATGGAATCAACTCACCGTGCTCATGTACGCACAAGCGACAAAGAAAGAAAGTTTGCGAGAAGTTGAGACTGGTCTTATGACAAATCCTGGAGCGTGGTACCACCTTGGCATAAAGACTATTGCACGTTCGAGTATTGCAGATGCAAACAAACGACGTGATGCAGTTATTTTTGAAAAACTATTCTATGCACTTCTCACACAATGTAAGGAAGTAACAGGTGACACCACATTCTCTTTCAAAAACCCAATATGTTCACTTGATGCAACAGTAATCCAACTCTGCTTATCACTCTTTGACTGGGCACACTACACTAAAATGAAAGGGGCACTTAAAATGCATACTCTTATGAACAACCGCACCACCATACCCGAACTTATTACACTGTCAGATGGTAAGGTAGGCGATGTGACTGCAGGCAAAGCTATGCGTCTCACACAACATCTAGAAAAAGGCTCTATTGTAGTGTTTGACCGTGCATACATAGACTATGTATGGTGGCATAAGCTACATAAAGCAGGTATCACCTTTGTGAGTAGGGTAAAGAAAAATACTCGAGTAGACGTTATCGGACAGCATGCCGAACCAATCGGTGTTCTTGTTGATGAGGTGGTACTTGTAGGAGAGTATGGTGGTATGAAAAAGTACCCTGAACATATGCGACGAGTACGGTATTTAGACAAAAAGACGGGCAAGGTATATGAATATCTCACAAATAGTACCACACTCTCTGCACTACAAATCGTGGAAGTATACAAAGCTCGGTGGCAGATTGAAATTTTCTTCAAATGGATCAAGCAAAACCTTAGGATAAAAACGTTTTTAGGTACCTCAGAGAACGCTGTGATGAGTCAGATATGGGTCGCGATGATTTACTACCTATTACTTGCCTATATTAAGTTTCAAACTAAATTTAATCACTCCTTATTGGAACTTACACGTATGGCACAAGAAACATTGCTTGTACGACGGTCAATTATTGATTTATTGTCACTCTCAGTACGAACGGTGCAGAAAGTACATGATCCAAATGTTATACAACTTTCACTGATGTGAATGTTTATCGGACAGTAGTGACATCGCTACATAAAATATGGAAGGACTTACGCAAACGGATACAGTTCGAGGCGCCCAAGCAAAATGGAACGAGTTGTATGAACAATACTACGAGAGATATTTTGCGCAGGGCAACAAAGAAATGTGCCGTTTGCGTAAGTCCTATACAAGAACACATTTTAATGTGATAGAGTACACAATATAATCCGTCACATACGGCATATAACCAATTATAAAGTATGAAAACAACATCATTTCTTGCACTCGCTGCAATGCTTTTGGTCACACCATCTCTCGTAGATGCTGGTGAGATTCAATACGGGTCACTCAAATCACAGCACGGTGACACACTTCTCCTTGAATACAAAGGGCCTGCAGGAGCCAAGTACTTTACTTGCACCACGGACAACAAGTGCTCAAGCTTAGGGAGCACACTTCCTACAATCCTACCCTCACTTCTCGGATCAAAAACGTACAAAACAAGCGCAGATGGAACGTTAGCGGTTAAGCCTTTCTCAGTAGGGACCCTTTCCTACAATTTTCTCTACGACATTAGTGGAGAAAAACCAAAAAAACTAGCACTCATTCCATATACCAAGACAACAGCAACCGTCCACTTCGCAAAGAACAACAATGCAATAGTTTTCCAAGACGGCACTACATTCACTCGATACGATGTCACGACAAAAAAGCTCTCAACTTTGAAGTTGAACCAACAGCTATCATTTCTCCAAGTATCACCAAATGCAACATATGTTACAGGCTATAACTACAGCACACTCAAACATGAACTCTGGAAATTTGCTGATGGAAAACTAACTAACGGTCCTTCATCTATGCAGTCTTACTTTGAATTCTCTGAGGACGAGTCACGCGTCGCGTTCCTAGAAGATAAGAGTGGCTACAAAACTTTGTTTACGATGAACGCAAGTGATCTTGGTAAGAGTGTAGCACCATCACTCAAACAGCTCACCAAACCAAACACAGAAACGGAAGATTACCTTTTTGTAGGGACAACTCTCTTCTACATGGCAAATATTGACGGACCGCTTGAATGGGATTTGTTTAGCTACGACGGTACAGCAATCTCTTCTGTAGACACTGATGTTTCCTACGGTGACTTCCTTAAATTTGTACGTATCAAGAATGATTCCTACCTTGCTTACCTAAAAACGGTTGGAAAAAATACCAATATTGTTCTATATTCTTCCAAACTTAGCAAAGGAACAACACTTACTCCCGTAAAAGATTCTCCAGTAAGTACAAACATTATTCGCGAAGTAAAAGAGTACGGTGGAAGCAATGGTGTACTGCTTTCTCCCAAAAAAGTTACAAGCAAGGGTGGAAATTTATTTATCTGGATGCACGGGGGGCCGATGCGACAAGTTGCTAAAGGCTACCACCCGTACCTCTCTTACGCAGTGTACGATGAGCTTCTTGAACGCTTGGTCGACGGTGGCAACTACATCTACAAAATAGACTACTCTGGCTCTACAGGATATGGTGCTACGTTTAAAAAGGCGCTTGATATGAAAATAGGTGACGTCGAAATGAAAGAAGTTGCAAATGCTATCAAGGAAATCAAAGCTGATAAAAAAATTACAAATGTATACCTTATTGGGAATAGTTACGGAGGCTACATGGCGCTTCGTGGCATTGTCGACACACCCAAAACGCTTGCAGGGGCAATCTCCATAAACGGAGTCTCTGACTGGTACGGGCTTATCCAACAAATACCAACTTCACCATTTAAAGATCTATTTAATGGTGTTCCCGATACACACAACCTTGATGCATATCTACAAGCTAGTGTATTCACCGGAATGGAGAAGCTTTCCAAGGATGACAAAGTGCTTGTGGTATGGGGTGAAAGAGATTCAACCGTACCTGTGTGGCAATCTACCAAGTACGTAGATTATGCAAAAACAAAAAAGATCAACGTTTCTACACTTAAATTCGCTGACGAAGAACACATTATTCGTAACAGGAAAAATCTCAACACACTCTGTAAATCAATAGTGTCCACATTTGATATTCCAAGTGTCTCTTGCAAGATATAGTAGGACTTCATAAACGGCACAGTTCTTTGTTGCCCTGCACAAAATGTCTCTCGTAGTATTGTTCATACAACTCGTTCCATTTTGCTTGGGCGCCTCGAACTGTATCCGTTTGTGAAATCCTACAAGAGGAGGTCTGAAAAACGCCACAAAGTAATTCTTGTGGCGTTTTTTCTGCGTTCTTCTTATACACACATTATGTAGAAAAATTTTTGATTTATTTCTAAATTTGTGGCATAATGAGATGAGGTTATACGGAAGTAGTATCAGTCTCTACCATTACAAGGGGGTTGTACCATGCCAAACGGAGAAACAGCAGAATTAGTTGAAAAAGTAATACAAAAAATAAAAGAATCGATGACTCTAAGAGAGACTCTTAGAGTAGACCGCATCTCTTGGAGTACGCCCTATGATGTAAAGATAGATGACATGCTCAATGAAGCGGTACCTTGTATATACGAGGAAACTCAGCTTGGTGGTGTGCGCAAACTTACAAAAACTGAGTACATAAACCACCTCAATATATGGAGAAAAAAAACAGCAGGGGGTCGGGTAACGTGCCCGAACAGATGTGGTGGTATGAACTGGACACCGCATGAGCATAGTCGTTTGTACAAACTGACACAACATATCCAAGTAGAGTCATCTACCAAGCAACTCTATGAATACTATCTGCTCCAGCATGGAGCCAGAAATATTTTCCTAAAAAAGAAATTTGGGAAAAAAAATGCTCTGCGAATACTCACTCCTGAACGCCAAGACTCATCATTCTTGGAAACACTCAAAGAATTCTTATCAGAGAGCGAAGTATGAAATCTTGCAAGCCATTGAACCTAGGTTCGATGGCTTGTTTTGTGTACTTAATTTCATTAAGCCTCTTCTTCGACTGTTTCTAAGCTATCAGCATCTAAAAAGTGTAGTCTTTCGATAACCATTCTCTCAACGTCTTTATCGTCTACGTATACATTCCGACTCCTCAACGCCCTCAATTGTTCACTCAAGACCTCATACATTGTGTCCATGCCCTGTTTTTGAACAGTACCCGCAATACGTTCTGCAAGCACTTTTTCATAAGCTTCCTCGAGCTTATCAGGTAATCCACCATCTATTTCGGCGATACTTTCAAGTGATTCACACAATAAGGTATCTCTATCAAATGCAACATTGTTATTACGGAATGTTTTGTCAATAATTCTATCAATCTTATCTAGAGTTATTTCGTCAAGTGACCCAGTTTCCAATATTGCACGAGTAACCTTAGGTA
>LCFC01000031.1:0-4283 GCA_000998805.1 Parcubacteria group bacterium GW2011_GWA2_43_11
CACAATAGGGAATCACAATGATGAGGTCCTGGGCGTATTCGTGAACTTTACTGATTCACAAGTAGCAACCTGCAGTCTCGATGAAACTATTAAAATTTGGAGTTTACCAAATAAAGAAGCAAAAGACCCCGGAGGGAAACTAATTCATACATTGACAGGCCACCTCGGCCAAGTGAATAATATATCCTTTTCCGGAAATGATAAATGGATTGCCAGCGGTTCAAGCGACATGACTGTAAGAGTTTGGGATGTTGAAACGGGTAATCAACTCTCAGTACTAAGGGGCCATACCGATCAGGTAATCGGAGTGTACTTCAGCCAGGATGACAGCAGTCAGTTTATCGCAAGCACAAGTTTTGACAAGACTGTTAAATTATGGGACACTAAGCTGGGAACAGAAGTCAAGACTCTAAGGGACCATACAAAAGCAACAAACAATATAGCTTATAGTTATGACGGGTTGACATTGGCTTCTTGCAGTGATGATATGACAATAAAAATCTGGTCAACGGATATTACAACAAAAGAGCCATTGATGACACTGATTGGCCATGAGGCGCCGGTATTAACTGTTCTATTTAGTTTTGACAGTAAAATTCTTTTGTCATCTGATGAAGCGGGCTTTATCAAAATTTGGAGTATGCCGTCCGGCAAACTGATTAGAACGATAAAAGCACATGACGACATTATTCAAGATGTTTCTATTGCCGGCGATAATACAACAATCGTAAGCGCCAGTCTGGATAAGAAAGTAAAATTATGGGACATAACAACAGGAAAAAATCTAATGTCGTTTGACACAGGCGTTGAAATTTGGGCAGTTGACCTTGTTAGTGATGTTAGTACATTGATACTTGGCTGTGCGGATGGAACTGTAAGATTTCTTGAACAAAAGTAATTTAAAGAGAGAAGGAATAGGAGTATATATGAAAGTAAATAAAATAAAGTTCGTTTTGATTGTATTATTTCTGGCAGCCGGCTTTTTGAACAATAGAGCCGAATCTCAATTATTGAACACAGTTGTTGCCCTAACCGGAAACGTTTTTGATGCAGTTACTAAAGAACCTGTAACTGTTTTCGTAATAGTGAACGACGAATGGGGCAATAAAGTAACGGCGACACGAAGCAATGCTTTCGAAAACGGATATTATTACGTAACTGGTTTGAGGCCGGGAAATAAATATACTATTATATTAGAATACTGTTGTTGTTTGACAGCAAAATAATACAAAACTGAAAAGGAGGTGAGGACTTCATGGGGAGCATTAGTTGCTTTACCAGTGTTATCAAATGGTTACTTTTGGTAATCTTTTTGTTTAATACTGGCGTGGTGGGTGGTCTACATGACCTCCTTACCACGACATCAAGTACAAGTGAAGAAAGTGCTGCGCACGAAGTTTTGCGTGGATTTACTGCAGAAAAACTTAGAAACGCTGAGAGAAAAACTCAAGCAAAACAGGTGTACTCTGAGGAAGACTACTTTGTCGATCTGGCTGATATTTTCAGAAAGATGATGGAGCTAGAACTCAAGCCTGGGATTCCAAATGGAATTAATTTCCTAAGGGGATATTATCATCATGGAGCCGTTCTTGGTAAACACGATGAAATTGCAAAAGTTATCTATCAACACAAAGACATTGAGCTTTATTTTCAAAGCTCGGAGTCGCTTGTCAAAAGAGGTGATTTACAACAAGTTCCAAATTGGTTATGGAACATGTATGTAAAGAATTTTTGCATCGCTTTACTTTTTCTTTTGTTGGAGAGTCGAGCCTATCGACTTGGTATGCGTAATCCGTTCTCGTTTATTCTGCTTCTCGTTTTTTACCCTGTGTCTATTGGATTCATTTTTTACAAATGGTTTCGATTGCAGGGTAGAAGTTACATAGCGGAGACAGAGTACAGACGGACTAAAGAAAAACTGTTCACACTTCTGTCGAGAGACGAAGTTGCACACATTACAAAGTTTGCAAAGAGTAATGCGTCACTTGCAAGTTTCAAAAACGGACTCGTTTTCAGGCACTCTTTTGCACTTGCCTTATTGGCGACCGTAGTAATTACCGTTTTGCCAAACCAGGCACATGCAGAGAAAGAGTGTGTCCTTTTGTCAGATGGAGGTATCACGCAAGTGGAACTACATTTGGCGAGGATGGATATTGAAGATGATGACACTGATACTGCTGTACCCAAGTGGTGCATTTGTAACGCTTGGGAGTTCGTTGGTATCAAACTGGTTGTTGGTTTGGTGTTTTTAACAAAACCATTCCACATTCAGGAGCCATGCTTCGAAATAGACCACGTACCACTTTTTTCCAGATATGAATGTTTACTAGTCTGATTACACGTAGTAATTATAACTTTGAAAACAAAATATCTGGAGAATGTTATGAAAATGTCAAAAAAAGTAGAGAAATTTTTCGTAGAAATGACTGAAGGCAATGAAGCTTATTATGATCTTAATAATAAGTTGTCTGTGAAATGTGAAGACAAACAACTTGGCGTACAGTTTCTTGTTGAAGTCATTCGTTTTTGGCATATGAAAAAAGGTTTGTTTTGTGGTGATGGTAATACTTGGGATTGGAAAAAAGATGACGAAGGTAAACGCCAAAAAGTCTATCAACCTGAGAATGAGTGGAGTTTCAGTTACAAAACACCTTCAGATTGTGGGGGGTGTGTACGAGGGCAAGAGCTTCTTGATAAGATTTTTGGCTCAAGAAGAATTTTTAATTCTTTACCCTTCGTCACCTTTCGTGGCGACCGTCTGTATGCATTTCGATTTGACTTAATGAAATGCTATGCAGAAAAAGGGCATGATGCTGTGGTTGAGTTGATGGAGGCTCAAAAACAAGAAAGAGCGAGAAAAAAAGCTGAAGAGGAGGCCCAAAAGCAACAAACGTTACATGAAGAGCAAAAAGCCAAGCTGCGAGAGCGGTTTGGAGACGCGGAAATCAGCGATGATCTATATGTGCAGATTACGAAATACGCTGAGAACAGTTCCTTGGTTATTGTTGACAAAGATACAGCCGTTGTTACAGACTCCCGAAGTGATTGGGGTTCAAGCGGTGGTATTGGCTATTATGACCAAATCCGTGTGTTCTACGGACAACAGAGCAACATGCAGGAGTGGCAATGGAGGGATCGCTATAGTGCAAGTAAAGACCGTCCTAGCCTTGCTATTCATGGTATCGGCAAGGTAGACGTAGCGAAAAAAGAAAACATGGTTTCCATTGAGATTGAGTTAATCAATAATAAATATGGAAATCGTTCTACAACATTTTCTTTTAAACAGAAAAAACTTGCCGAGGTACCGAGACTCTCAGTTGACGATCAGGCAAAGTTCCAGGCTCAAGTAGAAAAAGAAATTGAGCTTGTCATGTCTGAACTCAATCGTTTGTGGGAGTGTAAGCCCGAAATGCTTTCTCGTGTAATGCCAACCTCTTCTGGGTATACGTCGTATCGCCAACCTTCGATTAAACAAACAGATTTTCGTCTCGAAATCGGAGTGGCGGTATTTGTAACAGAAGAACAGATAGATCACAGAGCAAGTGATCCTCAAATCAGATACGAACTCTTCGTCGTAAAGTTCGGCGAGGAAAAAGTAAGGAGAGTAACTGAAGATCATGGATATGAAAGTGAAGGAGGTGCCTTTCTTGCTGTTCTTGATCTGAATTCTGAGCAAGTAGTTGTTAATACCAAAAGTGGTAAGGCAACTATTTTGCTTACGTAATGTACATTAAGTAACAAAAAGCTCCATGTGGAAATATAATCCACATGGAGCTTTTATCGTAAATAAGGAAAAATTTTTGAAAGGGAGTTCAGACAAAATTGTAGAAATTCGACCTCACTCGTCGTAAGCTCAAAGCTGCTCGTTACACATTCTAGTTTTCTATGCTACCTTCAGTACATGAATAAAAAACCACAGATAATGGACATGGATGACCCGAACACTCTTATGAAGAGTGTAGAAGTTCTCGAAAAAGGGGGAGTCATCTTGTACCCGACCGACACGGTCTACGGACTCGGAGCTGACGCAACAAACGCTGAGGCCGTAGCAAAAATAAAAAAGATAAAAGGTCGATCTGACGCAAAGTCATTTCTTGTCATGCTTCCAAGTGTCTCAGCACTTGAAGTATATGGAGAGGTGAATAGTACTGCTCGCGCTCTTGCAAAAAAATTCCTTCCTGGACCACTGGCATTAATAGTACAAAGCAAGAGCGACATGCTTGTTGCAGTACAAAGTGAAGAGGGGAGTGTGGGTTTTCGCGTTCCAAACAGTTCTTTTTGCC
>LCFC01000031.1:4336-11108 GCA_000998805.1 Parcubacteria group bacterium GW2011_GWA2_43_11
TAAAATAATAGTTCTGCGTGAAGGTGCTATACCCAAGAAGGCATTTGCCTCATCTGGGATACTTTTTATATAGGTCAGAAACCCTCTTGTAAAAACAAGGCACAGATGAGAGAAGCTTAAAGTTCTTAAAGTTGAATGTGAAAAGCTGAAAGAAAATAAATACTGGTTATGAATTAATACACTTTCGTCGTTCATTTAAAATTTAAAATTATCTCTTTTATTTCAAATTAAAAATTTCAAATTAATTCCCCCGTCCCCGACTTTTCCGTAACTTTCAACTTTTAACTTTATAACTTTCAACTTTCTCTATATCACCTTCTCCTCTTCAGTCACTTCTATAGGTGCGGTACTCTCCTCTTCCATTCCAACAACTGGTTTTTCAGGTATTGGTACTGGAGGTGTGCTTGTTTCGGGGGTAGTCGTGAGTGGGACGACTTTCTGCTTACTCTTGTCCATAAGCGTGTAGAGGGGGCATGAGTGGAGAAAAGCGGTACCTGCAAGTACAGCTGCGATTGTTGCAAATAAAATTTTGCCAACTGCATTATCAATCAAAAAAAGTGCAAGGAGTAAAAGGATAATCCCTACGAGCGTACGTATGTGCGCTTCCTGTGTGCTTACGTTTTTTTTCATATCTTTTCTATTATGTAGTAATCCATCTCTAAGCATACCGCATATGTACCAATCTGTGCACTTCTACCTTGAGTACAAAGTGAGAATGCTATACTGGATGCATGGGAAAAAATTATAACGGCCTGCTTGATAAGAGAGCAGGGTGGGTAGCATTCTGGTCATTTATTGTACTTAGTGTACTTGCGTGGACATTTTCAAAACAACTTGCCATAGTCCTTCTCTATGTTCCAGGGCATGAGATACAGGATATCTTTCTATTTGAACGTGCGACGCTGGTAATCCTTGTTGTGATTACTGTACTGCTTGCTTTTGTGGTAGGTACTGCAGTTTTGGCACATATGTTGCAAAAAAGCACAGAGGCATCTGTTTCCAGAGAAACAGTCACAGACTTGATGCTCTCACGCGAACAGTTTCGTAAGTTGTATGACAACAGTCCGGTACCGTATCTCCTCATGGATGACGTAGGGAACATTAGGAACCCAAACCGTGCAGCACTACGTTTTCTCGGTGGGACACTTGAGAAGTGTGCTTCAACAAACTTCTATACACTTATTAAAGATGAAGAAAAATCAAAACAAACCATGTCTATGCTTCGTACAAAAGTGGAGCATTCAGTACCTATTTCTCAAGAAGAGATGTGTTTACTTCCTCTCAACAAAAAAACTGAACGATATGCACTCGTCTCTATATACTCACTTGACCGTAACTCACCTGTACCGTTCAAGCACCTTGTAGCTCTTGTTGATATCAGTAAGGAAAAAGAGAGTGAACGCGTGAAGACTGACTTTTTACTCCTTGCCTCTCACCAGCTTCGCACGCCGCTAACTACGGTGAAATGGTATATCGACTACTTGCTGACGAGTACGAAAATAGAGATGTCCAGTGTGGTCAAGGAATACTTAGAGCAGATATATATAGGTAACGAGCGCATGATAGAGCTCATTACAACACTACTCACGGTTTCAAGGATAGAGATGGGTACTCTTGCACCCGAGTATACGACCGTGCATATCAATGATATTGTTCACGATATTCTCGAAGAGCTCAGTGCCGATATTCAGAAACGAAAAATTAAAATGCAAGTGAAAACGGAGGGGAATGATTCATTGGTGATGGACCATACAATGATTCGTATTATTATCCACAATCTTCTCACAAACGCCATTAAGTACACCCCATATGGGGGAGCGGTGACCATTACTTCAACCTTTAAGGCTCATGCCTGCAGTATTAGTGTTGTTGATACTGGACATGGCATACCTTTAGAGGAGCAAGATAAGATTTTTACAAAAATGTTTCGAGCGTCAAATGCCCGTAAAGTATCGACCAGTGGTACAGGCTTAGGCCTATACCTCTCGAAGGCGTTTGCAGAGAATTTAGGAGGGGAGATATTTTTTCAGTCTGAACAGGAAAAGGGAACCACGTTCACATTAGCATTACCGCGTGTTGCGCCTGGAGCTTAGAACAGGTATGCTACATTTGTAGGGTATATTAGTATTATTATTGCATATTTATGGATTCATCAAAATCAGTACTTATTATCGATGATGAAGAGTCGTTGGTTTCGGTACTCTCAAGAAAATTTAACGACGAGGGTATAGTTACATACACCGCATTGAATGGACGAGAAGGTCTTGACCTTGCTCTTGAGAAGCATCCAGATATTATCCTGCTTGATATCATGATGCCTGAGATGGATGGTTTTGATGTAATGCGTAATCTTCATGCAGATGAATGGGGAAAGACTGTTCCAATCATTCTTCTTACCAACTCTTCAAGTATTGATACAGTAGCGAAAGCGGTAAGTTCCGGCATGAGTGAATTTCTTGTAAAGACCGACATGCGTCTTGATGATGTTGTGAAAAAAGTTAAGTCTCGTTTTAAATAAAATAAACTAGTTTTTGGTTAACCTGTACACCCCAGCATAGCTGGGGTGTACGTTTGAAGGCGACGCCGTATGCTAAAGCTGTCCGGCAGGACAGCTTTAGCAACTAATTCATACGTTATGTCTCAACAAAAACGTACAATACGAACATTATCACATTGTTACTATGACCTTAAGTTCCACGTGGTATGGACACCAAAATATCGTGGTAAAGTACTTACCTCAGATAAAGTACGATCTGAACTGCGTCGAATCTTTGAATTATTATGCAAATGGAAACATTGGGAAATCATAGAGCTCAATATACAGGACGACCATGTTCACTTATGTATTCTCATAACACCCAGAGATTCAGTATCATATGTGATGCAAATACTGAAAGGTAAGTCGTCCGCGTGGATGAAGAAGAAAATAAAACGTACACACGGTCTCTACGAACGGCAATCACTTTGGGCTCGTGGATACTTTGCTTCAAGTATTGGACTTGATGAGCACATAATACTTAGGTACGTACGTCATCAACGTCACCATAATGAAGTAGACCAACCATCACTCTTTGAAAAACTAATCTCACAGTAAATCACACTCGCCTTGCCTGCGATTAAGCAGGCAAACTCAAAGCCACCGGACCTCAGTCCAGTGGTCGTTTACTCTTAATGTAGGTTAAGCATCCATGTTTATCTCGTACCAATTGAGCCTATAGCTCACCTGGTAGACCCTGAATCAATGCAAAGCCCCGCAGGGCAAAGCTGTGGGTAGTTTACTAAGAATGGGACATTTTTCTCCATATAAATTTGTTGTACATAAACCAATTATAAGGAACTATAAAAACCGCAATGATAATAATAAGAATTATCTGACGGTACATAGGACCGAAAACCAAAGTTCCAGCAGTGCCAAAGACGCTGATAATTGCCAAAGAACCCGCTGCCGAAAGATTACTTTTCATGAGACCGGAAATAAGAGCAAGACCTCGCTTTCTTCTGTCGACAAAGGTCCAGAAGTTATTAAGAAAAAAGTTCGAAATAACTGCACTTTCCGAAGATATAACCCAAATAATAAATTCATCCCAAACAAGAGAATCATTGTTGATAAAGAGAGGAATGGTGGCCAGCATCAAAACGTTCACAGTGTACCCAGAAAGTCCAACCGTAGCAAACTTAAAAAAACGTTGAGTTGAATCATCATTTAACCTAGTAAATATACAGGAAGATAATACATGCAGGACAACTGAAAGAGTAAATTTTGATTTCCCAGTTTGTCGGTTTCCAAAACGAAGAGGTATCTCTTTGTATTTTGCGCCTAAGCGCAAAATTTCAGCAAGCCACTGAACTTTGTAACCAAACCCAGAATCAAAAAGCCATTTTTCTGAAAGGCATAACTTATCAGCGAAATTCTTAACCCTCGTAGCTCTTAAACCCGAAGTCGGATCAGTTATTTGTAAATAGTGCTTTCCCGGAAAGAATAAAATAATTTTTGCCAATGTGCCCCCTGATCTTGTTAACAACTTTCTGAAATAACCTCTTTCTTTCGGCTCGCTTCCTCCGGATATGAATCTGGATGCTACAACGTAATCATATCCTAACAAAATCTCATTGATAAGAAGAGGAATTTGTTTTGGCGAGTGTTGGAAGTCTCCGTCAAATTCGATTACGACATCTGCCACAAGAACATTTATTGTATATTTAAAACCCGCACAGTAGGCCGCGCCAATTCCGCCTTTTTTGCTTTCCCTGATCAGATGAAGCTTTTCCATCTCCCGCATTTTTTGTGCTACTTTATCGCCAGTCCCGTCTGGCGAGTTTCCATCAACAACAACAATATCCATTACTATATTCGGTAAAATATCTTCGGCGATCAGCGATAATTCATCTAAAAGCGACAAGATACAACCCCCCTCATTAAAAGTAGGAATTACAACAGCCGCTTTGAAGACTTTATTTGGTATTCCATGTTTCTTTTGATTTGAAGTTTTCATCGCCATGATTTGAACCACATGAGTGATTCCATGCGCTCCTCGGTTATTTTTGTCCCATAAATTAAGGGAGAAAAATATATGTAACTTGTCGCGCTCATAACTACTGTTAAGACGAGAATGATCAACCTGATTTTGCCGTAAAAAATCCTGTCAATTAATAAAGCAAGAGCCATTGCACTAAAAACCAAGGCCACTTGGTAATGATAAATAAACATCACTCGATCAATGAAGGCGAATGGCAAGAAATTCGCTGTGAAGCCGACAAGAATAAACAGGCATGCCGAATCAATCATAGCAATTTTGTGTTTTTTCCGGCTGGCAAGTTTGACCAAAAAATTGATAGCAAGAGCGATGATTGCGGCAAAGCCTGCCCAGTAAACAAAGAGATTGCCAAAGAGATAAATGCTCGACTCTCCGCCTTTCCAATAACATATCGGCCTGTGCATCAACGGCCATGAAATCCACTTGCTTGAATAATTGTGATCCTGATTGAATCCTGTATTGTAGTTAAACATGGCTTTATTAAGTTCATAAGTCTTCGCCATAACGGAATGGTTTCTGAAACTTGGAGAAAAATATGCGTAGCCCGTTCCAGTATTCGGCAAAAGAGAAAAATGAATGAGAAAAATCAAGAGATACACAAATATTATTGTTATTATATAGAAAGAAAAAAAGCGAAATATTTTTTTTGTAATGAGAAAGAAAGTCTTAAAAAATTGCCCCGCGCCATTAGCGCCGTCTTTAATCAGATTTAGGTAATGGAGGAAAAGGATAAGGAACGGAAAAGACAAACCAGTCCATTTAGAGCTAACGGCCATGGCGGAAAGAACGGCTGAAATAATAAGAAAGATTTTACTTTTCTTTTCGTAATAATATAGGTAGAATAGAATAGAAGAAAAGCCAAAAAAAAGTATGAATGTTTCCGGCAAGATATATCGGGACACTATTATGAGAGAATTTTCAAAAGACAATATTAGCCCAACCGAAAGAGATGCCGTGCTAGAGAGACCGATTTTTTTCAATATCAAATATACAATAATGGGCAGGCAGGTTCCTATAACCAGTGGAAGTATTCTCACAAGAATGTAGCCGGGCGGCAAAGGATCGCCTATCGCATTCCAAAGATAGGGATGGCCGGATAATCCTAGTAATTTACTCCACCAAAAGAGAAGCGTTTTTATAAGAGGGGGGTGAACATCGAAAAAAAAAGAGCTATTAAAGTAGGCGGCAATATATTTTCCGTAATGCACCTCATCAAAGACAACTTCAAGCGGAAAACCAAAACGAAATATTCTTGTCGCCAAACTAGTAAACCCCACAAGTATTAAGCTGATAGCCAAAAAACCTCTCATGGATCCTATTTAAATATTATACTTTTGTATACTTGTTATAATAACATAAATCCAAACTTTAAAATTAAAAAATGTCCAGCCGTCCTGCCCAAACCCTCCCCTCAAGGACAAAACGCTTTTCATAAACTGGAATTAATTATGAAATTTTGTCGCCAAAAGAAAACAGCGGAACAAATGGAAAATTCCTCCCCAAACTCTCCTTTTCCATTTGCGACATTCGAATTCAAAAAAAATGAGCCGAAGTTTCGGCAGATCCTTTCCCTAAAATAGTTTTGCCAAAAATTTGTTGGTTATTGACCCGTCACACTGCCCGAATACATGGAGGGCAGAACTCCGAAAGAAAAACACCCTTTCCTTTTTCAAAAGAAATTTCACCCCCGCCAAAATCAAAAGAGCGAGGAACATTTTTTCTTTTTGGGGTTGCCGAGTGAAGCGAGGCAGTGGCGAAGATGTCGAACTTATCGCAGTGAGCCTCGCAAGGCGAAACGAGATGTGAGACATGTACCGTCCATGCCTGTTTTTTCAAAAGCAGGTTCTCGTGCCCTGTGGGTATAATGGAAGATTCCTCCTCGGGTCCACACTTTCCATTTTTAGTATTGGGGCATGGATTGTGTTTGGGGTTTTCACCTCCTCCCACAGGAGGATCCATCATCGGGTGGCGCACGGGACCTTCCATCGGGAGGGCGAGTTTTCCTCGTGGGTCCTTCATTATATGTACAGACCTTTTGGTTGGTTGTACTATGTGCTATATGAATAATTATGAAAAAATAAGCAACTCCGTTGAGGATACTCCAGATCAAAAAAAGATTAAATTACTTGGGCGAATAGTACCTAAGGTTACTCGTGCAATATTGGAAACTGGGTCACTTGACGAAATAACTCTAGATAAGATTGATAGAATTATTGACAAAACATTCCGTAATAACA
>LCFC01000032.1 GCA_000998805.1 Parcubacteria group bacterium GW2011_GWA2_43_11
GTGTGCTTTCGGCACACTGTTCTAAGAAATCGATTTTTTTAGTAGGTAATCAAATACTTATAACAACATGCCACTTTATTTCAGAGGATGCTCCAATAATGCTCGCAACGACAATGCGCTCGTTATTGTTTTTATGTAGTTGTGACATGTTTGTACCCGTCCCCGCAGATGAATCCGAACACTTTGTTACACTAAGCTGATGAAAAAAAACTTCGGAGCGGGCAAAGAAAAAAGGCGCGTCAAAACTCAAAAGCAACGAGCGGCATGACATTGCCATTCTCCTTAAGAAAGGACATTCGCTTCGTTCCATAGCACAGAGCCTTGAGAGGAGTGTCTCCACAATCTCCGACGAGATTGCGCGCAACAGTGTCTGCGGTACCTACAACGCGACGAAAGCCATACACAAGGCGTACGTAAATCGTAAGTACGCAAAGTATCAGGGAATGAAAATTGTGGAACATGTGGAGTTGCGAAAACGTGTTGAAGCCTTGTTGTTGGAAGGACGCTCACCCGAGAATATTGCGGGCAGAATCACCCGCAAAGAAAAACATCTTCCTTCAATCTCGGGAGACTCTATCGAACGATTTCTGAAAAGCGTGTATGGAAGAAAGATTGAATCCAAGCGGAACAAAGAAAAAGCAAAGAGGAAGTTCCGGAAGAAACGAACAAAGGTAACTCAACTCAAGGATAGAAAATTCATTGATATACGGCCCTCAATCATCAATCGAAGAGGTCGTGTCGGAGATGTTGAGGCCGACTTCATTGTGTCGGGGAGAGACGGCACCGGCATACTGCTCACGGTAACTGACCGGAAATTTCGTGTCTCGTTCATCGAACAAATACTCACGGTCACCATTGCGGAGATGGAACGCGCCTGTCTACGCATCAAAAAGAGGTATCCTGAATGGATCACTATGACTACCGACAATGATCTGCTTTGGCAACACCACCGACGTCTAGAAGAACTGCTCGGTATCACGATCTACTTTTGTCATCCGTATCACTCGTGGGAGAAGGGCTCCATTGAGAATACAAACGGGGTGGTTCGTATCGATATTCCAAAAGGTAGTGATATATCCAAATACTCAAAACATTTCATTCGCTCCATTGAAACGAAGTTGAACAATCGCTTCATGGACTGTCTTGGTTTTGCTACACCGCAGGAAGTGCTTGATGCTCACCGGAAACGAAAAAACGCCCGACAAAGGCGTGAAGAGAAAAAATGATGGGTGTTCGGATTGAGGCCGTGGAGCGGGAAGAACGTAACCTGTATATTATAGCACATATTATATCGATACGTCAAGTTATAAAAACGCGCAAAACCTGCGTGAAATAGACCTATGGTGGTATAGTACGTACCATGCATACACCAGAAACAATCGTTATCTCCGTCGGTGGCTCGCTTATAGTCCCCGAGGAGATTAACGTCTCTTTTCTTAAAAACCTTAAAAAATTTATCACCAAAGAAGTAGCACTCGGTAAAAAATTCATCATCATCGCCGGCGGAGGAAAGACGTGTCGAAAGTACCAAGACGCAGCTCGCAAGGTCGGCAGTTTGGTACACGAAGACCTCGACTGGCTCGGCATACATGCGACACGCCTGAACGGTCATTTACTCCGCACGGTCTTCTACGATATTGCCTTCCCTGCGCTCATCAAGAGCCCCCACAAGAAGGTAGAGACCGATAAGGCGGTCATCATTGCTGCGGGGTGGAAACCTGGCTGGAGCACCGACTACGTCGCTGTGCGCATCGCCAAAAACATGGGAGCAAAACGCCTCGTGAACCTCTCCAACATCGACTACGCCTACGACAAAGATCCCAACAAGTTTAAAGACGCTGTGCGCATCAAGGAGATAGATTGGAAGGCTTTCCGTGCTCTCCTCCCTGCCGAGTGGACCCCTGGACTCTCAGCACCCTTTGACCCTATCGCTGCTGCTGAAGCAGATAAGAGTGGTATCGAAGTCGCTATTATCAATGGCTCACGACTTACACAGGTAGAAAACTATCTCGAAGGTAAAGCTTTTACCGGTACAAAAATATCCTAGAACGTACGCAAACGGCGCATTTCTTCGTTGCACTACACAAAATACTCCTCAACGTACTATTCATACGCCTCGTAGTATTTTGTTTGTGCGCCGATGAAGTGCAACCTAATTTTTAACGACCGTAGGGAGTATAAAAATGGGAATGCCCTTGTGGTACATCCGTTTGCGTACGTTCTACCCTAAAATCACAACACTATATTTGCTTGTTATTACCTCTTTTTAGTGGTAATTTCTCCCTAGAAACAGTAACTTGCAAACTTCACAAAACTCAACCAAGAGGACCCGATTATGCGGCTACGAGGAATTGATTTTGGGCGAGTACATCTCGCTTCAGGAACCGGTGGATTCAAATGTGATGGTACCGAGTACTGGTACCACGGTACGCGGTTTGCTCCTGACTTTACGGGAGCAACAAAGAACGCGAAAACAGTAACACTATTTGAACGCACCACGAATAACGGTGCGAACATGGACTTGGACGAAAACTTGCGACCTGTGGAGCGTTTTCCGCGATGCATTGCAGTTAATCCTTTTCTTTGTTGCAGTGACAACGCTGCTGGACTCGCAAATTGGGGTATAAAAAAACACTTGGACTCTGGAGTGTGGCAATCTTGGGAAGCTCCGTCTTTTGTTTCCTTAATAGCTGTCGGTGCCACACTAAAAGAACGTCTCAGAGAATGGGGGCAAATGTTTGCCATTTTCGCTGAATACTTACCTGATTTCAAAGCACCCGTTGCTATTCAGGAGAATCATTCTTGTCCCACTACGGGTCATAACCCTCATGAGTACATGCTTAGCACCGAGCCCGAACAAGTACTCGACATCGGCGCAGACCTTGGTGTACCACAAATACCTAAGTTTAATGTGATGCAGTTGTCACTTGATGCAGGGCTTCGCATCGGAGCGCACAAAGAGTGTGACGCACTCTTGCTGTCAAACACCGTTCCTTGGATGGATCTACCTCTCTGGATGCGCCTACTGTCGTTTGGCACCCCCTTTTCACCACTTCGGTGGCGAGGTATCAAACAGGACGGTGGGTATTCAGGACCACTTTTACTTCCGCTTGTTGAAGAAAAAATACGGACTTTGCGTATATGGGGTTTTACTAAACCTATTATCGCCTGTGGCGGTATTACCAAAGCAAAACATGTTGACCGTATGTGTGATGCAGGTGCGGATGCTATCGAATTTGCAACAGTTGCCATGCTTCGACCTTGGCGGGTACAAGAAATCATCGACCGCGCGATCACAATTCCTTGGCCACGGCGGTAATAAAAACAAGCGTAATCTTTTCAACTCATAAGAACCCCGGAGCCAGTCTCGGGGTTTCTCCTATATAAGGTTTCGTTTTGTGAGTTCACTCTCGAGTGCTTGCTCAAGCTCTTCGACAGTTCCATTGTTTTGGAGTTGAATATCAGCTTCCGCCATCGCTGAAGCAAGGTTTTGTTGGTTTGAGTTTGAAGACCCCATTTCACGTTCTTGAAAAGCTTTAAACTCCTCAAAAGAAATAGCATCTTTTAAGCCTCCCCGTTTCTGTACGCGTGCGTATCGAGTTTCAAGTGACGCATTGACTGCAATAACGATACCTCCTTTTAAGTGTATGAACCGCACTTCGTCGGTGGTGTATTGTGGTTCAAGAACAACTCGTGGGAGTGTTGGGTCTATGGTTCTGTACACCGCCTCCATAAGCGCAGTGGGACCTTTTGAACGATACTCATTCGCAAGCTCCGCACGAGCGTTTCTGTTTGCAGTTAAACCTTTACGCTCAACTTCTGCTGCTAAAAATTGGGACACAGAAAAATATGCAAAACCGTGTTCTCGCGTTAAATACTTTGTAATAGTACCCTTACCTGCACCATGTGTCCCTGTAATACCAACAATCACCATAAAGGACTTACGAAAACGGCGCCCTTCTTCGTTGCTCTGCACAAAATGTCTCTCGTAGTATTGTTCATACAACTCGTTCCATTTTGCTTGGGCGCCTCGAATTACATCCGTTTGTGTAAGTCCTGTTCATATATTTTATTTTTTAGCTTTTAGGTCAACTTCTTTTTGAGCTAGTTTTTTTGCTTGAAGTTTCTCGAAAGCAACCAACAACGGAGCAGCTAAAAACAGTGACGAGTACGTACCTGCAATTACTCCCGCGGTAAGTGCAAGTGCAAAGTACTGTGTTGCACTTCCACCAAAAAGAAGTATTGCAACAACCACGATGAGCACCGTTACTGAAGTGTTAAAAGAGCGGACGAATGTTTGTTCGAGTGACGTGCCGACTACTTCTTCAAAAGGTTCTTCTATTTCATCTTCTTGATTATGCCTTAGGTTTTCTCGAACACGGTCAAAGATAACAATGGTGTCATTGACGCTGTACCCCAAAATAGTAAGTAATGCCGTTACAAAAAGCACATCGACTTCAGCAGTGCCATAAAAATGACCAACAACAGCAAACACGCCTATAGGGATAGTAATGTCGTGAATAAGAGTAAGGATAGCTATAAAACCATACTTCCATGAAGACACTGGTTCGCTCACGTGACGAAATGCAAATGCCACGTATACAATAGTAAGTGCAAGCACAACGAGAAGCGCCGCAAAAGCCTTACTCTGAAGCTCAGCACCTATCGTTGGACCTACGGTGTTTTGGCGGTGAAGCTCTGGCTTTGTCACTCCCCCAACTTCAAATGCATTTAAAATTCCAGAGATTTCACTCTGTTCTATTTCGCGTACGCGCAATAGATAGGCCTTTTCTCCAAAAGGTCGTAGTGAGTACGCACCAAGTTCAAGTGCATTTAATTTTTCTTCGACAAGAGCCTTGTCAGCACGTACATCTCTATACCCCACCTCAAGCAACGTTCCCCCTGTAAACTCGATACTTGGACGTAGCCCATACACAACACTGGCAAGCAAAGAGCCACCCACAAGCAATGCTGCTATCGTGAAAAAAATATTTCTATATTTAATAATCCACATACTATTTTTTATCTACACCACTGAGAAACAACAATCGAAGTACTTTACTTTCTGAAATACCCGCTAACGCTAGTAAGAATGTACGAGTTACGACTATTGCTGTAAACATGGAAAGAAGAATACCTATAATGAGGGTGAGCGCAAAACCTTGTACACTCGCCGTCCCAAACCAGAACAGTACAATAGCCGAAAGAATACTCGTAAGATTGCCGTCACGTATAGGCAACCACGCTCGAGCCACACCCTCTAATACCGCATCTCGCACACTCCTTCCTCTGCGAAGTTCGTCTTTCATACGTTCAAATATAAGAATGTTTGCGTCTACTGCCATACCACTTGAGAGCACGAGCCCCGCAAGTCCTGCGGCGGTAATCGTCACAGGAATAAACAGGTACACAGCAAGATTTAAAATAAGGTAGAGTACAAGTGCGAGAGATGCGATAAGTCCAGGAAGTCGGTACCAAAGTGTGAGGAATAGCATCACAATACCGATACCATATAGACCTGCAATCGTTCCTTTGTCGAGCGTTTCCATACCTAACGAAGCTCCAACTGATTCTGTAGAAGCCAGTTCTATGGGTACGGGAAGCGCACCGAGGTTTAGATTACGTACAAGCTCACGCGCCTTTTCTGCAGTAAAGCCACCACTGATGACTGCTGTTCCCCCTCGTATTTCTTCATTTATAACTGGCTCGCTGATGAGCCGATTGTCGAGAAAAATTGCAAGCTGCTTTCCAATATTATCACCTGTAATGTTTGCAAAAAGTTCCTTACCTTCAGCGTCAAAGTCGACCATAACGAGTGGTTCATTGGCATACCCTCCGCTTTGTGTTCCCGAAAACTGAAGATTGGCACGTGTTAGGTATTTCCCCGTGAGACCTGTTTCAATATACGTACGTTCAGTTGACGTACCCACAGGATCACCTACAAGCTTAAATTCTAATGAAGGTGTCGCACCAATCATTGCGATTGCTTTTTCTAAATCGGTTACTCCCGGAAGTTCTACAATAAGACGTTCCGTCTTATCACTCTCTGAAAGAACACTTGCCTGCTCAACTTGTACGAGCGGTTCAGAAACTCCGAAGACATTGACTCGTTGTTCAATCACATCCCGAAGAGCACTCATTGCTTCACCAACATTAGCCGAATCTATTTCCGAAGTGTCAGCCTCATATACCAAATGACTTCCTCCTACCAAATCAAGACCGTACGAAAAATGACGACCTGTATCAACGTGTGTCGTCGAATACATGTAGTACCCTATTCCGGCACCTGAGATAAAAAGTATGAGCGCCCACGCGCGTACTACGGTAAGATTCATCCCGTTAGAGACAGGTCACAGAGTGACCGTCGGTTAGATTAATAATTTTTTTGTTGCCGTCGCTATTCATTTTATTTTTAATGCATTTTCCAGATAAACTATCCAGTCTCTAACGGGATGAATCCCTTCGAGGACAGATCACAGAGTGACCGCCTATTATACTAATAATGTTTATTTCCATGTTTTTCATACAACACTCAAAACACCACCTTACAACAGCTTACTGTCTCTAGCGGCATTCTTGCGAAGAAGTATAGCCTTTTTACACAACTCTGCAATTATAGCGGACGGGGGTGCGTAATCTCACGGAGTGCTACAAGATTTTCAAAAAGCTTGGCGACGGTTATCGGTCCTACTCCCCCAGGGGTAGGCGTAAACAGTGCAGATTTCTCCGCGCTGCCCCGAGAATAATCAGCTCTGCTTGTTGTGTAAGTGTGGCAAGATTGGACGTTTCTCTAGTAGCAACGGTAACAATTGCGCCGAGACGCCTTGCCCATATAGCTGCCGGACCGCCTACCAGCCTCCCTTCTCCAACCACGAGTACTTTCTTGCCTGCAAGCTTAATTTGGCTCCTACTGAGAATCTCTGCAAAGGCACCAACAACGGGAGGCAGAAACGGGAGGTTACCTTCTTTAAACTGTTGGTATGCAGTATTCCCCAAAACATCCACATCGTGAGTTAAAGGAAAAATGTTGAGAATATTGTCCAACAAGAATGTAGCAGCAATAGGTAGCTGCAATACGATGCCATCAAACTTCCTCGTTGAGTGCATAATGAGTTGCAACAAGTGTTCGTTTTTCTGTTCAAAGGGACCAAGTTTAAGAATCTCTGTGATAACACCAATACTCTTTCCAAAACTTTCCTTCAGTGCAGCAAACTGACGAATCGCCGGAGTTTCGTGCGTCACCACTATACCAAGAGAGAGACGTGGGTCCCGCTCGGACGTTACACCTTTAAGCCTTGTTTTAATATCATGGGCAATAAGTTTACCATCTACAATCATCAGACAAGTGTACCAGATTGTTTGTACAATTGCATTATTATTTTTGAGTTGAAGTCGAAATCTATTGTAGACTGATCAGGAGGTTTGGAATAGACCTTTAGAGTTGAATTCAGACTAAATAACACTGTATGGTATTTAGAGATTTCTTGTATACTTACGTCATATTACTAAGTATACATAAACACACATGAAGGAAGGATATGAAGAGTTAGCAAGGCAAGCCAGCGAAGAATTGTCTGAAGAGCAAGAAAAATCACTTGAAGCTTTGTTTCCACAGGAACCCCAAAGTGATGAGGAGCAACTTCTTTGGAACAAGCTAGTTGTTGAGATTGTCACAGGAACAAATAATCTTGAGGAGATTGTCGAACAATTCAAACAACAACGAACTGAGCTTATTACAAAAGGTGGATTAGAACCAAAAAACTACATCAACAGAGATTATTTAAACACTTATACATAAAGCGGGATTTGATTCCCTCAATGCAGTTCAAGCACGCTACTTCCCCACAGCAGAGAGCAGTGTTTTAATGGTTTTCAGGCCTGTCTCAAAGTCAAGCCAGAACGAACGGTTTTTCAGATAATACAAATCGTACGAAAGCTTATTCCTCGTTTGTTCTATATCTACTCCATGATGAGGATGCTCATGATGGTTGAGCTGAGCCCAGCCTGAAAGCCCAGGAGTAACGAGATGCCGTGCATTGTAGTACGGTATTTCATTTGCATACTTGTACACTGCTTCAGAAAACTCCGGACGAGGACCAATGAGTGAGTACCCACCCTGAAGGACATTCCACAGCTGGGGCAACTCATCAATGCGTGTTGTACGTAAGAAAGCTCCGACGCGAGTGACCGTGTTTGACCCCTTCTCCCACTCCCCCTTATCGTTGGCGACCGTCATCGTTCTGAATTTTACAAGATCAAGAGGCTGGTTGTCCTTACCGACCCGTCGCTGGAAAGAAAAAACCGGTCCACCATCATCAAGTTTAATAGCGAGCACTACAAACGGAAGAAGGACGAGACTAACTACTCCAAGAAGCAGAGATATCACAATATCAAAAGCTCGATGATAGAGGTTGTATACAAAGAGGGGTTGCCGAGTCACATGGGCAATGAACCATGTCTCCTCAAGCATGGAAATAGGAATACGCCTAAAAATATCCTCGTAGAGTTGTGAGGCATCGAGGATAGTGAGTTTTTGACTTAAAAATAAGAGGTTGTAGAGGATGGGGGTAATGCTCACCATATGAGAATCGCGAGTATCAACAATAATAACCGTAATCTCTTCTTGTGTAATAAAGTTGAGTATCTGCTCTTGAAACTTTTCTGACACATCGACGTCATGTGGTGCAAACTGATGTCGTACATCCAAGCCGTACCTTTCATTTGCCCGCAATTCGTGAGTGAGTTGCTCTATTTCTTTCCCTTCCCCTAGGACAAGGGCGCCTGTCTGGTGACGTACGCCAACATAACGAGTAAGCACCAAGCGCCACAGCACCACAAGTGCAGAGGATACTCCAAGAAATATTACGAGGATAGTCTTAGGAGTAATGCCAAAGTATGGCACAAGAAAGAAAAACAACGCTGCAAGAATGACTGTGACGGTCTGACTGTAGGCAATAAGAGAGGGGAGTTTACTTCTGAAAAGTGACGTGTGCTGATCATACAGACCAGCAATAAAATAAACTACGACTGAAACGAAGAAGAGTAGTGTAAACGGTGCTGCATGTTGCACCCAAACTTCCCGAGTTGGAAGGGAAAGCTCACGAAGAGCAAGTGTTAACCACAATGCCACGTAAAAAACCAACACATCCCCTAAAAGCAATAAAAGTGGCTCATTTCTTATGTATCCCATAGATTATCAATGTTAAGATGGTAGCATACTTAGACCACATTGTCTCTTTTATGCAAGCATATGGAAAAAACTTGCTACCATACACTAAGGACAGGATACATATAGGATTATGTAACATTCTGTACATGAAATAGGTTACAAGTACTGAAACGCTACCAGATATAATGCTACACTGCTCGTACATGTTTTAAATTTATGGAAGATACTCATACAACTACGGAGTCTGTACTTCGAAAAAAGAAAATTTTATACGTCATCACGAAAAGCAACTTTGGCGGGTGTTTACCCCACCCTATACTCTTCTAACTATGGAAACTGCACAACGAAAGAAGAAGGTACTATATGTCATCACTAAATCTAATTTTGGCGGGGCTCAGCGCTACATATATGATATCACCACCAACCTCAACAAAGAGGTATACGAACCGGTTGTGGCACTTGGGGGGACGGGTGACAGACACGCGCCACAGGGTGTCCTGCAACACCTGCTTGAGGAAAAGCAAATACGCATTGTACCCGTATTGCACTTCATGCGAGACATGTCTATTTCGGAGGACATTGGCGCCTTCTTTGAGTTGGTGCGAATAATAAAAAAAGAAAAACCAGATGTGCTCCATGTAACAAGCTCCAAAGCAGGTGGACTCGGTGCACTCGCTGGGCGTATTGCTCGAGTACCCCATATCATCTTCACCTCGCACGGACTTGCATACGATGAATTATGGAGACCGCTGTGGCAGCGAATGCTTATTTGGATCTCTTCGTGGTGTACGATGTTGCTCTCAACAAACACGATACAGATTTCGGAGGACACCTATAGACGAGCACAACGCATGCCCTTTCTTGCCCGCAAAATTGTACTCATTCACAATGGTATCGAGCCACCACACTACATGCCCCATGATGACGCACGCACATTTCTTGACTCACAGCATGAGGCGTCAAACGCACCTTGGATAGGCACACTCGCAGAATTAACGTCAAATAAAAACTTAGAGATACTAATAGAAGCCTTAGCACTTCTCCACGCAGAGGGTATTTCTGCACACCTGTGGCTCATCGGTGCGGGGGAGAAGTACAACAGTCTCATAGAGCAAGCTTCAAAGTGTGGGCTTCTGAACTTCGTGCACCTCCCTGGGTACCTCACGAACGCATCGTGCGTTCTACAAGCCTTTGACGTATTCGTACTTCCCTCTCGCAAAGAAGGCCTACCATATGTGCTCTTAGAGGCTGGGTATGCTTCTCTGCCAGTTGTAGTAAGTAAGATAGCGGGGGTAAGAGATATTGTTACGCATGAGAAAAACGGTCTTATGGTCGAAGCGGATGCAAAGACGTTTGCTACCGCACTCGCTCGACTCCTCAAGGACACCACTCTTCGCACCTCACTTGGTCAGGCACTCCTCAACCATGTTTCAGATTCATTCTCTGTAGAACGAATGGTACAGAAAACAACCGAACTCTACTCTGCATCAAAACCCTCCAGCTCACTATCGAGTTTACCGCGTCGCACAGAGTGCTCATAACGAGTCATTGAGAGCACGAGCCCGAGTGCTGCAAACTTGGTAATAAGGTGACTTCCTCCATACGATAGAAATGGTATCGTCGTACCGGTCACTGGCAAGAGCCCTATGTTCATTCCAGTGTGAATAATAACATGTGTTAAAAACCAGAGAACAATGCCACTACAGGCTAGTGTTTCGAAGTTGGTTGCACCAAGGTACGCGTGGGTGAGAATACGCCAAAAGAGGACACCGAACAACATGAGAAAAACCAAAATACCAACAAATCCCCATTCTTCAGCGAACGCCGCGAATATAAAATCTGTCTCATATTCTGGCAAAAATTCAAGCTTTGATTGCGAGCCATACCCAATACCTTTCCCTGTAATTCCACCTGAACCAACAGCAATTGTAGACTGGTATGCGTTGTAGCCAGCTCCTTGAATATCGGCGAGTGGGTGTAAAAAGGATACGATACGCAATTTTTGATAGTCCGCTAAACCGAAAAACCACAGTCCTGAAGCAACCACTGCTCCTGTGAGAAACACAACAAACAGATGCGTCCGAGAAATACCCGCTATAAGTACCATCCCAAACCACACAGCAAACACAATCATTGCTGAACCAAAGTCAGGCTGAAGAAAAAGGAGAAAGAAAATAACAAAGGTATACGCACCTGAGATAAGGATGTGCTTGAAATGTCCTATCTCCATATGGCGACGAGCAAAGTACTTTGCAAGGACAAGTACAAGAACCAACTGCGCGACGTCTGAAGGTTGGAACGCAAAGAAGCCAAAATCAAACCTGTTTTGTGCACCAAGCACCACCGTCCCAAAAAAAAGAACAAGGACAAGAAGTCCCACTGCTCCTACGTACAAACTAAACACGACACTTGATTTATATAGAAGTCGTGTGTCGACAAAAGAGACAGCAAACATCACGAGCAATGAAATGAGAATCCAGATTACCTGACGCTCAAAAAACACACTCTCTCCTAGGAAAGAGTTCATGGTGACGAGTCCAAGTAGCGAAAGGAGTGTGGCTGACGTAATGAGAGCCCAATCCATACTACGGAACAGGCTACCTTCTCGTAGACTGTCTTTGAGTGAGCGCATAATTAACTATCTTGTGTAGGTACTCGAACAATAAGTTGCCACCGTTCAGCAGGTGCCGTAAAAGGAGAAGTCCAAGAAAACGTTATGTTTCTTTTACCCCGAGCGGAAATCCTGTCAACAAAGGTCTTTGAAACACCGACAGCGTTATTGTTAACATCAAACACGATAGCAACCACCTCAACATCTACGAGAGGAAACGGTTCCTTGTTCACAAGGACCGCGGTGATTTCGGGTTGTGTGGCTGAATTTGAAAGCTCTTGTTCCTCGACAGCAACGGTGTAAAGAGAACGCATCTGTGTCCACACGAGTGGTTCTATCCACTCAAATTCAGTCCTATAAGGCACTTGATTCAATAGCTCAATTCTTCCCTCAAACACAGGAACAATACCACCTTGGGTAATAAATATAGAATTTTCTCTTTCTACAATGATTTCGTTGTTTCTATTATATACGGTAAAACGATACCGAGCCTCATTAACTTTACCTGTTGTATTAGGGTTCTCTACGTACGCAACCGCACTCCAGAGCGTCGGAGAGACTTGTATACTTCTTGCCCAGACTGTATTGAGTGGCTTTATTTGTGAGGCGCACATGAGTGAGCAGGTACCCCCACAGTCGACAGCAATTTCATCTTGATTGAGCTTTTTATCAAAACATGACGGGGGACGATACATTCCAATAGTAATGTACGCCGCAAGTATAACGAAGCCAATAGAAGCTAACCCGAAAAGAATTTTTGAACGCTGTTTTGTTGCCCAAGCAGAATACATCCCGTTAGAGGTGCTCCGTATAGGAGGTGACCTTGTTATTATTCCTATAATGACGACCGAAAGTGATATACATATGTTTTACATTTATGTACCACCTCTAACGGGATACATCCCTATATTGTAACATAGGACTTATGCAAACGGATGCGACCAATTTTTCTATGACCTAATTTTTAAGGAGTGTAACGACAATAAAAATGGAAATACTCTTGCGGTGCGACTGAAAGGAGTTAGAAAAATGAAGTACTCCTGTGGTGCAGTTTGAGGCGCCCAAGCAAAATGGAACGAGTTGTATGAACAATACTACGAGAGACATTTTGTGCTGAGCAACGATGAAATGCGACCAATTTTTGTTAGCCGAGGCTTTACAAAAATGAAGTACACTTGCCTGCCCCGTATACAGCTTCGCTGTTGTACTGGGGTGGTGCGCCGTTTGCATAAGTCCTGTAACAGAAACTGAAAACAGTGACATAGTTCCTATGCCACTGCTTGTTGTTTTAGAAATTATCCCTTGAAATGAAAAAATGAATACTTTATGCTGGCGACTAGCTACTCTCCCCTTTACGAGTACCATCGCCACTACTGTGCTTAACCCCGGTAGTAAAAGTAAAAAATAAATGCCTTATGCTGGCGACTAGCTACTCTCCCCTTTATGAGTACCATCGCCACTACTGCGCTTAACTTCTGTGTTCGGAATGAGAACAGGTGTATCCACAGCGTCAAATCACCAGCATAAGAAATTTATTTTATTTAAAAGAACTTTTTTTACTTTACAGCTTAACTGCAAAGCAGTCACCGAAAAATATTCGGACCTCTAAAAGGACGAATAAGCGGGAAAGTCTTGAAAATGTGCCATTTCTTTCGAAGAAATGGCAAGAGTCCCTGGCTGGAATAGTCACCAACGTATATGGCGTGACAGGCCAATACAAATCATTTACTACAGAGACTCTGTACCAAGAACTATGGTCGGGACGGTAGGATTTGAACCTACGACCTTCTCCGTCCGAGGGAGACACGCTACCAGACTGCGCTACGCCCCGACACATTTTCAAAACTACAAGCTTGCTCGGGCATTATAAATGCTATAGAGCTAGTATACACTTCGTCTTACGACGAACAACGAATCACACATACTATGTGACCATGCGATTATCAGATTTCCTAACAGGAAACTCGACGAATTAGTACACCTCGGCTTAATACATTACTGCACTTCCACCTGGTGCCTATCAACGTAGTAGTCTCCTACGGGTCTCAAATGATTCCTTATCTTGGAGTTGGCTTCCCGCTTAGATGCTTTCAGCGGTTATCCATTCCCAACTTAGCTACTCGGCAGTGCAGCTGACGCTACAGCCGATAGACCAGAGGTCAGTTCATCCCGGTCCTCTCGTACTAGGGACAAATCTCCTCAAGAATCAACGCCCACGGTAGATAGAGAACCAACCTGTCTCACGCTCCTTTTCACTTGTTACCAAATGGGATGGACTGTAACTTTCCCCCGCCATGGCGGGGTAGTCGACGTTCAGTCTCTACAGGTGCTGAGATTTTCTTAGCGTAGCAACGCTTTAGAAAATCCAAATGCAGTCGCGTTAGCGAGCTGCCAACTTCCCTCGGTATTGCCCTCAGACATATGTCTGGTCGGGTTTCACCGATATTAGTCAACTTTATGCACTGAGTAAAACTCAGTACCGCCGTAATAAGGTTGTTCTCTACACTTTTTGTATATACATAGTTCACCACCGCTGGTGAGATGTACATACACTTTATAAGACAGAAAAACTAAAACTCTCTATGCGGGTTCAAACTGTTCAAATGCCACAATTTATGATTTAGCATCTAAACGGTTTGAACCCAGCTCGCGTACCACTTTAAACGGCGAACAGCCGTACCCTTGGGACCTTCTCCAGCCCCAGGATGTGGTGAGCCGACATCGAGGTGCCGAACTCCGCCGTCGCTTTGGACGCTTGGGCGGAACTAGCCTGTTATCCCCGGGGTAACTTTTATCCGTTAATCTCCAGCCGCATCTAATGCGAACTGTCGGTTCACTAGATTCTGCTTTCGCACCTGCTCGGAACGTACTCCTTGCAGTCAAGCTAGCTTATGCTCTTACACTATCGGCACGGTTTCCATTCGCGCCTAGCTAACCTTTGAACCCCTCCGTTACTCTTTAGGAGGGTACCGCCCCAGTAAAACTGCCTGCCACGCACTGTCTCTCATGGTTTTTATGTCCATGTAGGTTAGAACCTGCACATTTATAGAGTGGTATTTCACTGTCGACTCCACAACCCCCAAAAGGGCCGCTTCAAAGTCTCCCACCTATTCTACGCAATAAACACACAGATCCAATACGAAGCTGCAGTAAAGCTCCACGGGGTCTTTCTGTCTAACCGCGGGTAACCGGCATCTTTACCGGTATTGCGTTTTCACCGAGCTACTCCCCGAGACAGTTGCCCAGTCGTTACACCATTCGTGCGCGTCGGAACTTACCCGACAAGGAATTTCGCTCTTCTATTCCTCTACGAAGGGCCATATCTTCATCCGTCTCCGCCAGTTGGCGGATTGGGAGCACGGCGTATGGTCTCTAGTTAGCCGTTGCTGGACTATATACTCGTTACCAAGTATAAAGGTAGCTTTTTTTATGATGTAAAATACTTTTTTCTGTACTCCTATTTACCCACATCCATAATCGTTCCAGTCCTTTGTTACACATCACGAACGACATGTAACAAACCTTAGAACGATTATAGTTATCGCTGACATTGACCAGGGCTTATATCGTCCAGCATAACATCCGAAGATACTACACCAACAATATTTAACCTTCTGGCATTGGTCAGGTGTCACCCTCTATACATCCTCTTACGAGTTCGCAGAGAGCTGTGTTTTTGGTAAACAGTCGCCAGGCAAACTTTCGCTGCGGCCTCTGGGTTGCCCCAGAGGCAGGCCTTATCCCTAAGTTACGGCCGCTTTTTTGCCGAGTTCCTTGGGGAGAAATCACTCGTTCGTCTTAGTCTTCTCGACCTTCCCACCTGTGTCGGTTTAGGTACGGTCTCTACATATCTAGAGCTTAGAGGCTTTTCTTGGAAGCGTGCTCCCTTACATTGCCGTTGGCCGAAGCCGCCAGCTTCCCGCTCTGCTTGGATTTCTGATTAAACAGAGGTGTCCGGATTTTCCTAAACACCATCCTCACAGCACGGACGATAAGTCAATAAATCGCGTAAGGTACAACACTCCGTCCCCCCTTCGCAATATGCAGAGGTGATGGAATATTAACCATCTGTCCATCGGGTCCCCTTTTCAGGATCCCCTTAGGCCCGACTAACCCTTGGCTGATAAACATGGCCAAGGAAACCTCGGGATTTCGACGTGCAGGGATCTCACCTGCATTGCGGTTACTCGCGCCGGCATTCTCACTTCCATACGCTCCACCATGGGTTACCCCTTTGGCTTCATTGCAGAATGGAACGCTCTCCTACCACGCCATCCACCCGAGGGTGGACGACATCCGCAGTTTCGGTACCATACTTTAGCCCCGATTATCTTCGGCGCAAAATCTCTGGATCAGTGAGCTGTTACGCTATCTTTAAAGGATGGCTGCCTTTTGAACAGTGGAGCTTAGCCCCCACGTTCTGACTGCCATGCTATTAACTACTGGTATTCGGAGTTTGATAGGTCTGACGAGATTTCTCCCTATTCAGACCTTCCAGTGCTCTACCCCCAGTAGGAACACATGACGCTAGTCCTAAAACTATTTCGGAGAGAACCAGCTATTGCTAGGTTCGATTAGCTTTTCACTCCTTACCTCAGGTCATCCGATGGCGTTGTACAACCAACCGGTTCGGTCCTCCACGGCCTGTTACAGCCGCTTCAACCTGCCCAAGGTAAGCTCACCTAGCTTCGGGTCTTGCGCGTACGACCTATAGGTCGCGCTATTCACACTCGCTTTCGCTATGGCTCCGGGGGTCTCCCCTTAGCCAAGCCGCATGCGCAAACTCGCCGGCTCATTCTTCAATAGGCACGCCGTCACGGATTATACTTGCGTATATCCGCTCCGACTCCTTGTAAGCATACGGTTTCAGATCTATTTCACTCCCCTCGCCGGGGTTCTTTTCACCTTTCCCTCACGGTACTAGTTCACTATCGGTCTTGAAGAGTATTTAGCCTTGGGTGTTAGTCCACCCGGATTCACGCAGGCTATTCATGTCCCACGCTACTCAGGAATAATGACAAAAGAGACGTATTTGTTTTCGTGTACGGGGCTATTACCCTCTGGGGCCGCACTTTCCAGCACGTTCCACTAACAAATACATTTTTTGACTCTTCTCGTTAAGAAGTCACTACCCTACAACCCCAGTCCCCGAAGGGACTGGTTTGGGCTTCTTCCGTTTCGCTCGCCGCTACTAAGGAAATGCCAGGATTTTTTACCGTATCGGCAAACATCGCCAACACAGTAAAAAATCCGCATATTGGTTTCTTTTCCTCCAGGTACTAAGATGTTTCAATTCCCTGGGTTTGCT
>LCFC01000033.1 GCA_000998805.1 Parcubacteria group bacterium GW2011_GWA2_43_11
CATTACTTGTAGGGCGCCTCATTTGCTAAATACCTATAATACGTTACTATTTTGAGTAATGAGTACTCAAAAACCTATCATGACGATTTCAATAACCCCAGGGACGGTGGTCATGGTATTGTTTATAGTCTTGGGTTTTTGGTTAGCGTTTATCCTTAGAGATCTCCTGTTGGTTATACTCACCGCGGTAGTATTTGCGAGTGCGATAGAGCCTATCACAATGTGGTTTGTTCGACGGAGTTTTCCTCGGGTACTTGCGGTGGTTATTATTTATCTACTCGTGGTGGTAAGTACGGTTTTGTTCTTTTACTTTTTTCTTCCGCCACTCCTTACCGAAGCTACGGACTTTTTCCGGTCACTGCCTGTGTATCTAGAAACACTGAACCTTGCTCCAGTGGAGAATATGGTGGGAGAAGGCGGGGGTACAGTCTCAGTAACCGAACAGCTCCTCCAGCTACAGGATGTCGTGAAAACATCTTCAAGTGGAGTGTTGAATGTTGCAAATAGAATCTTTGGTGGACTCGTCTCTTTTATACTTATTATGGTTCTTTCGTTTTACTTTGCAGTACAGGATAGAGGACTTGATGACTTTTTGCGTTTAGTCACACCATCTCACCATCACGCGTATATGCTTGATCTTTGGAAACGAGCACAGAAAAAAATAGGTCGTTGGCTTCAAGGACAGCTTCTGCTCTCGCTTATTGTAGGTGTATTGGTGTACGTGGGGCTACTGATACTTGGGGTACCGTACGCACTTCTACTGGCTATCGTTGCATCAATATTCGAGCTCATCCCTGTCTTCGGTTCTATTTTGGCAGCAATTCCCGCAGTGACGCTCGCGTTTATTGATTCGGGAACAGCAATGGCGCTCTTTGTGATTGTACTCTATGTCATTGTAAACCAGCTTCAGGGAAACGTTATCTACCCGATGGTGGTGCAAAAAATTCTGGGCGTACCACCACTTGTGGTGATTCTTGCCATTATTGCAGGATCGCAGCTTGCGGGATTTCTCGGTATTCTTATTGCAGTTCCTGTGGCAGCGGCGATACGGGAGTGGGTGAGAGATATACAGCGGGGAAAGGAACAGCTTGAGTACCCGGATGAAGCAGGTGTGGTAGTCTAGGCAGGACTTACACAAACGGCGCACTTCTTCGTTGCCCTGCGCAAAATGTCACTCGTAGTATTGTTCATACAACTCGTTCCATTTTGCTTGGTCGCCTCGAATTGCATCCGCTTGCGTAAGTCCTGTAGGTATTAAAAAGTTTACAATTGGTCATGAATAAAAAAATATTTGTATCTACATCCATTCCGTATGTTAATGCGCGTCCGCACATTGGTCATGCGTTGGAGTTTGTACAGACTGATACGTATGCACGGTACCGACGACTTATGGGTGACGATGTATTTTTTACAACAGGCACAGACGACAATGCACTAAAGAATGTGCTCAAGGCCGAAGAGGTAAACGAAGATGTACAACCGTTTGTGCGTCGACACGCTGCGTATTTTAAAGAAACATGTGACCGTTTGGACATTTCATATGATTGTTTTATAGAGACATCAAACAGTGATATACATACTCAAGGAGCGCAAAAGCTCTGGGATTTGGCGAATAAAAAAGGTGACATATACAAAAAGGAATATGAAGGGCTGTACTGTGTTGGGTGTGAGGAATTTAAAACCGAGAAGGATGTCAATGAGAAAGGTGAGTGTCCTGAACATCCGGGGAAAAAACTAGACCTTCAGTAGGTCTGGTCTTGAAGATTTCAGTATTTCACGCTCTGTCGAGCGTGCGCATGGATGGGGGGTACCTGTCCCCGGAGATGACTCGCAGGTAATGTATGTGTGGTTCGATGCGTTGTCGAACTATATTAATGCGTTGGATTATGTGCATGATGGTCAGGCATTTCAAGATTTCTGGTTAAATGCAAACGAGCGAATTCATTGTATTGGTAAGGGCATAAACAGATTTCATACGATATATTGGCCGGCTATGTTACTGTCCGCTGGAATACCGCTCCCGCATACGGTTTTTGTACACGGGTACTTTACGGTCGATGGGCAGAAGATGAGCAAATCGATAGGCAATGTTATTGACCCGATAGACCTTGTAGAAAAATATGGCACTGATGCGGTGCGGTACTATTTCTTGCGTCACCAACACCCATTTGAAGATGGTGATTTTACCATGGAGAAATTCCATACAGCGTACACCGCAAATCTGGTGAACGGTTTGGGCAACCTTGTCTCGCGCGTGATGAAGCTTGCGGAGACATACCTAGACGTGCCAGTACAGCGACCAGAAGCAGTTGGTTTTTCCGAGGAGTATACCAAGGCGCTTGAGGCATTTGAGTTTAGTACTGCGATGGATTCTGTCTGGAGCAGGGTAGGTCGTGCTGATGCACGCATGACTGAGGAAGAGCCTTTTAAAGTAATAAAAACTAACCCCGAGGAAGGTAAGCGAATAATTGCTGAGCTGGTGCTTGAGCTCTACCACATCGCTCGGATGCTACACCCTAGCATGCCCGCTACTAGCAAGCTCATCAAAGAGACTATCCTAGCAAACAAAAAACCAGAAACCATGTTTCCAAGAATAGACTTGTAGCCTTTCAACTGGGAAACACAACCTTACGGTTAACCGTAAGGTTGGAGTAGTGTTACCGAGTAGGGAGGTATGCTAGAAAAGCTTCTATGGTATGTTTGCAATCGCAATCTATCCTACTTCAATACCTTATGGTTAACCGTAAGGTATGTTAATTCGTGATTTCCTTTTTAAAAAATTCTCGAGTAGATTTCCACCTCCCTCTTCCTCGAGGAGGCATTCCTGCGCGTAGAATAACCTCTAGAGTGTTCCAAAAATCCTTGTACTCCTTCTTTCTTCGTTTGAGTATCTGTTCAATGTTGGTGTAGTCTCCGATGCTTAATTTATCTCTAAGTCGAGCTACGGTTGAGGGGCTCATGAGTAGTAACTGCGAGATGCGGTAAACAGAATTTTTTTCTATCAGCATTACTATTGTCGCCAACCTTTTTGCAATCATTATTTTCTCCTCTTCTCCAAGTAACTCGTCAAGAAAAATATCTGCACTTCTCTTATCAAGATTGACAATTGTCTTTGCTAGTTCAACGTACAGTTTGTCGAGGTGAGTAGGCTGTAGCTTACGTTTTGATACATTCGTCATTGTCTTATCTTACGGTTAACCGTAAGATAAGACAATACGTACTTCTTGCATTACATGGGGAGTGGTAATAGGATACGTAGAATTATGCAGTATATCGACACACACACGCATCTCAACTTGGCGGCGTTTAAGGATGACTATGATGAGGTCACTACAAAGACACTTGCGGAAGGTGTTTGGATGATAAATGTTGGCACCCAGTATGATACAAGTGTCTTTGCGGTTGAGCTTTTGAATCGGTATGAAATGGGTGTGTACGCGACTGTGGGCTTGCACCCGCACCATACCACTAAGAGTTTTTTTGATGCGAACGAGCTCACCGAAGATAAAAAAACCTCAGCAGATACTGGCGAGGTATTTGATGCAAAGATATATAAGGAATTAGCACAACATCCCAAAGTGGTGGCGATAGGGGAGTGTGGTCTCGATTATTTCCATGACATTGAAGATGATGCGTGGAAAAAACAAGTTGAGGCTTTTGAAGCACAAATCGCATTTGCAAACGAGGTAGGAAAGCCTCTTATGCTCCATCTCCGTAATGGCGCAAGAGGGAGTGCGTACCGTGATGCGTATGCGATACTCAAGCGTGATTCCAAGGTGCTTGGGAATGCACACTTTTTTGCTGGGTCCTTGGAAGAAGCAAAACTGTTTTGGGAAATGGGGTATTCGACTTCGTTTACCGGAGTGATTACATTTGCACATCAGTACGATGAAATTGTCGTGCAGGCACCAGACGGACTTATCCATGCGGAGACGGATGCGCCGTATGTTGCCCCAATACCGTTTCGGGGTAAGCGCAACGAACCCATACATGTTCGTGATCTACGGTGTGACACAGTAAAGCTACTGCGGGCAAGTATGGGAATGCGTATGCGTATGGGGGAGAAAAGAATCCACGCCCCTTTGTTTTCGTCTTTCTTTCTTCACCCCGCCGTGGCGGGGAGAACTAGGAACTTTATTAACTCGCTACTTAGAACTCGCTACTCGTATACTCGTTCCACTTCCATCATGTAGATGTATGTGGTACAGTAACTCAACTTCACAGGACTGTGAGGTAGATTATTATATAAATTAATTTTTCATGGCAGAAAAAACAACACATGAAGACAAGGAAAAGGCTTTGACGCTCTACGAGCTCGGCTACCACCTTGTTCCATCGCTTGGGGAAGATGACCTCGCGCTTCGTGTTACAGACCTCCAAAAAGCGATTACCGCTCTTGGTGGTTCTATACTCTCTGAGGGTCAACCTCAGACATTTACGCTTGAGTACACTATGCGTAAAATGCGAGGCGGTCGTTGGGATTCATACGACTCAAGTTTCTTTGGATGGATACGCTTTGAGGCGCCATCTGAAGCAATGAGTGCTCTCAAGGATGTACTTGAGCACAACGAGTATCTTGTACGATACCTCATTATCAAGCCTGACCCTATCATACTTGCTCCAGAGCCTGTTCGAGCACCACGCAAGGAAACAACTGAAGTTGAAGTAGAGCCAAAGGCACTTGTACACAAGCAGGATGAAGAAGAAAAGGGAGAAGTGTCTGAAGAAGAACTCGACAAACAGATTGAACAACTGATACACTAAACATATAGCCTTATTCTCTTACAAATATTGTTATGTATATCAACGAAGTAAAACTATATGGAAGATTGGGACGTGATCCGGAGCTGAAGTCGTTACCAAATGGAACACCTGTTGTGACCTTTACAATGGCAACCACGAGAAGTTGGAAAGACGAAAGTGGACAAAAAAAAGAACAAACAGAATGGCATAACCTTGTATGTTTTGGAAAACGTGCCGACGTCATCGCAAAGTATGTTAAAAAAGGTGATAGTTTCTACGTTACAGGACGATTGCAGACGAGATCGTGGGAAGATAAGGAAACACAGAAAAAAATGTATCGAACTGAAATTTTTGTTGTCGATTTCCAATTTGGCGATCGTAAAGCAGGTTCTGATTCGTATCAGAGCCAAGGAGGGGAAAGTGCGGCGCCTCGTCAGGCAGAAGGGTCAAAAAATGATGCGATTGACTACCCAGATGAAGAAATTAATCCAGATGATATTCCATTCTAGTATTGTCTTACGAATAACCTATTAAAAATATGATTGAAAAGAAAAAAGCAGAAGGAGTGCTCCCAGACGTACGATATTTTGACTATAAGGATGTAGAAACACTTAAACGTTTTCTGAACCCGCATGGTCGTATCCAGTCTCGCAATCACACCAGTCTTCCTGCAAGACAACAGCGTTTACTTGCTCGTGCAGTGAAGAATGCTCGCTTTATGGGATTTCTCCCATTCGTGATTCGCTAAACTCACTACCTATTACAAAAAACACCGAACGTATGTTCGGTTTTTTTGTTTTAGGCAATACCAACTTCAACTAACTGTTCCGAACAGTCGTCGTCATTGCGAGCGAAGCGCGGCAATCCACGTTTCGTAACTCGCATTTCTTTATGAACTAGGAACTTTTTTAACTCGCAAACTCGTTACTCGCTTTACTCGTAACTCGTTTACGCCTTCTCCGTCCTCGATACGTACTCCCCCGTCTCAGTATTTATTTCGATAATGTCACCCTCATTTATGAAGAGAGGGCAGGTTACAGTCGCACCTGTTTCAAGTTTTACTGTTTTTGTCGCACCTGTAGCTGTATTACCCTTTACTGCTGGGGCAGCTTCAGTCACGCGAGCTTGTATCTTGATTGGGATTTCGATACCAATCACTTCTTCGTCAAAGACCACTGCTTCGTACTCTCCTTTTTGTTTTAGAAACTTAACCCCATCTCCTATAAGCTCGGACGAAAGAGGGAAGCGTTTGCTCGGTTCGGAAGCTTTGTGGAACATATAGTCGCCCTTGCTTTCAAAGATAAACACGACTGTCTGTTTCTCAAGTTCTGCTTCTTCAGCCTGCTCGCTTTGATGAAAAGAGTACTCAATAACCTTGCCCGTTTTTAATCCCTTAAGTTTGGTTGTGTTCACTGGCTTCCGTTGTTGTTTGCGGAAGACGTGGTGCGTAAGCACTTTGCAAGGCTCGTCGTTAAAGACAATAGTCTTACCCGTAATTATTTCATTGTAATTCAACATATTCTCGCATTCTAGCTAATTACGGCGGACCTGTCCACAGAGCATTGTGAGCCGAGAGTAATGAGCCTAGAGCCCTGAGACGACAAGTCTTGAGACACAAGAGTTGAAAGTTAAAAATTTCGTTATTGCGCTTGTCCCGCTGAAACAAAGTGAAAGCGGTGAGCCAGCAGGCAAAGCAATCCATAAAACGAGACCTGAGAGCCTGCGAAAATAAATACTAGTATTCCTACTAGTATTTCCACTAGTAGGAATACTAGTATTTATTTTTTCTACTCGTAACTCTTCGATTCCCTCACGGCAAGCCCTGTACTGAAGTTGCACTCTAGTACAGGGCAAGCTCAAGGCTCACGGCTAATTACTCACGGCCCTTTGAAACTTCTCGGTGCGCTCCATAGTTGCAGTATATGTAGGGAAAGGTACCATAGAGCTATGTATAGCGAACAAGTAACAAAAGAAGAGTTAACCGATGAAGAAGTGCTAGCACTCTCAGTGAGTGACCCAGAAGCCTTTGTGTACATTGTTCGTAGGTACGAGGAAGCCTTTAAGCGCAAAGTACGCAAGATTTTACACTCCGAGGAGGACGTGGAAGATGTGGTGCAGGAAGCTTTCACGAAGATTTACCTGCATGCAGAACGATTTAAGAAAGTAGAGGGTGCATCGTTCAAGAGTTGGGGCTACACAATAGTGATGAATACTGCGTTCACGGTCTATCGTAAAAGACAGCGAGAAACGTCACGAAGTACCCCTATGTCACCAGAAATGTACGAGAGTCTACCCGATACGGTTCATGAGGAGAGCTTTGGACTTGAGTTGTCAGATGTAGTCATTTCTGTGTTTGCAAAAATGCCCGAACAACTCTCGCGTGTCCTCTCACGACACTTTATACAGCAGGTGCCACAGCAGACTATTGCAGAAGAAGAGGGGGTTACGGTCGGAGCTATCAAGACGAGAGTCCACCGAGCCAAGGCTCAGTTTAGAGAATTACAAGAACAATTTGCACCCTTTGTATGAAAAATAACACGACAGAAAGTATAGTAATGGCACGAGTCCGCAGAATACATATGTTGCGTCGATTCATGCACCCCACCATGATGAAGGTCTACAGTGGTATCCTTCTCTTCGGAACGCTTGGATCGATGGTATCTATAGCCAACGTCTTCGCAAACATGCCTTCCGTTACGACTCCTGCGCAGGTAGCCTCCTTTACGCTCAATGCAGTAGTACATACGGAAATCTTTGTACAGCTCGTGGTAGTGGGTATCGGGGTAGTATGTGCACTTCTCATTAAAGACATCCTCCACAACATAAAACACAAGAGTGTTTTCATGCAGGCGTAAAACTAGTAGCGAGTTCTGAGTTACGAGTTCTGAGTACGTAACGAACGAATAAGACCTCCAATCATTTTTGAAATATCGTCTGTTTGCAACAAAAGCTTTTTTGTTTGTTTTTCTGAACAATACGTTAATTCTTCCGCAAGATACAACATTGAGCGTACCTCTGCACATGATGCTTTTGCAATATATAAAAAATGTTCAAATTCTTTATTACCTTTTCTGTCAAAACCTTCAGCACAATTGTTCATAATAGAAACAGAGGCTCTCTGTATCTGGTCTTTAAAGCCAAAGTCTTTGATTTTTCCAAAATCACGGTATATAGCCACGGACAAGTCTTATGATTTTTGCCAGACAAGCATGTCTTCAAATCGCTGTATTGTAGCCATAGTGTTTTTAACTCGCAACCTTTTACTCGTTACTCAGAACTCGGTAACCGCCCCTTTACTTACTCTCCAACGCCTTGCGTATTTCCTTGAGCAGGGCAGTAGCTATGGGCTTGTTGTTTTGAAGAAAGGTGCGCGAAGCATCATATCCACGTCCAAGTTTCACTTCCTCGTTCGCCGAAGCTTTGTCGGAGGAGGGTCTGTAGGAGTATGAAGCACCGGACTTTGACACGAGTCCGTACTTTTCACCCAGGGCGAGTAGCTCGCCCTCACGGCTAATACCTTCGTTGTACATCAAGTCAAACTCAGTCACCCTGAAAGGTGGAGCAACCTTATTCTTGACAATCTTTACTCGGTGTCTACCGCCGACAACATCTGTACCCTTCTTTATTTGTGCTATTCGACGTATGTCGATACGTACTGAGGTATAAAATTTGAGCGCCTTACCACCAGGGGTAGTTTCTGGATTTCCAAACATGACACCAATCTGCATGCGTATTTGGTTAATGAAGATAACAATAGTCTTGCTCTTCGCTACGATGGCAGTGAGTTTTCGCAGAGCTTGACTCATGAGACGCGCTTGCTTTCCTATGTGCATCTGACCCATTTCACCCTCTATCTCATCCTTCGGTGTAAGTGCTGCAACAGAATCGATGACGATAATGTCAATTTTGCCCGATCGTACGAGTGATTCGACTATTTCGAGTGCTTGTTCACCGGTATCAGGCTGGCTTACGAGGAGTTGGTCTATTTTCACGCCTATGTGCGCAGCGTACTCAGGATCAAGTGCATGTTCGGCGTCTATAAAAGCACATACACCCCCTTTCTTTTGCGCCTCCGCTACCGCATGGAGCGAGAGCGTTGTTTTTCCAGAAGATTCGGGTCCAAATATTTCGAGAATACGTCCACGAGGGTAGCCTCCTATGCCGAGCGCCCAGTCGACGCCGAGTGAGCCGGAGGGTATTGAGTCTACGTTTACCTTAGGTTTGGATCCGAGGGTCATAATAGCTTCTTCGCCAAACTTTGACTTAATAGCACGTAGAGCTTCATCGACTTCTGTGTGTATGTTTTCTTGCTGAGTAACAGCGTTATCAGATACAGCCTTTCGCTTTTCAACGGTTTTTTCTGCTACTTGTTTCTTAGCCATGAGTACGTGATGTTAGTTACTAATATGATATAGGACGTACGCAAACGACACACCACAGAGAGTACTTCATTTTTGTAAGCCTTCGGGCTAACAAAAATTGGTCGCATTTCTTTGTTGCCCTACGCAAAATGTCTCTCATAGTATTGTTCATACAATTCGTTCCATTTTGCTTGGGCGCCTCGAAGTGTGACATTGTTTTCAAGGAGCATAGCGACTTTGAAAACAGGAATGCCCTTGTGGTGCGTCCGTTTGCGTAAGTCCTATGATAATTGTGGCTTTGGTGTTGCATATACTAGAGTAGGGTAGCACTGGGCTCTTGCGTGGTACCTGCGGTAGTGACTTGTCCTGTAGAACTTGCCTGTGTACTTGTCTCGTCCCCGCCATCCTCACGTGCAGGCTGTTCTGCCATGCCTGTGGAAACTTGAGGTTGCGGAGCACCAATAAACTCGATGCGTTGTTCTTGATGGCGACCAAATCGGTTTTTTGCTTCTACAAGGATTACCCCGTACCCCTCCGGCGTCACAAATGTTTCGTCAAAAGTTCCAGAGGTGTCCATGGTGATAGGCTGCCCGTTCACACTTACATGGGTCACGTTTTCGGTTTTACCGTTGATATCCATAAGCACAGTAGAAATAGTCTCCCCGGGGCGAGGGGAGGACACCATGAGCGTCGGTCCGTGGATGAGTGTCCGAGCTTGGAATACTCCATATGTAACAGTGATGAGACATAGAGCAAAGGCAAAAAAAGCACCGTTATTGTTAGACATAGCGTTGTTCTTCGTTAGGTTCTTCTGAGTCAAAGGTATTATCTTCCTCACCACCAATACTGCCGTACCCATCACCTCCCATAATTTCACGTGGTTTGTTGGTGCCGTCCGATGCGGAAATAACGCCCCGTTGCTCTAGCTGGTCCATGATACGCGCCGCACGCCCGTACCCTATCTTGAACCGTCGTTGTATGAGAGAGGTTGAGGCTTTCTTTTCTCGAACAAGTAGTTCCCTTACTTCTCCATAGAGCTCATCGAGCTCATCGTCCTCCTCTATTTGGTCAAAAGGTATACCGGCACTTGCCCCGTTTCCATCGTTGTCAGTGAAGTCCATTGCAGCGGGAAGCTCGTAGTCGTTGTGCTTTATGAGATGCGAGACTATTTGGCGTACTTCGGGGGTCGTGAGGAAAGGAGACTGTATACGTCGCGGTTTTGCCATGTCTGCAGAGAGATAGAGCATGTCACCAGCACCGAGAAGCTTTTCTGCGCCCGACTGATCAAGGATGATGCGTGATTCTAGTAGGGAAGAAACTTTAAGAGCTATGCGTGAAGGAATATTTGCTTTGATGAGTCCAGTAATTACCTGTGCTGAGGGTCGTTGGGTGGAAAGTATCAAGTGTATACCGACTGCACGGCTCATCTGTGCCAAACGTACAATAGCTCCTTCAAGCTCTCGAGGATAACTGCTCATAATGTCTGCAAGCTCATCAATGATGATGACGATATGTGGCATAGG
>LCFC01000034.1 GCA_000998805.1 Parcubacteria group bacterium GW2011_GWA2_43_11
GTTACCGTTTGCTCAACATCTTGGCGAAAAGTACGTATCATAGGGATGGATGACTCAACTGGTTTAAATGATGGTTTTGGTACATCCTTCTCCAGTGCGCCGGGTAGTACTTTCTGCGTCGCTTCAGATACAGGAGGTTCTGCGATAGGTGTTTCCTTTTCCCCCTCCTGTATCGGTGTTTCAGTTTTTGGATTACCCATGTCATGGAGACGTTCAGCAACTCCAGCGAGCACTTGCGCGTGTTTTGATGATGGACGAGGGCGATTTTGGGTGTCGTGTTGCAAATCATTTTTTGCTTCGGACATAGACGAAGCAATAGAAGAATCAAGTACTTTTTTGTTGCTTGATTCCAGAGGGTGTTGGCTGTTCGTTGCTTGGGATACCTCTTCTTTATGCGCACGTTCTCGCAGTGCAGAAAGGTTAGAAAGACCGTCAGATTTCTTCGGTTCCTCATGAGGAGATGTTTCTTTTGGTGATAGTTTTGATAGAGGATCTGTTTCCGATTTTTGTATTTTTGTATTTCCTGCAATAAACTCATTTTTTGTTTGCTTATCCGATTCTTCAGAATGTGCTACAGGTAAAATGATATCTTTCAATGCGCCATTATTTTTTGTATTGTCCACTACCTCACGTACGCCAGAAACAAGTGGCTTTTGAGGAAATGTTGATTGAGAAAAGTTTTTTTGTTCAGCTGGTTCAGCTTTTGTTTCAATTTTTTCTTTTTCAAATACTGGTGGTTTAGGAGTGATAGGTTTAGGTTTGTACGGCACCCTTGGTTTGGCAGCATCTTGTTCCCAAATGTCGAGTGGGTCGGGAACTGGAATTCTTGGTACTATTTCTTGAGGTATGGGCGCTTCTTCTACAATTCCTGTTTCTTCAAAAACTTCAGTAGGTTGCGGTATTTTTTCTTGTTGTACGTCTTGTGCTTCTTCTGAAGCAAGTTTTTTTTCTACTAAGGAGTAGAGGTTTGCCAAATCATCAGCCTCTTCAACTAGGGCTTTCTCTTGGAAATCCACAGGCGGTGCCTCCACTGGAATAGGACTTTCTACAGGGCTTAGTGATTCCTTTATCAAATCCTCTTCAACAGAAGATGTGTGTTCATCTGCGACAAATGAATTGATCGCCTCAGACTCTTGTTTTTGCGGTATTTTTGGTGCAGGTACCTGCACTTTTACTTCGGTTGCAATTTTCTTTTCTTGGACCTTCGGTATCTCTGCTGAAACAACAACCTTTTTCTCTAAAACCGTATCAGTCTTTGGTATTTCTGGAGTAACAACAATTTTTTCCTGAGCCGTATTAAAAGTTTTTGGTACAGGGAGAGGTGTAGTCTTTGCGTCCAGTATTGTTTCTTGTATTGCTACAGGCGGGATTTCGCGTTTAACCTCCTTCTCATTCTTTGGACTTGTAGATGGAACGGCATCTTTTTTTTCAGAGGCATCTAACACAATGGGCTGTTGGCCTTTGGGGGTAATGACGGCTGCGAGGATGTCTTCTTCTGTAACCTGGGCTGGTACCTTATTTGGTGGTAGTGGGGGAGCTGTAGGATTTGTTTTTTGTGCTGTAGGAGAATTTGCATCTGAAACATCCTTCCCTTCCTCTGGTTCTTCAGAATCTCCTAAAACATCCTTGAGGTGTAAGATGGGCACTCTATACGATTTTGGATCGTTATCCATATAGTAGATATTGTACTATGTTCGGGCCCTGTAAAACCAATTCTTAAAAATAACCTACTTTGTGGAGCAGGTTATTTTTATTTTACTGACGTGAGTTGCTGTTTCTATTTTGTGTTGTTGGTTGTATCCCTTTCCGTTCTGCAAATTGTGGGTCTGTCGCTTTGATAGAAAGATTGATTCTTCCCTTTTCATCTACTTCCTTCACCGCTACTTTTACAATCTCACCTTCTTTAAGCACATCGCGAATTCTCTCAATACGGAACGGGGCAATTTCAGACACATGAACCATACCTTCAGCATTTGTACCTATTTTTACAAACGCACCGAAGTCTAAAATTCGTGTCACCTCACCTTCGTACACTTCCCCGGGGAGGTATACATGCACCAAAGCTTCGATAAGAGCGAGCGCCTTCTCTGCACTGCCGTTTTTACCTGTGATAAATATAGAACCGTCATCTTCTATGGTAATATCCTCAACACCTGAAGCTTCTTTAATACCATTGATAGTCTTTCCTCCTCCGCCGATAACAAGACCTATTTGATCTACCTTTACCTTGAAGGTTAAAATTTTCGGTGCTCGTGGTGATATGTCTTTTCGTGGTTCTTTGATTTCTGCTTCTATCACATCAAGTATTTGCATACGAGCCTTCCGTGCTCCTTCGAGGGCCTCTATAAGGATAGGTACTGGTATACCTCCTGCTTTGATATCCATTTGTATTGCGGTAACTCCTTCCCTTGTACCAGCAACTTTGAAGTCCATGTGTCCGTGGTGGTCCTCTGGACCTTGAATGTCAGTAAGTACTTTATGCTTACCTTCGTAGAGCATGAGTCCCATAGCTATTCCAGCAACTGGGCGTTTGATGGGCACACCTCCATCCATGAGAGCGAGGGTTGATGCGCATACAGCTCCTTGTGAGGTAGAGCCATTGCTTGCCATGCACTCGCTTACAAGACGAATAGTATACGGAAAGACATCCTTGCTTGGAAGCACAGCCTCAAGTGCCTTTTCTGCAAGTGCACCATGGCCAATAGCTCGTCTATTGAAACCTCCCATACGCCCCGCCTCGCCGACTGAGTATGGTGGGAAGTTATAGTGGTGCATAAAGCGTTTTTGAGAATCAGGTTTTTCTATTGAATCAACTATTAAGCTGTCCCCTGGTCCACCAAGAGTGAGAGCAGTAAGTACATGAGTACCTCCTCGATAAAAGATTCCCGTACCGTGTATGAGTTCACTGACACCTCCTGCTTGCGCATAGAGATTGCGAAGCTCATCCATTTTTCTTCCATCCCCTCTTTTATCTTCAAGCACTGCGCCTTTTTGCATCACCTCATCAAGATGTTCTTCAAAAATGTCTGCAGCAAGTTTCTTGTTCTCGTCAGGGAACTTTTCAGCAAAAAGAGTTACCCATATATCCTTGAGGAGGTTGATGCTCTTGTACCCAGCCTCATTTGAAAAAACATGAGCTGGTAGCTGAGGTGCTATTTCCTTTTTGAAAAGCAATTCAATGTCTGGATTAACCTCTTTTTTGCTTAGAACATGCTTTTCGACACCTATTGCAGCGATAATTTCTTTTTGCCACGCCTCGATTTCGTTGTTGATTGCAACAGCTCGCTCAAATGCTTGAGCAAGAGCTTCCTCCTTTGCCTCAGAGGCACCAGTCTCTACCATGTTTATTGTTCCCTCCTTTCCACAGGCAAGAAGGTCAAAATGGTAGTCTGCATGCGCGCGTTCTGTATAGGTAGGATTTATAATTAACTCACCATTGCACTTACCAATGCGTGTAGCACTTACCGGTCCATTCCATGGTATGTTAGAAACAGAGAGTGCAAGTGATGTTGCAATAACACCCATTACGTCAGGGTCCTCTTCGTCGATAGCCAGCACCGTTGCAACTATTTGCACGGCGTTTCTCGATGATTGGTCAAAAAGTGGTCGAATAGTACGGTCGATTACTCTGCCTGAGAGTACTGCGTCATCGGTTGGCTTGCCTTCCCGGCGCATAAAACGAGAACCGAGTATTTTTCCCACAGCGTAATTTTTCTCTTCGTAATCAACTGTAAGTGGGAAGTAATCTATATCGTTTCGCTCTGTGCCCATGACAGCTGTTGCAAACACAACGCTTTTGCCATAGTGAAGCATAACCGATCCACTTGCCTGATCTGCAAGATCACTAAACTCGGCGGTCATTGCTTTCCCACCGACTATTGTCGAAAACGTCTTTTTTATCATTATATTTAGGCTCGGAATCGGATTGAAGATCTGAAAAAGACATCTACTACTAGTTGTCTCTCTCCAGCTCTTTATCCGCCTCCGAACGATTATTTAATATGCTTGGACTATACCAAACACTGCGGTTTTTAGCAAAAAACAGTACGAGCCCTGAGTATGAAGCCTGGAGTATTGAGTAAAAAACTAGCCATAGGCTAGTTTTTTACAATGCTTTTTACTCTCGGCTCTCGGCTCTTTACTCTAGGCTAGGCGTTTCGCACTTCCCCAATTCCCTTTGGAATCACTGTTTGTTTTTCCGTGTGAGCCACCAGAACTTTTTATGGTGTAGCGCTTGATGTTGTCATCCATATCGACAAAATCATCAACCGCATCTTTGAGTCTACTTGAACTTGAGCGTCCAAATGAAATAACCTCTACTTGGCATCCACTTGTTGTTTTTAGGTACTCAACAGCAGGGACAAAGTCACCATCTCCGGTAGCTAGTACAACAGCATCAAGTTTCGGACCCATCTTGATAGCGTCAATAGCCATCCCGACGTCCCAGTCTGCCTTCTTCGCGCCACCAGCAAATACCTGAAGATCTTTCGTCTTTGCTTCAATGCCTATTTTTGAGAGAGCCTCAAAAAATCCTTGTTCTTCACCACTTTCTGTGGTTACGACGTACGCGATAGCTCGGACCAGGATTCGATCAGCAACTGCATCTTTTAAAACATTAACGAAGTTTACTTTTGCGTGATATAGGTTTTTTGCACTATGGTATAGGTTTTGCGTATCAATAAATACAGCGACGCGTTGCGCTTTGTGTTTTACAACTGACATATAATAGATATTAAAATTAGTAAGCTCCTGTGAACTTTTGAGAAATTACTCTCATGTATAAAAATGCCTTACCTACGTACAAGTATACGTCGGTATACACACAAAACAAAGAGAAGACATCAAGTCCTATACTATTTCTTAAGATCTAATTTCTTCAGAAGTGCGTTATAAGAACGTTTGTTTTTTTTCTCCAAATACTTAAGATGAGCACGACGATCAGCAACCATTCCGAGAAGTCCACGGCGTGAATGAAGGTCCTTAGGTTGTTTCTTCAAGTGCGAAGCAAGCTCCTCGATTTTTCGGGTCAATAAACTTACCTGTACTTCAGGCGAGCCAGTATCCGTATCATGTCGTGCTACGTTCTTTATGGCGTTCTGCTTCTTTCGGTGTGTTAACATATATTTATACTCTAGCACATGTTAAGAGATATTGCAAGTTTTTTGGATGGCTTATTTCCTGCTTATTTTTGCATGCAGCCTAAACAGGCTTCAATTAATAATAAAAAAAGAGCTCCATAAGAACCAAGGAGTCTTTATATATATAACTGTGTTGTGAATCAAATGACCCAACTGTCTAGGAGTATAGACGAACAACAATAGAAGTCAACACAAAAAATATAAGACAAATACTCACTACTTTGATTTTATTTTGGCACAAATTGTGCGACACTTACGGTATGGCGCAGAAAACAAAGCTTATATATTTAAAAGAAAAGTTTTTACATTCTTTGGAGACAGAGCAAGGGAAAAGTAAAAAAACGGTTGAAAATTATACTCGATATATAGACAGGTTTTTGTCGGATACACACGTCATCCGTCCAGATGACATCACCCTTAGTGTGGTCGAAGCGTATCGTGTGATGCTCAGTACATCGCAAAATGGTCGTAATGTGTTGAAAAGTAACACTCAAAACTATCACCTCACAGCGCTCAGAAGGTTCCTCGTGTACCTAGAGAGAGAGCACATATCTACACTGGCACCAAAAGAAATAAAGCTCACGCCAGTACCTATTTCCATAGCACCAAATATGACAGGAGATGAGGTAGAGGGTCTGTTACAAGCACCGCAAGGTAAAGACATAAAAAGCCTACGAGATTGCGCAATACTTCACCTACTTTTTTCAACAGGAGTGCGTGTATCAGAGCTTTGCGCGCTCAATGCCAATATTGATATGGCTAGTGATACACTCCTTGTGCAAGGAAAAGGTGCCAAACAACGTAGTGTGCAACTTTCAACTGAAGCAAAGGATGCGTTACACGCATTCCTTCACGCAAGAAGCGATACGAGTGAAGCTCTATTTGTAAATAACGGCAAACGTGTTTCATGTGCTGGTGAAACACGTTTGAGTGTTCGGTCAGTACAGAGAATAGTCAAGCAGTACGCCACACAGGCAGGTATCAAAATGACCGTGACACCACACACCCTTCGTCACGCACGTGCTCATGATCTTCTTGCACAAGGTGCCGATAGTACGTCTGTACAAACGATTCTTGGTCATGAAACAGCAACTTCACCTACAATCTATCAAAATCACACATAGTGTGTGCTATATGAGTTACTTGGTTGTATAAAAAACGAGGACCGTCATGCAGGCATGACGGTCCTATTTAATCTTTATCTTGACCAGTCCAAGTTCCTGGGGTCAAGACGGCTGCAATCTTTTGCTCGATCCTGCGGTACACCGTACCGTATATCAATTTCACGCTGACCGAGACACTCTTGATACCTTGCCTCAGCCATTTGGTGCTGCATCGCCCGTTCTTGTTCGGGCGAGTTTGAGGGTTGGTGTCCGTATCCGGAGTAGCCACTATTGTAGGAGGGTTGGATTCTTCGTTGCGGTTGACGTTGGTTAAGTGCCGCATCAAGTACATAGTAGTTTCTGTCGTGGGCATATGACGCCTGACTGAAACCAACTACCAAGAACACGACAGCAATAAGTGTTGCAAGTATTTTCTTCATATCAACCTCCTCTGGTTGAAAGATTTTTTATAGAACCCTAGTTACTACATCTGGAAATATTATACCAGTTAATACATAAATGTCAACCAAATCGGTGGATAATTTGTGTCGGTTCAATCGACTATTGAGTTCACCTAGCGTACTATACTATCAATGAGAATAACGACATGGAACGTAAATGGTTTGCGTGCAGTGGTTCGAAAAGACCTTTTTGAGCCATTTTTTAAGGCAATTTCACCTGATATTGTTATACTGCAAGAAACAAAGGTAAAAGAGGAACAACTTCCGGAGGCCGTGCGTATCCTTCCCGGGTATCATGCATATTTTAATTCCTCGCTCACCCGCGCCGGCTACAGCGGTACAGGCTTGTATACCAAACAAAAACCCGTAGAAGTGACGTATGGAATAGGTAAATCAGCGTATGACCAAGAAGGTCGTATAATCACAGCATTTTATGACACTTTCACAGTATCTAACATCTATTTTCCTAACGGTGGGCAAGGTCCGGAAAGACTTGCGTACAAGCTAGAGTTTTATGAACACTTCCTTGAGTACGTAGAGATTTTGCGGAAGAAAAATCCCGTTATTTGGGGTGGAGACATAAATACAGCGCATGAGGAAATAGACCTTGCACGTCCAAAGGAAAATGAAAAGAACACAGGCTTCCTTCCTGAAGAACGAGCATGGCTCGATGAGGTAGTGGGCCTTGGTTGGATAGATACGTACCGACATTTTTACCCACACAAAACAGGCGCATATACCTATTGGGATATGAAAACAGCCGCGCGAGAAAGGAATGTAGGGTGGAGACTTGACTACTTGTTTGTGTCGCCTGATTTGTTGCCATCTCTACAGAAAGCGATTATCCACACTGAAATATACGGCTCAGATCATTGCCCCATGAGCCTTGATGTGAAAGGGTTGTTTTAACTTGCACAACGTTTAGATGGGGTGTGCTTATAAAGGACACTTATCCCCAGTTGTACACATGTATGTCCTTTACATGTCCTTGAGTACGAATATACTAGAACGTAGACCAGCGTGATGGTGATTCCAAAGAAATAGGTAGTACGTTCTTCGCGCGAAGATTCGTACCAAGAACGTACTACCTATCTCTGCGGAACAAGTTTGTTCTTTAGAAAAAATGTTCTTTCGAAGTATAAAAATCGGAAAAGTATTATGATAGTTCAAGAGTAGATGTTTCCACTCAAAAACTAAAAAATATTTAAAAAAAAGACACTCTACCAGAGAATATAGATATCAGAGTACTATAACCGAATACTACATGCTTCATACAACTGAATAAAGCAGCCCCAGCTCAAAAGCCACCCAGCCGCAACAAAAATGGATCTCCACCCATACGTTGCCCACTTGACAGATCGCAAAGAGCGCTTAACAAAGCCAAATTATCGACTTATGTCGAAAAAATAGCTTGAGCGTCCTTACGATCTGCCAAATGGAAAAGCAGGTGGCTTTTTTATTCTCGTTACTTAGGTAACGAGAAGTTAAAAGTTGAATGTTTAAAGTTAAAAGCAAAACCTACAGAGCAAAGCTCAGTAGGTTTTTTCTAATGTTACACGTGTAACATATTAGCTAAAAACAAGTATTTATAATGTGAAAACTGAACTTTTCATTACTTTCAACTTTGCACTTTTATATCCTTAAACTCCAAGTGCTACACATGTAACATACTAAAAAGCGCTAATTAGCGCTTTTTAGTAACTTTTCACTTTTAACATTAAACTTTCAACTTCCTAAACTTTATGTTTCTTCCGCAGTTCTTCAAGTTCCCTCTCCTCCTCTTCTGCTTTACGATTCTTCCCTTTCTTTCCAAGTAAAACTAGTTCCTCATCAGACAGCATAGAAAGAGCTACTGCACGACTTACAAGTATTTCCTCAGTATTTATACTTGGAGTATCCAATACCTCTTCCAGAAGCGCATGGAGTATGTTCCCTATTCTTGGTCCGGGCTTTTCATGTGTAACATCCATAATTCGTACCCCGTCAATTTTAAGCATGTCTACGGAAACAGGATCTCTCAGTGCTTCCTCGACCATGCTTTTGTACTTTCTAAATCTAAATGGCTGTTCTTTTGGCCTTCCTGAGCCAATACGATCACATATGCGGACATTAAGTAGGTCCCAAATATCGTCTGTCCCTACGTTTACAATCATTCTACGTACTGCTGAGAGAGAAATCTTGTCAGGATCGCTAAAGAACATGTGCCAACGTACCAATCTGACGACTTTTTCGACAGTTTCCTTAGGAAAACGAAGATCCTCTAAAGCTTTACGTGTTACACGTGAACCAATCACTTCATGTCCATAGAATGTATATTCATTCGTATTTTCAGCCTTCCTTTTGCTCATTGGTTTTCCTATATCATGGAAAAGTGCCGCAAGGCGTACTTCAAGGGAGTAGTTTTTATCAGCAGCATGTTGCAGGGCACGAAGGAGGTGCTCAAAAACAGTGTAAATATGAGAATGATTCTGGGTGATACCTATACCTGACGTGAGGTCGGGGAGTACGAAATCTAGCAATCCTGTTTGTTTCATGTGTAACAATGCCTCCATAGGGTAGGGGGACATGATGGTTTTTATCAACTCATCGCGAATGCGCTCTTTTGATATTTTCTCAAGCAAATGAGCGTTTTTTGATAAAGCTTCAAATGTTTTCTGTTCTATACCAAATCCCAGCTCAGCACCAAGGCGAATAGCACGAAGCATGCGAAGCGCATCTTCTTGAAATCGTTCGTCGGCATCACCCACTGCGCGGAGTTGCTTAGTCTCCAAATCCTCGTGTCCTTTATACGGGTCAACAACATGTCCTTTATCAAGGTCAAGTGCCAGCGCGTTTATAGTGAAGTCTCTGCGAGCAAGATCTTCTTCAAGTGTGACACCAAACTCAACCGTGTCGGGACGTCTACTGTCTGAGTAGATCCCGTCTGTGCGGTAGGGAGTTACTTCTACTACTTTTAGTGTTTGGTTGTCAGTTTCTCCGTTCACAACTCCCACAGTTCCAAAGTCATTGTTGTAGTATGTGTCCTCAAAAAGTGCTTGTATTTGGTCTGGGTGCGCATTAGTGGTAATGTCCCAATCTTTTGGTGCTTTCCCTAAAATAAGGTCGCGAACACAGCCACCTACCATATATGCTTCATATCCAGCCTCTTTAAGAGCGGATGTTACACGTGTAACCTCTGGGGGGATTGAGTAGTTTGCACTTTCCATAGCGCAATACTATCGCATTTTTATTGTTTTTCCTATACAATGCACACATTGCGCCCGTAGTGAAATGGATATCACTCCGGTCTTCGGAACCGTCATTCCAGGTTCGAGTCCTGGCGGGCGCACAAATAGTAAAATCCCCTTTCGGGGATTTTACTATTTGTGCGCCCGAACAAGACACTTGCGTGTCTTGTGTCCAGGACGAGAAGATGTTGAGTATGTTTTCGAAAAGCTGTGCTTTGAGAAAATACGAAACATGTACCGTCCATGTAATGGAAGAGTCTTGGCGTACATTGAAAAACTAACTGTTTCAGTTTCGTGCTCATGTGCGAGGCGGAAGCATGTGTTTTGCTCCTTTCCTAGAGCAAAACACAGCTGAGCTAGGGTCGAGAGTACTTAGTAAAATAATCACGAAGTGAGTATTTTAGTTAGTAACTCGTGATCACAAAGTAAAAACAAAAACACATTCTGAATAGAATGTGTTTTTGTTTTAGCAAGCTAATTTCTTAGCTTGCGACCCTAGTGCGAGCCGGAGCGATGTTTTCTGTTCAAATCCGAGAACAGAAAACACGCGAGGCGGAAGTGAGTTTTGAGTAAAGTTTGAAGGTAATGATAAACGCTAAGGAAAGGAACCCAGTCATTTTTGTATTTAAACATGAATACCTCCCCTCGGATGAATGAGGGGAGGTATTATGAGACGTTACATAAGATATGCTATAGGGACTTCGTAGCTTCTTGCTGCCGCGTGTTCTTGGAGGGCAT
>LCFC01000035.1 GCA_000998805.1 Parcubacteria group bacterium GW2011_GWA2_43_11
CGACATTGTTTTGTTAGAGCTTTGCTCGTTACAAAACAAGAAGTACCCCTGTGGTGACTATAAAAATGGGAATGCCCTTGTGGTACATCCGTTTGTGTACGTCCTATAATTTTATAGAACGTACTCTAAAAACCTTCCTGTAAACCAGTACACCGCCAGTTTATTTCTGCGGTTTTCGTAGCTTCGCTTACAACACAAGCTGGGTTGCACCCTTCGTGTGTAGTGTTGAGGTTGGCATCGTACCACCACGTTTTTGTACCACTGTTGTATGATGGATTAGATACCGCCCCACCCCCTTTTATGCAAGTCTGCTCGGCTATGACTTGAGCTTCAGATTCAGTCAATGTGTCTGAAGTTCCTGTACGTTTTTCTTTGTTAGAATTAGAAGGTGTTGAGGTACACACTTGGTATCCAATAAAAAAAACAGGTAGGGTCAGTAAAAGTACGATGAGTTTAGAGCTATTTTTCATAGTATACTTTTTATTGTGATTTTTATATATCTTCGACGATAAGCTTACCACAGTATTCTTGAAATACACATACTTTTGCTAGCCCCCGTCATATTGCAGTATTTTTTATTTGTTCGTGGTAAAATTTCTAACATATGTTTGAAAATTTTACTTTGAAGGTACCTTTTGATACCGATTGGGTTCTTGCTAAGTTTTATGAAGTACTTCCCAATGTTGGCACCGCACTTGCTATACTTGTGGGGTTTTGGATACTCTACCTATCCACGCGAGGTATACTGCGACGTATTCTCAAACATGCTGATTTCAATGAGACACTCATTCGTATTTTGATTCACAATATTTACCTGGGTGTCCTTATGGTCATTGCAGGCATTATGGCGTTGAGTCATCTTGGGGTAAATGTGGTTGCTGCAACCGCAGGATTTGGTATTGCGGGTATCGCAGTAGGTTTCGCGGCTCAGGATGTGTTAAGCAACATTATTGCAGGCTTTATGATTTTTTGGGATAAACCGTTTCGAATTGGGCAATGGGTCACTGTCGCCGGTGAGTATGGGAAGGTAGATGATATTACTCTTCGTACGACACGTATTAAGACAAGGAATAATACGTTTGTGGTCATTCCCAATCAAAAAGTTATCAATGAGGTACTTATTAATCACTCTCGAAAAGGCATGACGCGTATCAACGTGAAGGTTGGTATCGCGTACAAGGAAAGTATTGATAATGCGCGCGCAGTGCTCTTAGAAGAAGTTTCCAAGTTTGATAAAATTCTCCAGCATCCTGCACCTGAGGTTATAGTCGAAAGTCTTGGAGATTCAAGTATCAACCTCGTCGTTCAGGCTTGGGTTGCTGATGCAGAGGATGAGATGTTTGCACTTTTTACCATTACAGAAATGAGTAAAAAAGCACTTGATGCCGCTCATATTCAGATACCGTTCCCACATATGCAAATATTTATGGAGGGGGCTCCAAATGTCGGACAGTAAATACTTCTTCGAAGACTCGACGTCGGTTGCAACGTCGAGTCTGACGTCGATAGGTCTGTATATTACAAATTTACCTCAAGCGCACCTTCTCCCCCGTTTTCGAGCTTTGCGTATGTGTAGGTGTATCCTTGTTCGGTGAGGAAGTTTTTTATAGCAGTAGGGAGAACAGCGATACCTTGGGGAGAACGTAACCCCTTCCCTACGATAACGCGAATACGTGTCCACTTCTCTCGTGCAGCTTCCTCCAAAAAATCCTGTACTTCTTCCCGTGCTTCGTGAGCAGTATATCCATGTAGGTCGAGTTCAGCTTGTGCTTGGGGTGGTGTATAGCTTCGTTTCTTTTTTCTACTCATATACGGCGGATGTTTTTCATTATTGGGAATTTTGCTATAGTAACATACATAGATTTATTGTAGTGTATAACACCTTGCGGTTCTTAGTGACAGGTACATACTTTAACAACTTATGACAACTCAACTTCGAACACTATTATTTTTTGGTATCCTGCTTGTTGTGGTAGTCGTTGCACTATATTTACACCTTGCGCCATCAGGTCAAGAGTCTCTTGGTGAGGTGGCGTGTACTGAAGAAGCAATGATTTGCCCTGACGGGACTGGTGTGGGTCGCACAGGTGCTCTGTGTGAGTTTACGCCGTGTCCAAACCAAGAAAGCTTTACTGGTGAGCTTATTGCACAGGGGGATCAGTATGTACTCTCTGTCGCATCGCCTCTTACTGGCATGGGTGAAGTGACCTACGCATTACCACTCATCGTTAGTGATGTGACGGAAGCAGAAGCATTACTCGGCAACATAGTTACCGTAACGGGTTCCTTTACTACAGGTAACTCACTTCGCGTAACCACACTTTCTAGTGCTGAAAACCAACCAAATGAGGCTGGTGTCGCACAAGGAACGCTTGCAGTAGGTGAGTCTGCGCTCATAGGTGCGGTACGTATTACTTTTGTTGGGGTGGAGGGCGATTCGCGTTGTCCTATCGATGTAGAGTGTATTCAAGCAGGTGCCCTTACGGTGAGTGTCACGCTTGAGAGTGATACTGACACTTTAAACACTCTTATGATGTCTGATCAACAGCCTCTACCTTTCGATGCGTATGAGGTTTCTATTGTCAGTGTAACTCCTGAAGCTGTTTCTACAAAAGTATTGGGAGCTGCGAATTATCGGGTGACCTTCCAAGTTTCTCCACTTCCTAGTGTTGATAGTGCGTTTGAGCAATATATCCGAGTAAACATTGCTAGTTTGAGCCCCGCAAAGACGGTCCTCGGGGGGACGTTTTATATCACTTCAATACGACAAACAAGTGATACCAGTGCGGTAATACAGTATGAGGATGGACACATTGCACTGACGGCGGACGTGGTGTTTACAAAAACAAGTGATGGAGAAATTAAAGTAGAAGAATTTATAATACGGAGAGGTTCAGGTTTCTAAGTTGTGTATATGTGTCCATTTGTGGACATTAGAAATAAATAATGATAAAACCTTCAGAGAAGTAAGTTTTTTTTACAGCAATATAGCAATATAAAAGGAGTATGAAATGCAAGCTAAGAGTGATGAAGTGATTGCTAAAAATGAGGAGAGCGCATTATTAATGCATTCTCTTTGTAAAAGAAGATGGATAATTAGGCAACCTGAACAAGACAAAAACAAAATTATCGAGGATATTGTCTTGTTTGCAAAATTCTGTACTAAGTTGACCGGAAAATATCCCAAAAAATTACAAAAAATATCCAAGGAGGGATATGCTCGTATTCACGAATACCAAGAAGGTTTGCCTACAGTGAGGTATGAGGATTGGGATTGGTTCCTTGTGAATATGTGCGAAGGTCTTTCGTTTGAGTATTCACATAAGTTGAACAAAAATGTAGACGATACACTTGAAACACTGTTCAACTGGTACGATGTAACACTGGGAAGGTTTTTTGTACGTCCTATCTTGTCCGTTTGTAAACTCATACGGAACAACATTTGGTAGAGATATTTTATTGCTACAAAAGCTCCCCGCGCAAACGGGGAGCTTTTTTGTAAGTCTTCTTTTAAAATACTTTACGCAACGTGTGTTTTTTCTCTGTAGGTAGGTACTTCTGTAGCAAAAATGTTAATAATCCAAGGTACGCCAAACTTATCGGTAAGCATACCGTACGCATCACCCCATACCTGTCTTGAGAGAGGCATGTCTACCCTCCCACCCTTTGAAAGTTTTGTAAAATAGTATGAGAGCATGGTCTCATCAGGACTCGCTATTCGTGCGTGTGTGGTTTCTGGAGCTTCAGCAAGGATGTTGTATTTCGGATGCGCATCACGGGCTATAATCAATATCTTACTGTGCTCAAGGTATGCATGAATAATCCTATCTTTATACTGAATATCTTTCTCGCCCATAACCTCGCCATATGTTTGCAATCGAAGTGTTCCTCCAAGTATTGATTGGTAATACTCCATCGCTTCTTTCGCTTTTCCGTCAAAACTTAAGTATATAGATTGGATTGTGTCCATAGTGAATGTGCTTATATTTTTAATCTTTTATAAACGCTTCTTCCAGTTTTGTAATATCAAGTTTCTTCATCTCTAACAGAGCCTCCATAACTCTGTTCGCCTTTCGCTTATCGGTACTCATAAGCATTTCACCCAGTGTTGTGGGAACGATTTGCCATGATATACCATACATATCCTTTAACCACCCACACTGCTCTGCTTCAGGAACGGTAGATAGTTTTTCCCAGTAGTAATCTATCTCTTCCTGTGTTTCGCAGAAAACAATAAAAGAAATCGCCTCGTTAAAAGTGAAGTCATGGGCATGGGCACTGTCCATGATGGCGAACATTTGCCCCGCAAGGGTAAAGTCTGCGTTCATGATGGTACCTTCTTTGTCCGGAGAATGATCCGCGCCATAGCGAGATATGTCACCTATACTTGAGTTTGCATCGAATATGGAAGTGTAGTAAGTGATTGCCTCCTCCGCCTTCCCGCACTGTGCACCAGTGAAGAGAAGTGACGGCATAATCTTGCGTTCCTTGTTGGTATCGCTATATATCACTTGCCACGAAAGTCCATATTTGTCTTGAATCCAACCATACCGTTCGCTAAACGGATATGAGGCGAGAGGCATCAGAGGAGTGCCTCCTTTCGAGAGTTTTTCCCATAGCTCGTTTACTTCTTCGACTGAGGGGCAATTGACCATAAATGATATAGCGGGTGTAAAGGTAAAATTCGGACCTCCATTTAATGCTGAAAACCTCATGTCCTCTATCGTAAATTCTACCGTCAACACCGTTCCTGCTTCCATACCGTGAACATCATGACCTGCTTCTGAGTAGTGTGTTGTTTCAAGAATTTTTCCCCGATTAAAAACTTTTGTATAAAAATGTACCGCTTCTTCTGCTTCTTTGTTGAACCAAAGGTTGGGAATAATTTTTTGTTGTATATATTTTTCCATTGTGTACGGTGTTTCCGTGATGGTTGATAGCCAGTATACAATGTCTGTGATGAAATCTGAGTGAAAAAGAATTTAGACAAATTTAGGACCAGTAATATCACAATAGCGGAATACTCCCCACGAAGTATGACAGTACTATAATTATACTATCACCAAGTAACTGTTTCGTAGTGCCAATACCTTGGATTGCCGCGCCTGCGGGCTCGCAATGACGGCGACTGCGAAAGGATTAGTTGAAGTTGGTATTATATATAGTACTTTTAGTATCATAGAAAAAGAGCTAGGCAGAGGTTTTGATCCTCTGCCTAGTATGTGCATTCATTCTTACTTATTGCATGGTGGTGTAGATAGGTTTTGCAACAATATGTCCAGTTCTTGCTACCCTACCCTCTCCTATTTCACGTATTATCCAGTCAACGATTTCTGTTGTGAGCATTTCAGAATGCTTGTTTATGTGCTCATCAGAAAACCGTTTAACAATTATCCGCAGAGTGTGTTCTACGGCCCACACTGCGTCACCGTGCTCCTGAAAAATATACTGAGTGTTAATAATTTCACAGAGTTTGTTGTATGCTTCTCGTGCAATACAAAAAGCATATTTACTGGTTTCTTTCGATCTTTGCACCCATACAACAAGTTGTGTAGGATTTCCCAATATCTTCAGAGCGTTCCAGAGAGCTTGTTGTTTTTCGATCCTCTCATTTTCCTCGGTCATGGTATCAGCTGTAACTGAATTATTCATTTTGGATTTTCTCCTCTGTTTGAGTGGTTTGTACAACTGCCTGTATTGATAGTACGTGAAATTACTGTAATTGCAACTTGGTGATACCGAGTATCTTTAGCAGTTAGTTTTGCAATGTGTAACTGAGGTAAAAAACAAACCCGCCACGTGCAAACGAAGCGAGTTCGTTTTGTTTGGGCGGGTGTTAGCTGATGGTTGCAGATAAAACTGACAAAACCATCTTGTTTTCGATTTCTGGGAAGTTAAGGTCATACAGTTTGGATGTTAGCAATAAGCTCTTTCCCTCCGTGTTAATCGTACATCGAGACCACTCGATGTTGCGGAAGCCAGCATGAACCAAAGCCTTTTCGTAGGTTTTTGCGTCCCAGTACCAATTACTGAATCCTCCCACTTCTCCGCCTTTGGAATCATACAAGGTGATTTTTATTTCCGAGCCATTTTGGAAAGCACGTCCTACCCACTCGCTT
>LCFC01000036.1 GCA_000998805.1 Parcubacteria group bacterium GW2011_GWA2_43_11
CTTTTTCATTATTATGTTCTTTATCAAGAAGTAAGGGATAATTTTTTTCTGCTTCGAGTCGAGCGACAGTGAGAATAATTTTTGTGTCTTTAGATATGTTGTACTTGTTTCTAATGACACCTTTTTTGGATTTTGCTATATACTCACTATCACGCTCAATAGTGTTCACTGTATATATAGAGGTCCTTTCTCTGGGGACGCCAAGAGTTTTCAGATATGCTCGCATAGTCTCGTTGAGAGTGAAGAAGTGTTCCACAAAAGGCACCCCTATACGTTCTGCAGCCCAAGAGTAGGAACCTTTTATTTTTCCAAATTTCCTTGTTTGCGAATATATCTGTGCCTGGTTGTTTACAATCATGATAAGTACTCCCCCAAAGAGCTTGTGTGCAAGCCATACTGCAGGCACCATTCCAAAATCATACACAACCCACACATCAGGCCGAACTTTGCGTGTATACGCAACCCAAGGAATAGTAAAAAGCGCCCGAAAATTGAGAAGTGGGCGAAGTTTTTCTAAACCGTACGTTTTCCTATGTGCAGTACACCATTTTCCATCACACGCATCATATGTTTCTTTTGCCCAAGAAAAAAAGAAAAACTCATTTACCTCAGGACTGAGTTGGTCACGTTGAAGTTTTTCATAAAACTCTTCTTTTCCTGTTTGAAAAATGTTTCGCCAGTCAAAGTTTACAACAAATAATAGTCTTTTTGATGTTTTAACATTCATAGTAACACTACACAGTATTTTTCTTCAGAACAAAAAACCGTCGATATGGGTCGAGTACTGGAGTAGTCTCTGCTGTTATTGTGAAATACTTTTCCATGTCGGTACGAACTTTCTTAAGCTTGGTGGTAAACCAATCGATTTCCCAATAATGCTGACCTGAGGACTCAAACCCTTTAAATTTTACTGGAAACCGCAGAGCAAAACGTACAAAATCTTTATGCAGTAATGATCTAATATAAGGAAACTTAATAATCATTTCAAAACCTGTCCTTCTGTGCGGAACAGAGATAATTACATTTTTTTTCGAAACTCGGTGTAATTCTTTGAGAATACCTTCAAATTCCTCATAAGGTAAGTGCTCTAGGACTTGAAACGCGCATACGACGTCATACGAACCGTCGTCAAAGGGCATGTTTCTCACATCCGCCACCACGTCAGGTTGAAGCTCTGAATCAATATCTATAGTAGTTACTGTGTAGTTGGCTTTTCGTAAAAACGTCGGTACCACATCATCTCCAACACCAATAATGAGAACTGATTGGGGTTTACAATTCCTAATACCATCAATTTGATAGAAGTAAGAAATATACCTCTCAAGGGATATGTATTTCTCGTCTAAATAATGTGACACGGGGACTTGTACGTCCATCATTTTGTCATCTTTAACGGAACTCATGAGTATATAGTTTATTACATTGTTTCTAATTCTTTTCTCATCCGTACTGCGAGGTGACTAAGGGAATGGTTGTCCTTTGCATACTTGGCAAGCTGTTTGCCCTGCATATTTCTTTCTTCACTTTCAAGTGCAAGGAGTTGTGTCAGCTTGTCAGCTAAACCAGCAACATCATTTTCACTGAAAAGAAACATATCATCAATCTCACCTCGTAAGTTCTCGTTGCAGGATAGTACAAGCTTACCACAAAGCATCGCCTCAAACAGTGTCTTGTCATACATACCACTTGGGCTCTGATTTACGCTTATCTCATGCTCGCTATATAGTTTTGATGCTTCTTCATAAGGTACCCCGCTTCGAAACGTTACTTGATTTTCAAGTCCGAGGTCTTTCACTTGCTTATGCAGTTTTGCTTCGTAATCTTTGAGTTCCAGAATGGCATCTCCGCAAATAGTTGCAGTGAATACAGCTCCTTTTTTCTTTAGTAATTCAAGCGCTTCTATGAGTTGCTCTATCTTCTTTGACGGTGAAATACGGACAAAAGACAATATTGAGTTTGGTATACACTCGCACTCACTAGGAAAGAACACGTCTTCCGGAACACCTACTGGCATAAATACTGTTTTTTTGTACTTTGCAGTGTATGAGTAGCGTGAGGTACAAAACACTTTATGACAAAAGAGAGAAGCGATATCGGTGAGAAAACTGCCTGCGAAATGATTGCGCCACAGGGTTACCTTTTTTCCCATGAGTCGCCAGAGCCACCCTCCGAGAAGTACGTACTCTTGGTTCATGTGCACGAATACACTGTCATACTCTTTTCTATACGTAAAAATGTAATAGAAAAAACGTTTAACATATATCCCCTTTGAAACCCTATTCTCCTTTCCAAGTGAAAGTACTCGGACATTTTCTGGAAGGCTATGTATGCCTTCTTTGAGACAGATAACTGTTATGAACTCGAAGTGTTTTGCAAACTCTGTCACCCATGTGTGCATGAAGCTTAACATTGGGTCTTCCGTATCTATTATCTGCGTAAGTATAAGAAGTCGCATGAAAATTTTTAATTTGAAATTTACAATTTTTATTGAATGACAAAATTTTAAATGAATCCCGTTAGAGACCAACGACTCCGACTTTTCCGAAAGGTTAACTGAAGATGGTATATTTACGTAACCAATACTAGTATTCGTTCTAGTATTTATTATCTTTTTTCCTTTTTCTTAGCTCTACTGCCTTTTACTTTACCATCTGTACCATATGACTGGAGCACAGGCTGTCCGTATATCTCAGTCAAAAGATCTATATCCTTTTCGGATTCACAGAGTAACTGAAGGTTAATATCTTCTAGCATCTGGAGTAGTCTTGCACTACGGGAACCTTTACCAAGTGTTTCCTCTGCATGTAAACGTAATGCAGCAAGGTCTTTAGGAAAACAATGTCCTCCTGCACCCCGCCCCGCCTTGGCTCCTTTGTGCCCACTGTTGTCAATAACCTTCATATGTGTTCCCCCTATACGTGTATCTGCAGACATAGCTTTAGTAATAATCTCATAACTCGCTCCTTCTGCTACAACGATGTCATAGAGTGCATTCATAAAGACCACACGGTTTGCGAGATAACAGTTACCCGCATACTTAATAATCTCAGCTTCTCGGGCTGAACACTGCATTTCAAAAGAGGCTTTCGGTAACACTTTGAGTACCTGTTCAGCTGCTTCCTGGTATCGTTTTGTATTTTTAGGTATTCCCACAATATTACGCTGTGGTTTCTGGGTATCCAGCACCGCATTCTTCTCTGTAAGAAACTCTGGCGCATGGAGAACTAAGCAGTGTGGAAACTCCTTTTGCATCTCCTCTGTTTTACCTGGTAGAATGGTCGACTTGATGACCGCCACCTTTCCTTTCCCCACGAGCGGGAGCACATGCCGGAGTGCTGTGTCCTTAAACCCTTGAGGTGTTGTCGGCGTAGGAACAGCGATAAACACAATATCGCACGTAGAAATAAGCTCTTTGTTTTCTACATAGGGCTCCTCAAGAGCATAACGCACAACAGAGTACTTCCGACGTTCGAAATCATCTGCGAGATTTTTTCCAATGAATCCTTGACCTATAAAACCGATACGAGGTTTGTTACTTTTACTCATGCGAAGTTATTAACTGGTACTTTAAATAATATCTTGAAGTATTTTCATAATTGCACGGGCGAGCTTATCTCCGTCATGCCGTATAAGCGTACGTACAAGAGGGTCTCCTTTCCTCTTTTTCGGCACTGTAGTAGAAATCACGTTCGCCCCGATAAAGTGTGGGCTCACACTCTTCTTCAGAGGTTTGCACTGTACAGGCTTCCCCTCTTTCTCATAGCGCTTCACGAGTCTGTCAGGGAGCACACCTGTGTTGTACAGTACGAAATCCACAAATGAACCTCCTGCATGTTTTTCAACCTCATCGAGGTATTGCACACAGGTAAAATCGTCTGAGTGTCCTTCCTTATTCATAAGGTTCATGACGAATACCGTGGGTGCATGCGCGCGCCGAAGGGCTTCAGGTAGCCTAGGCACAAGAAGGTTCGGTATGAGGGATGAATACAGATTCCCTGGACCAAGTACGATAAGGTCTGCTTGGCGTATCGCTCGCTCCACCTTTGGATTGAGTTCTGCTTTCGGCGCTAGGCGCATACTCTTGATACCAACAGCATGTATGTCCTTGCTAGCACTCACTGCGTGTTCACCTGCGAGTTTCGTACCATCAGCGAGAGTCACAATGAGTTTCGTTTTATCAAGTGTCACTGGCAGCACTTCTCCTTGAATTTTCAGCACGTCGGCTGCGCCCTCCACTGCTCGCTCTATCGAGCCTGAGACTTGCTCAAGTGCACTGATAAATAAGTTGCCGAAGTTGTGCCCCTTGAGCGACCCCTTAGCAAAGCGGTGCGTAAAGAGCTCACGTACAAGCTCATCCGCTTCAGAAAGGGCGACGAGACATTGTCGCAAATCTCCCGGAGGAAGGACCCCAAGCTCATCGCGCAGTACCCCTGTCGAGCCACCATCATCTGCCATAGTCACGACCGCAGTCAGGTCTACCTTGCAGTTTTTGAGTCCTGAGAGAAGCGCAAAATGACCCGTACCACCACCAATGGTCACGATGCGAGGGCGACGGAATTTATTTATTTCTTTTTTTTCAGACATTTTTCTAGACTCTCTATATGTAACGCTACATTTGCCTCAAAGGTTGGCAACTGCTCTACCGTTGTCAAACCATCCTTTTTCAATTGCTCCCGTAGTGTAGCGTCAGTTGCAAGTTTGTACAAACCTTCAGTAAATACCCATTCATCGTCTACCGGCACGACGAGACCGTTCACCCCGTCAAAAACTATCTCCCCCGCACACCCCACATCAGTCATAAGAAGTGGTACACCAGATGCGAGTGTTTCTATGCATACCCTTCCCCACCCTTCATAGTTTGATGGTAGTGCGTATATATCTACTGCACGCATCACCGAAGCAGGATCGTCCGTCCATTCCCGAAAGACGATACTCCCCTCAGGAGCTCGGGAAGCGAGCTCTCGCAACATACCTTCCTGACTCCCTTTGCCATAGAGGAGCAGTTTCGCTTGCACCCCACGCTCGAGCACTTTGGTAAAGGCTCTCACAAGCATTCCCAGATTTTTCTGAGGAACAAACCGTCCTATTGAAAGAATAAGAACTATGGGATCTTGAGAATTACCTCGCAGAGCCTGTACCTCTTTGTCTGGCTCTGCACTTTGAAACGACTGCACATCAGTGTGCACCGGATGAATGGTAATATTTTCTTTACGTACACCAAGCGTCTGCATCGTTTTTGCTATACGCTTGCTCACGACTCGAACATGATCTGCACGAGGAAGTACCCATGTGCCGACCTTGAAGCGTACGCGGTTCATGAAAGATTCCTCACGCCAGTACGGCTCAGAGAAAAAGTCACCATGCTCTTGTATCATGAAAGGTATACTTGTCACACGCGCAAGGAGGTATGCTACGAGCCCAGACTCGAAAGGATCTTGTGCGCTAATAACCCACTCCCCTTTCTCCTTGAGTAAACTTTTCCCGATACGAAATGCATCGTAAAAAAGCCCAAGCATATTGCTTGAGTACGTAGGGTACGCCCAAGCATTCTGAGCTATCTGCACAATATCTCGTCCATACTCCTTGCGTGCAAAAACGACAGCATGGAGCACCTCTACATGCTGCGCATAAACTTGATGTCTCTTAAACGAAATACTACCCTCCTTTAAAAGGTCTTTGTCCATACCTATGGAGAGGACTTTCATTCTATTCATGCTTAGAAGCATACAGGATGAGTAATGAGTTTGCGAGTTGCGAGTACCGAGTTGAAAGTTGAAAACATGTCCTGTACCGTGGCTTAATTTGAAATTTTTAATTTACAATTTTTAATTTGAAATGAAAAAAACGTGGATTGCTCGTATATTACACTCCCATATAGATATGTATCAGCGTTACACTATTCGTATGAGACTACGCCTTTCGCGACGACAAAGGTACGGTGGATTG
>LCFC01000037.1 GCA_000998805.1 Parcubacteria group bacterium GW2011_GWA2_43_11
CTTCTTTTCCTCAAGAATTTTTTGATAATTAGATTCTTTATTTTTTGTCTGACTAAGCAATGAATCTTTTTGATCTATAGTACTGATAAGTACATTTTCTTCACCTGAGAGTTCTTTCTTGAGATTACCGAGCTCTCCTCGTTTTTCAAGTGAGTTGAGTTTTGCTTTTTCATACTCATCTTTGAGAGCACTCATGATTTTCGTTGATTCACGAAGCGAATCTTGTAAAAGTGATTGTTCCTCAAGGGCATCCCAAACCTCTGCTATAGAATCATACCCAAGTATAATTTCTACCACAGTCTGATTCTCAGTTTGATCAACTTGTCTGAACGACTCTGCCACCGCTTCCATATTTTTTTCAATTTCAAGCTCCTTGATATGTATCTCACGCTCAAGCTCTTGTATCTCAAGATCAGTTGAAGAAATCTTTTTCTCAGTACCACGAATCTCTGCTTTCAACTTGTCTCGAGAAAGATCAAGCTCATTAATTGCATTCTGTAGAGTTTTCTTTTCCGCACCTACCACATTTAGCTGAGACTCAAACTTTTTTATTTCCTGCTCTATCGCCTGCAACTGTCGCTGACTTTCGGTTATCTTCAACCTCAGGTCATCTGCAGTCTCCTGTGCACCAACAGTCTGTGTGACCACACCGACGGCGATACCAACTCCAAGAATACCAAAAGCAAGTATTGAAACTATTTTTTTGAAATACGGTGTTGTGGTGAGCATCATAAATACAAAGTATATGCCTCATTGAGTCTTGTAATTGTCTCTTCTTTTCCAAGTGCCTCTGCTAGTATAAACGGATCAGGTGACCTTTCCTTACCAGAGAGCGCCACGCGCATAGGCCACAAGACGCCACCCTTCCCTTCTGTTTCTGCATATGCCCATACCGCACCTTTGACATTTTCATAAGTAAATGTTGTGGTATCAACGGAACCAATAAGCTCCAAAATTTTATGTAGTCTATCTTTCATCCTCTCAGGATTAGGGTCTTTTTTCCATGCAAGCATGTCCTTTTCGAGTACGGGCAGTTTTTCGTAAAAATCATACTCCCCTGTCGCAACTGCTTCCTTAAGCTCCGCCCATGTAGAAAACCGTTCCAACAGGTCCTCTACTGCCTTAGGAGAGCGCTCTAGAGCCTCCAGAATGCCCGTATTACCCTCTAATTGTGCCTTGAGGTCTCGTGTGAGGCTTTCCTTTGGTATGAGCTTTCTATGCTCTTTGTTAAACCATTTTAACTTTTCTATATCAAACACCGCTCCACTTTTTTGTAAGTGATCAAGTGAAAAATCTTGTACCAACTCTTCCATACTATATATCTCTTTTTCAGTACCTCCATTCCACCCCAAAAGCGCAAGATAGTTTATGATAGCACTTGGGAGAAAACCTTGTGCACGGTACTCCGTAACTGCTACCGCACCCTTGCGTTTACTCATTTTTGACCTATCAGGTGCGAGTATCATGGGAAGGTGTGTGTACTGAGGTCTTTCAAAACCACATGCTTCTAGTATCAGTATTTGTCTAGGGGTGTTTGAAATATGATCATCACCACGTATAACATGTGTAATATCCATAAGAGCGTCATCGACAACGACGGCAAAATGATATAGTGGATCGGTCTTTGAACGGGCTATAACAAAGTCACCCAACTCAGTGGTGTCAAAGGTAATCTCTCCACGTATAGTATCTGTAAACGTGAGCATTGTGTTAGGGTTGCGAAGTCGTACCACTTCAACCTCACGCACATCATCATCCTTAGCTTTTTCTTTTGAAATGTATGCTTTATCGCTCTCTACTAGTTCTTGCAGTTTTTTGACATACACATCAGTTCGTTCTGATTGACGATACAGCTCATCATACTTAAGACCGAGCCATTCAAGACCATCGAGAATATCGTCTTCGTACTTTTTCTCAGTGCGTGACTTGTCGGTATCTTCGATACGCACAATAAATTCTCCCTTCAGCTTCTTTGCATATAGATAACAAAAGAGCGAAGTTCGCGCAGTACCAATATGGAGATACCCACTTGGACTCGGTGCTATTCTTGTGCGTACTTTTTTTTCGGTGTTCATAGGTGTAAGTGTTCAATATATTACTTCTCGTGCTCAAGCATCATTTTCACAAGCTCCTCAGCAAGAATATGAGCTGCCTCAGGTCGAGCAAATGATTTTGCTCCTGCTCTCATCTTCGCAAGAAGATCGGGACTAGAAAGAATACGCTCAACTTCTGCAACAAGAACATGTGGTGTAAAATTCTCTTGTTCAATAACTTCAGTCGCGCCAGTGCGTGCGTACGCATACGCATTTCTCCGTTGGTCACGACTCACCTCTTCTGGAATAGGTACAAGAATGGAAGGTTTACCCCAACATGCAATCTCAAAAATTGATCCAGAACCTGCCCGAGAAATAATCAAATCAGCACATCCTGCCGCATTGCGCATCTCTACTTCATTTAAAAATGGAAACGCTCGATAGCGATCCACGTGTACATGTCCTCGAAGCTCCACACCCACAAGGTCTTTGTATGCCTCAAAATTATTCTTCCCTATTTGGTGAATTACTTGATACTTTTCGAGAAGCCCCGCCAAGGCTAAATGTAATGTACTGTTAATATACTCTGCGCCCTGAGAACCTCCTACAATAAAAATTGTTGGTATTTCAGATGAGAAACCAAAGTAGTCATGTGAACCTTGTGTACTTGGTATACGTACTTCTGTACGAGTAGGATTCCCCACATAGGCAACTCTGTCTTTATGTTGGAAAAATTCTACGGACTCCGGATAGCTCACCGCGATACGTTTTGCAAATTTTCCAGCCCACAAATTTGCTCTACCTGGAACTGCATCCGAGTCATGGACAAATACGGGTATGCGTAAAATACGCGCAGCAAACACGACAGGAACGGACGCGTACCCCCCTTTACTGAACACGACGTCGGGAAAAAGAGAGAAAAGGACGTGAAGTGCTCGTGGTAATGCAAACAGTGTCTTAAAAAGATCCGTAACATTTGTGAGTGAGAAGTACCGTCGAAGTTTTCCCGCTGCAACGTGTTTGTACTGAATGTTATTTTTATAGAGAGACAGCTCATCGTAGGGAGTGTTCGAGATGTAATACAACTCCGGCTTGATGAGGTTTTTTTTCTCGACAATATCATTTATTTCTTCCGCAACCGCTATAATAGGGAAAAAATGTCCGCCTGATCCTCCTCCTGTGAATACTATTTTCATATACTGTTTCGAATTGATTTATATCGAGAAATATTAAGCACCATACCTACTCCCGCCAAAGCAAACAGTAATGATGTACCCCCGTGACTTATAAACGTCAGCGGTTCTCCTGTTAACGGTATCAACCCAGTCATGGCTCCAATGTTCATAAACGATTGGGTTATGATTAGTATAACAACTCCAATCACTACCAGTCCACCAAATCTATCAGGGGCACGCGAGGCTATAAGGAGACCCCTCAAAGCAAAAAACACAAACAATCCTAGAAGTGTCACACTCCCCATAAAACCAAACTCTTCTGCTGCCACACTAAAGATAGAGTCACCTATTGGTTCTGGAAGGTAGCTAAATTTCTGTACACTTTGTCCAAAACCTCTTCCAAACCACCCCCCTGATCCGATGGCTATCAATGATTGCTTGATTTGGTATCCCGAGCCACTCGGATCGCTTGCTGGATCCATAAAGGTGGTCACTCGCTCCAGTAGGTACGGTCGCGAGAGTGCGAGCACACATACCCCAAGAAAAAGAAGTAGCCCTAAAAACAAAAGATGTTTTACTCGAACACCTGCCGTAATTGTGACAGCAACGCCCGTCGTTCCAAGAATCAAAAATGTTCCTGTGTCAGGCTGGAGAAGAAGAATGAGACCAGTGACGGCGAGTGCTCCCACAAGTCCCCCAAGTGAAAAGCGTATGTCTTTAAGCTTGCGGTAGTGTGCACTGTAGAACCATGCTAAAAATAACACAAAGGATAGCTTAAGAATTTCTGCCGGCTGTAAGGACACCCCAAAGACAGAAAGCCATCGTCGAGCGCCATTTGCCTCATACCCAAGTCCTGGGATAAACACACACATTGTCAAAACCAGCGCTATGCCAAATATGTATGGTACGTACGTACGGTACGACCTGTAGGGAATATTTGCCATGGTAAATAGTGCAACGAGTCCACCACAGACCCCGAGAAAAAACTGAGATTTTGCAACACTCGAAAATTGTACGCCATCACGAGCCAAGAGTCCGAGCGATGCCGAGCTAAAAATAAACACCCCAACAATCACCAAAACAAGTGTGGTGATAAAGAACGGACGGTCAAAATGTTTTGTTGCTGTAGGCATAGACTATAATGAGCCGGCAAGGGCTATAATCACTCCAAGAAATGCCATTACCGCAGAGAGCACCCAATACCGCATGGTGACTTTGTACGGGGGCCAACCCAGAGCTTCAAAATGATGATGCAGTGGTGCAATACGAAATACTTTTTTCCCACGAAACTTTTTGGAGAATACCTGTATAACATCAGACAGCACTGTAATGACGAGTGGGAAGGCGATAACAGGCAATACCGCTACTCCCTTCCCGTCTGCAATCTTGTCAGTCATGAACGCCGTAATAGTGAGTGCTAAGGTCAAACCCATAACCCCAGTTTCGGTCATGTAAAATCTAGCCGGTGGAATGTTAAACCACAAGAATGCAAGGAGTCCTCCGACGACCGTTGCACAAAAAGCCGCAAGGTCCACTTGATGTTGCGCAATGGCTATCATTCCATACGACGTAAACATCATCACAAACACACCTCCAGAGAGCCCGTCTATTCCATCAATAACACCCCCTGCATAGACTGCTATACCCACAAGCACAAAAAATGGAATAAACCACACCCCAAACTCAAACACCCCATCAAAAGGAATTGAAACTGAGGAGACATCTAACCGTTCATAGAACCACCACCCTGCAAAAACATAAAAAATTCCGACAATCAACAAACGTCGTGAGAGGGATAGCCCACCTGCAAAGTGCTTGCCATTCCCTAGTATTTCCATGAGGTCGTCGATAAAACCAACCACAGCTCCTACAAGGAGTGCGCTGAGAGGAAGCCATGTCTGACTACGTGAGAGGAACTCAAGTTTTTCCAATGCAGCACCCCCAAACCAACGCTCAAGAATCCAAAGTCCCGAAATAGTAATAAAGACACTCGCCCATATGACGATGCCACCCATACGCGGAGTACCAACTTCTTTGTTTTTGTGAAGCTCATTAAAAAGAGGTGTGTTACCTCCTGCGTAGCCAGCCTTCTTACCCGATGTTTTTTTCCAGCATTTATACTTATAGAGATAATGCGAAACAACGGGTGTGATGGCCATCCCAACAAAGAATGCTATTGCAGTGGGGCTGATTACTTTGATAAGATCGACGACCATAATTTCCTAAAACAGGTACAGTATACCACTTAGGAGAAGCTTCTACAGCCTTTTATGTGTCTTTATATGGGAAATTTACCTGACCCGCCCGCACTTCTCCACATCAGAAACCTTTGAAATACAACAAAACCGACGGTAGTTGGTACTATTTACTTTTAGAACATTAAAAAGTAACCCCTACACGCCGGTTATTGTCATGCATACAAACGCACGACTTACTTCATACAGATGGAACACCGCAAAGTCAAAGATGTGGCGACTCCTAAAAAATGTACGAATACGTATTTTGTTTCCATCGCTTATCGTACCGTTAGGTATGGTGTCGAGTACCGATGTACTAGTAGTTGACTTCTCTGATTTTAAGAATGGGCGTCAGGTGCTGCTGTTTGCAAAACAAACAGCCCACGGAAGAGCGATACCTGTCTATTTTGAAATACTGGAATACCCAATACAGAAAGATTCACAAAATCTGTTTGTCATTCAAGCGATTGAACGGTTAGTACGTATACTCGGATATCGACCAACCCTTGTCTTTGATAGAGGATTTGCCTGTCCGTCTATCATTACGCATTTGGCTTCACACAGCCATACATTCGTGATTCGTATTAAGAAACGTAAGAGAGTAACGCGAAGCACGACAGGTAGAGTGTGTGCTGTGGAAGATATGTATGGAAACGATGTAGTCATAGAGGCATATGATACTGAATTGAGATTGGTAGTGTCAGATAAACCAAAGAATGATACCGACTCTTGGTATCTCATTACAAATGATACGTGTGCGACACGAGACAATATTATCAACAAATACTACCATCGATTTGAAATCGAAGAGTTTTTTCGTGATGCTAAACGACTCCTTGGACTTGAGTATGTACAGTTCAAGACGACACAGAGTCTTACGGTTGCGTTGTGGTTTGCAATACTTACCGTGTGGTTGTTTGAACGAATGACACGTGCATTAACCAAAGAGGAACAACAGGAACGTGTTGTATGGCAAGTGAGTGAGTTTCGATACGTACTTGAGAAAGTTCGTCACGCAGCGTGGCGGGCATTACTTACGTCAGAATCAGTTGGTTGTGGGGTATGAAAGAAGGTGTGGAGAAGTGCGGGCGGGTCAGGAAATTTACACATTGACAATGCTTGTTTTTTAGGTTAGAATATTTGGCAGGATAAAATACAGATTTTTTAAACTAGTAATAAAAGGATAGGTGAAGAAATGAAGATACTGCATGTGGTACTGCTGCTAGTGACAACGATTTTCTTGAGCTCGTGTTCTTCAAAACCCACAAGTACGGTCATGCGGGCGAGGGACTTGGGTCTGCAAATCACAGAAGCCGTGCCAGCGCCGTCTGAACAACCTCAACCGCAACAAGTGTCTCCCGACGAGGAGGTGCTCTTCCAGAATATTGTGCGCAAAGCTCGACGTTTAGACTATGAAGGTCTTCGTCTAGCCAATGATCTAATTGATGCACCTTGGGAGAAGAGGGCGGACCCGAACCTCGAGATTGTTTTGATGATGGTCAAGAAAGAAGGATTCCCTGCTTTCTTGGAAAAAATTCTACAGACCCCACGACTCGTAAGGATTCCTAGAGACAGGGGTGCTCTCGTTATTTTAGAGAGTGAGAAAAATCCTGCGGTGCAGAATGTCTTTATTGAGGTACCTGCTGAGTACATGCACGAGGACGACAGTATTTACGACTGGATGCCCGACATGGCTCTATGGGTCAAGCATGTAGATCTCAATGCAAATCTCTTGACGGACCGAACACCGAAAGAAGCGTTTTTGAGCCTGTTCTGGATGGCTAATAATGTAAAGAATCCAGAGTTGATGAAAGCCTTAGAACAAAAAAACTGGGATTGGGCGAAAATGCCCCACCCGAAGGACACCGTGGCAAAAAAGATGTATATACCCATTGCCACGGTACAAAAACAATAGAGCATGTGAAGTAGCTCTTTAAACTTACTTCACATAAAGCCGGACAGTACACACTGTCCGGCTTTACCTGTTTCCTTAATAATTAGGACTTACGCAAACGAATGCAGTTCGAGGCGCACAAGCAAAACGGAACGAGTTGTATGAACAATACTACGAGAGACATTTTGCGCAGTGCAACAATGAAATGCGCCGTTTGCGAAAGTCCTATGATATACTACATAATATGAACGACACTCCAAAACATTCCCTTGCCTTCTGGATAGTTTTTATTCTTATCCTTCTTCTTGTGGCGGGATTTATAATGCAGGCGTACTTCATGTTTACGCTTTCACAAAAACTAAACATTGTGAGTCAAAACAATGCTTCTACCACAAATGCCTTTACCACATTCAGTTCTACGACGTTGAGTCGTTTTGAGGAAAACGAGAAAAAATTTGTACAGTTTTCTGACATGCTCTACGAAGAACAACAGGTTACAGTAGCACTTACTGATGCTGTAGATAAATTTAAACGACAAGTGGGCAAACTTACCGGGACCGTTGACACACTTGAAAAACTTACGACCACCGATCCTGAACTGTTACAGAAGTATTCACGTATTTACTTTTTAAACGAGCACTACAAGCCCGCTGACCTTTCATTTATTGAAGAAAAATTCGACTATGTTAATGGTAAAGAAGTGACGATAAGCAGTGAGGTGCTACCGTTCCTCTCCGACTTGCTCGAGGAAGCAGAGGATGATGGTGTCGACCTTATCGTACTCTCCGGCTATCGCTCATTTACGGAACAAGGCACGCTCAAAAATGTGTACACAACAAACTATGGCGTCGGTGCAAATAGGTTTTCAGCTGATCAAGGGTACTCGGAGCATCAGCTCGGGACAGCGGTTGATTTTACATCAACGACTATTGGAGAAAACCTCTCAGCGTTTGAGAGCTCAGAAGCACATACCTGGCTACTTCAGAATGCACATAAGTACGGATTTGTAATGTCCTATCCTGAAAACAACGAATTCTATGTTTACGAGCCTTGGCACTGGCGCTTTGTAGGCAAGAAGCTCGCACGATACCTCGATAGAGAAGCAAAGAATTTCTACGATATTGAACAGCGAGATATTGATACTTATATCACTTCCCTCTTTGATTAATACACAACACAGGGTTAATTTTCTATTCAGAAAATTAATGATGCTATCATCGCAAAATCTTAACAATACCAACCAGGGCATCCTGTTTATGTTCTGGATTTTTGAACTTATATAAACATTCTTCAAGCTCTGGTCTAGCACTTTCTGCATTTGGGTCGATTTTCTGTGCTCTTGTTAATTTGTTTGCATCATAGAGTATCAAAATATCAATTCTTACTTTAAACCCCCTATCTAAAAGCACGTTCTCATAAAATTTCTTAACAATATCTCCAAACATCGAATAATATATATTGGAATCATCTAAAATAATTTTATGATTTTTTATCTCAAAATCCCCAGCTTGAATATCATGATCATACATAGAAAAATCTTCAAAACAAACTTCTTTTCTTTTTGAGTCATATTTGTCAGTTCCATTTTTGAGTATGATGTCGACTAAACCATCTAACGAAAAATTCGGATGGTCGTCTTTCCCAATAGCTCTACACACATAGAGGCCATCAGGGAAATTCTTTTCGATTTCTGTATCAACTTTTTGACCAACATTGAGATAGTCTGGTTTTGTACTCAAGTTATATTCTGGTACTTGAACTTCAATTATTTTTGGTGCCATATTCACTGAATATTTTATTTGCATCTACCATTGTATTTTAGCACTCATTGGATACATACAGAATGTATGTTTACAAAAAAAACCGCAGAAGCGGTTTTTTTTGTTTTTGTATTTTGAGAATAAATATTTACTAGGACTTACGAAAATGGATGAAGTTCTAGGAAAACGAACAAAATGTTGTGAGCTGTACACGTCGTACTGTGAGCAACATTTTGTGAAGTTTGACGACGAAATTCGCCATTTTCGTAGGTCCGCAAGGATTAGCGTTTGCTCCACTGCGGTGCCCTACGTGCCTTCCTAAGCCCGAACTTACGTCGCTCTTTCATACGTGGATCTCGCTTGAGATAACCAGCACTCTTGAGAGGCTTGCGAAGTTTTTCCTCAAACTTGGTAAGTGCTCGTGCAATACTGTGACGAACTGCTTCTGATTGTGAAGAAATACCACCCCCGTGAACGAGTACCGTAACCGCAAATTGTTGCTCAAGACCTTCTATTGCAAGTGCCTGTGTGACGTGAGAACGCAACACATCAGTAGGAAAATACTCCTCAACAGTCTTACCGTTCACCAGAATATCAGCCTTCTTCGCAGGAGTGATACGTGCTCGCGACGTTGATGTCTTACGTCGTCCCACTGCCTCAATGTATTGTACTGTTTCTTTTGTTGCCATACGTTTGTTTACTCGCTTATGGTTAGATTCTTCATACACTTTGCACGCAAACGATTGCTTGGGAGCATCCCATATACCGCCTTTCGCACTACCTCACTAAAACCCTTCTGGTCAATAAGTTTCTGCATGGTAAATTCACTCAATCCTCCTGGGTA
>LCFC01000038.1 GCA_000998805.1 Parcubacteria group bacterium GW2011_GWA2_43_11
GTCATGCTGCGGGTCAAAATCCCAAGACTTACTGTCTTTGGACTTTAGATTGATCCAGAATCTTTGACTCAAATCGTCGGGAGACACCCAACATTCAGCATTCGCCTTCGGTATGTATTTCTTGAGCGCTACTCCTAAGCGTTCAGCCAAACGATTACGACTCTCTACGGTCCGGTCTGACTTTTCTAAGTGACCTTCGATAATGGTCTCGGTCCCTAGACCAAACTCCACCATGTCGGACGGAAAAAGGACTTTCATCGAATCCTTGCCTTTGAGATCAAGTTCGGGAACGCTCTCTACGGCTTTGACAATACTTTCGAAAATCTGATTGAGCTTGTACTCGGTAGACTTCGGAAGACACCACACTTTAATTACGAGCATGTTGTTACTCCTTTTGTTTGTTGTTGAAAATTAGTCCAGAGAAAATGAAGCTTGAAATGGAAAAGACCACAGTGAGAATCAGCTGCGCTCCGATGTACCACATGTGCAGGTACTGCACCATGAGATACAAAAAAACAGTGTTGCCTACCAGAAAGGAAAGGGTCATGGCGATATACAGCACAAGCTGTCGACCAACCATTTCAGTCCCCTTGTTTTGGAACGTCCAAAACTTCTGAAGGGTAAAATTCAATCCAGTGTTCAGAATGAATCCAATTATTGCTGAAGCAATGTACCAGACTCCCAGATATTCCGTGAGACAGTACAATGCAACATAGTAGGTCATGACACCTGCGGCTCCAGCAATGCTGAAGCGCACAGCTTGCTTTAAACGGGCGGTCCGCATTGGTTACCTCCTTTTTATTTAATTATATACTAACTTATGTTGTACATCGTTTTTATTCCTGAGTCAATGTTTGAAACAGGTAAATTCTCTATCTAAATGCAACTGCGGATTGTTTTGATAATCGAGGAACTTTTTTAATAATAGCATGTGAAAGAGATTGCTCGTACGCACTTTCATATCCCAGTGACCTCCGATACTTATGATTAAACACATGGAGCATCGATTGGAGGGTATCCTCAGGTACAGTCTCAAGATTAGTGCCCTTAGGAATGAACCATCGTCGCAAGAGACCAATACTATTCTCAACATGTGGCTTCTGCCAGGGACTACCTGGAGTGCAGAAATATGCTGGTACATTAAACTGTTCGTGGTAGATATTCTCGATACCGTTATCAAGAGTCCAGGTCGTGATGGGAAGGTTCTCTTCAATAGTGTGTATTGAATCACGCATGGTCTTTGGTGATTTATTAGGAAGGAACAATCCGGTAAGAAGGAGCGTTTTAGGAATCACTGCCAAATGGCCGACTCTTTTGGTATGGAGCTTGGTTGGTGAGACAAACAAATCACTCTCAGCATGGAGCTGTGTCTCTCCTTCAGGCCTTTGTTTGATTGATATTCGATTTGGTATCAGATGACGCTTTCCGAGTCTTGATTGCCTAATCTTATGTGTCTTTCTGGTACAGAGGTACTGGCAATACTCTCTGCCATATTCACTATAGAGCCACTTGTATATGGCATTAGTACCAACCCGAGGGAACACACCATCCCGCTTCATTCGTCCAGCGATTTCATCAGGTGACCGTAGACCCTTTAGTTCGGTGATAATACGTGATCTCAGTCCTCTACACTTCTCGATTTTCATACCCACCACTTTGCTACCGTGACGGTTCGCTTCAGCTTTCTCCTGGGCTTTGGTGGCTTTATATCGATGGTGTTTATTGGTATGTTTTTTAATCTCACGAGAGATAGTACCTTTGTCTCTTCCTAGTATGTGGGCAATATCGACAATACGCGTACAGTGAAAGCGAAGCTTTTCAATTCTGTCTCGTTCGTACTGTGTTAAGTGGTTAAATGGTTTTCGCTTCGATGTTTTCATGACTTCTATGTTACTAGAAGTTGCATTTCAAAGGAGAATTTTCAACAAGGCACAATGTTGATGTTTTTTTGGACTTACGCAAACGGATGCGACCTAATTTTCAAGGAGTGCAACGACTATGAAAATGGAAATGCCCTTGTGGTAAAGTTCGACCTGTCGGCCGTAGTTTTCTTGACCGCCGTAGTTTTAACGAAGGAGGAGGCGCGCGAACAAAATACTCCGAGTCGTATGCATCGGTGAGGAGTATTTTGTGAAGAGTAACGCAGAAATGTGACCAACTTTTGTTAGCCGAAGGCGTTACAAAAATGAAGTACTCTTGTAGCGTGCCGTTTCCGTATGTCCTACATGCGGTTAGGGGCTTGGATACCAAGGAGCCAAAGACCATTCTTCATCGTATGAGCAAACGCTTGCACGATAGCGAGCTTGTAGGGAGCAGTGGTTGACTCATCCATGACTTTTTCCGCGGCATACCATGAGTTCCACGTGCTTGCGAGTTCGGTCAAGTAGGTCGTGATGTAATGTGGCTCATACTCTTCGAGAGCACGGAGCACCACGTCAGGAAAACGATATAGAAGCTTTTCGAGCTCAGTACTCTCTTGTGGTGCAAGCACGGTCGAAGCGACCAGTCCCACCTTCTTTGCTTTCTCCAGTATCGACACAGCACGCGTGTGCGCATACTCAAGGTACGGACCTGAGTCGCCTTCAAACGAGAGTGCCTGCTCAGGATTAAAAACGATATTCTTCCCTGCTTTCTGCTTGAGTACCGAGTACTTTATCGCAGCGACTGCTACCGCTTTGGCTATCTCCTCTTTTTCTTCATCATCAAAATTCCTCTCCTGTACTTTTTCTGTCGCGAGCGCGAGCATGTCGCGTATGAGCGACTCCCCCGTAATAACATTACCTTTTCGTGACGACATCTTCTCGCCCGTAAGACTCATCATACCGTGCGAAACATGGTGAAGCTTCGGCGCAAGCTCTGGTCGCAGGAGTGACAGTGCCTTAAACATCACCTTAAAATATTCTTGCTGTTCTACGGCGGTTGTTGTGACTGAAATATCAAAATCCCACTTTTGCATTTTAAGCTGTGCGAGCCCAAGATCCTTCGCTTCGTACGTTGGTAATCCTTGCTTGTTTATAAACACACGGGTATGAAGCCCATATTGCTCACCCTTAAAAACCACCGCTCCTTCACTCTCTTCAAACACTCCTGTCGCAAGACCTTCTTTCACAAGTGCCCTTCCGGGGAGCGTCGATTCACTTTCAAAAAAGTAGAAATCAAACTTCGTACCAAGTATCTTGTAGAGTTCTTCAAAATGCTCAAGTGACACTCTGCGCCCTATCGCATACTCTTCTGCAATCTCCTTCGCATTGTCATACACCATTGCATTAAAAGAAACAATTTCTTTTTTTGCATCTTCTTCATCCTCAAACGCCCTATTACCCGCAACGTATGCTCGTGCAATGTCATCGATATTCGACGGATCACCACCAGTTTTTCGCAGTCCCCACAGAGCCTTTGCGACATGGAGTCCGACGTCGCCTTGATAGTTTGCTCGTCGCACTTCTGCCTCAGCAAACTCGTATAAACGTGAGATAGACTCACCTATTGTGTTACTCATCAAGTGCCCAATATGAAACGGTTTGAACGGGTTTGGCTGGGTATACTCAATCATCACATGCTTGCCCTTGCAGGTATCGTTTGAGCCCCACCATTCCCCTTCATCTATGACCTTCTTGATTGAGTCACGAAAAAAACTTCGACTTAAATATATATTGATAAAACCTGGACCAGCAACCTCCAACCGCTCCACCTCATCCGGTTTTACAAACGCAGCAACAATCTGTTCTGCAAGTTCTTTCGGGTTCTTACCCACTTTTTTTGCGAGCATCAACGCGATGTTCGTCGCATAATCACCATGGGCTATTTCTGTAGGGTGTTCAAAAGTGACTTGCTCTGCCTCAAGCCCCAATGTCTTAAGCACTTCGTCAAAAGCTGTTTTGATACTTTCCACTTGCATACTATGCACTATATAGAGAAATACAGTTTAGCTCAACCCTTTATTTAGTTGAAAGTTGAAAGTAAAATAAAAGTTCCTAGTTCCTAGTTCAAAGATACGAATTAAAAGTTAAAAGTGACAAGTAAATTTTTTTCGCGTCATTGCGAGCGAAGCAAAGCAATCCAAGTTTTCGTCTTTCTTTCGAACCCTTCGACAGACTCAGGGTAAAAAGCTCAGGGCAAGCTTTGAACTGTGAACTAGGAATTAGGAACTTCATATTCTTTCGAACTAGGAACTGTGAACTAGGAACTTTTTTTAACTTTTTTATTGTACTTCAGAAACAGTCGTAACAACATCATTGACGAGCACCGCATTAAAACGAGTCTCTCCAATCACCTGTTGTCGTTCAGTCTCGACGACACATCGCCATGTTCCCTCGGTAAGGTTTCGCTTTATGGAATATCCCCTATACCCTTGTTCCCTACCTCCTTGGATTGTATACGGAACACGACTCTCTCGAACCCACTGACCATCTTTTGTTTTCTTTTGCCATGAGTGAAAAATGAGTGTATCTCCTATACGCTCAGGTGCAAAGATACTGGTAAAGCAGTACGCAGATTCTCCTGTGTTGTAGTGATAGACGCGACTTGTCTTCCTCCACGATTCGTACCATTCTGGTTTTTCGTACACCAAAGCATACGCCCCGCCCGTACGAACAACGCTATGATAAATACCAATCTCTTTCAATGCGAGCGGTACGGGAGGTATCGTATTGGTAAAGTAAAGGATGTTAAAACCAACGTAGATTAAACCTATTATGCTCCACATGAGAACGGCTCCTTGCTGGTAGAGCTTCGGAAACAGACGCTGTATAGGGAGTAACAACATACTGATACCGAAAAGCGAAACTATCCCTGCGAATATAAACGTTGCAGTGCCGAGTGTATTGAGAACTACAGGAACAATTAATACTAAGTACGAAAGCAAGGCTATGTAATACAAGCTAATTTGAAACACAAGCTTTTCGTACCGTTTGTGAAAAAATTCGTTGCCCACAAACAGTACGAACAGCACGGCAAGGAATGGCCAGCTGGCAAACACTGAAGCACTTTTGGTGTAAAAGATAAGAAAGCCTGAAAAAAGACCTCCAAGGGGAAGCTGCACTAAGACAGGTAGCCATACACGCACACGAAGAAGTAAAGTCGGTGCAAAGAGACGTGTCTCTACTCCGTGCACAAGGAGAATCCCTATATATGCCAGCGCCAAGTACGAGACAAATACAATATTCTCATAGAGCATGTCGATACGATTTAGCGTCAGGGTATCCAATACAAAACCACAAGCAAACGCGAGGGCAGATATATGCCTTCTCGTCCACCAATACAAACTCATTATACGTTGTTTCATACCGTACTATTCACTGTATCACGATAGTTACGTGTTAAAAAAGTTAAATGTTACGCAATGACGCGAAAAAATTTACTTGTCACTTTTAACTTTTAATTCGTATCTTTGAACTAGGAACTGTGAACTAGGAACTTTTATTTTACTTTTAACTTTCAACTTTATGAACTTTACAAACTTTTAACTACTTTCCTCGTTTCAACTCGTCTTACTTTCTTTTAACTTTATGAACATTTTACTTTATAAACTTTCAACTTTATCTTCTTCTGTTTCTACCTGTACACCTGTTTTAGGCTTCATGCCTGCGCTAATGAAAAGCAGTCCTACAAGGACGATGGCCGCTATCCCCATACCAGCCCAAGGTATCCAAGGACTCCTTTCGGTCAGTCTGCTTTCTTCTTCGTCACACACATCCCCCATCGTGTCGCCATCCGTATCACGCTGGTCATTGTTTGGTGCAAGTGGACAGTTGTCTTTAGTAGTCACTATTCCATCACGATCAAAGTCATCACACATATCCCCTCGCCCATTTTTGTCTACATCTATCTGGTCAGAGTTTGAAACAGATACGCAGTTGTCATGCATGTCAGGAACTCCGTCTTTATCCTCGTCTGAGGGCGTATACAACTTGTTTGCATTTAGAACACCTTCAATACTCACTACACCTTTATCATCAGTAAGTGACATCCCCCCTAGAGGGAGAGTTCCGTACTGTCTATCGGGATCTACAAAGAGTGTGTAGTTTGTATTTGGTTGTGCCAAGAATCGAATTGATGCATGACGTACCACTTCTGACTCTTGCACAAACTCGACTTCAGCTAATCGAAGTGGTTGGGCGAGCTCAAACTCAATAAAGAAAGTTGTTGCCGTCGTCTTTGGAAAACGCACTTCAGATCCTTCGAGCTCAGTTTTAGCGAGCAGAGTCGTCGCCTCGGTACGTATAGCTATAGTATGGGGAAACGCAACGTTTGGAACCAGTACCATGCGTAGCTTAGAAGTGGTAATAGGTTCGTTCGCTGTTACGGTGATGGAGACCTTGTTTGTTCCAGTTTCATCAAAAGGAAAATCTACTGTTGTCTCTAATTTTCCATCACTGAGTCTCGGGGTGTCCGTCATGGGCATGTGTCCAAGACTAACGTGCACTGGCATATCAACGTGTTCTGTGTCAGTGGTATATAGCGTCGGTTGCGTGCCCTGCCCACCAACAACAACTGCTGATTTGTTTTGCACACTCTCGTAAACAACTGGCACCTCGAGTACCGTGGGAACCGCATAGGAATGAGGAGATACTTCAATCGTATATCGAAAGGCAGACAAATCTACTTCTTGTGTCTTTTTCCATGCAGGAGTTTGTGCGTACACGCTTCCTGCATATAGACCAACACCTATCAAAAGTGCAACGCCAAATACGAATAGTTTGTTGATTTTTTGAATCATGGTTTTTATATATCTTTTTTAATGCCACTTCGCTCATGCCACGCAACACCAACAAGCACCACACCAATCACCATGTAGGCTACGATGCGACCAAACGTGCCGAGTATCATTCCTGCGACAAGGAGTAGGTACGCAGACGTGATTCCTATAAGTATTCCGCCAATCACCTTCTTCCATTTCACACCAGTCTTCTTTCCAGAAAGATACAGTGCGGAACCTATGACGATATACACAAACAGAGCAACGATGATTCCATTCTCATACCCAAAGAGTGCTTTTGACCCAAGCCATACGTACGCTATTCCATACAATGAAGCACCTGCACCTGCGATATTTGAAAAGAATGAGAGTTTTTTACGTACCTCTTCGTCAGGTTCGTTTAGACGTGCATACTTCACGTATCGCTCCACGAGCACACCTGCAATAATCATGAGTGCCAAAACCAACGAGTCCTCATGAAAAATACTTATGTTCCACGCATAAGAATCCATACTCTCAAACGATAAGAAGATAGGGATGATGGTAGGAATAGCTAAGATAGGTAGCAGCCTCGCTTGTTTTGAAACATAGTGCCCAATCACGAGTACGGCAAGCGATTCGATAATAAACGCTATCGTGAGTGTTGGTCCATCGAGCTCTATCGCCGTCGCAGAACCTAGGAGGAGCACGCCTACACTTGCATACGCATAGAAGTACGACATCATTGCTCCGAGACGTACAGCAGTAAATGCACCGAAGGCAAACACCAGTGTCCATGCGACAAGGAGCAGTGACTGCCATTCTGCATCAGCCCCCACCAGTATCCATGCCAGTAGAAACAGTCCTGTAAGTACAGCAGTAAGTAAATCGTATATCTTTGTTATGCCTGCCTGACGCATGCCAAGGATAGAAACAAAGAAGAAAAGTGCTGAGAATACAAACGCAAACATAAGCCCATTCTCGTTTTCAAAATATCCATTTTCAAGAAACGGGATGCTATACAACGACACCGTGAAGAGTGCTAAGAACACAATCTGTCTCCATCCCGTGACACTTGTGACCCATATTGCACCGAGTGAAAGGACGAGCAGGTAAGTAAACAGCCCTGTCAGTGACGGCTCTGGGCTCGCGGTGAGCAATGGAGCGACGGCTCCAAGCAACACGTTAGCGTAGGCGAGCGGAACTCGCTTAAAGTGCACACTCGTGATACCAAGCACGCACGAGGTGAGGAACATAATCACGAGTGCTGAAGCAGGAGTAAAGAAACCGTACATTTCCCTTCCTGCCCACGTCGTCAAAATAATACCGAGCGCACCTATAAACATGAGTATGCCTCCCTGCGACATGTAGGTGTTCATGCGATACCGCCCGAGCACGAGGACCATCGCACCTACGATAAATCCGAGACTAATTCTTCCCATGGGGCCTATCCAGTTATTTGCAAACGCATAGTTTAAAAACCAAGCCATGCCAAGCACGATGAGCAAGCCACCAAGCTTCATAAGCCAATCAGTTTTGAGCCATTCTATAAAGCCTCCTACTGCACTCGGAGATGCCTGCAGTGTTGGTTGCTCTATCGTATTCACAGATGCTTGTCTCTCCGCTACTGTTGGTCTTTCTGTCACATTCTGTTCTGTAAAAGTCGAGGCAGCAGGAGTCGCACTTGCCGCTTCAGTTTTTCCAAACTGCTTCGTACTTTCTTGGAGATATTTCTCCAGATACGTCATGCGCTTTTCCACTTTCCTTACATGTACCCACAAAAAAATTACAACAACGAGAACGAGTAAGCTGGTCATAGGAGTATAATTTATATATAAAGTATATCTTTATACTACCGCATGAAAATGATTCACACTCTTTTCTTATACACAGAGGCGCGGAGTTTAATGTTAAAAGTGCAAAGTTAAAAGTTTGCCCCGCCACGGCGGGGTGAAAGCCTGCCCGCACACTTTTAACTTTTAACCATTCAACCCCAGTACCAGGCGGTACGGGGCATGCTTTCAACTCGCTATTTATCCGCTACACATACAATGTCACCATTTTGTGCGCTTACTCGACAGAAGCGCCGTGACATTGTTTGTGTGCGGGCTACTTTTTAGAATTGCTCCAGAGTAATTCAAATTGCATGAGCATCAGCTCAGCAAACTCTTTGCTCTGCACAACAAAGCCATATGCTTCTTTGGCCGAGCTGATAAACACCACCTTATCGTCATATATAGAGTACGACATGCGAAACGCTTGACCGGCTTTTGCGTAGCGTCTTTCTACCAG
>LCFC01000039.1 GCA_000998805.1 Parcubacteria group bacterium GW2011_GWA2_43_11
TACAGGTTGTGTCTGGGGTGCAAAACCAACGACCTACACGTTCGCAACAGCTGGTACTAAAACACTCTACGCTTTTGCAAGAGATGCAGCAGGGAATATCTCCGCAAGTAGGAATGACTCGGTTACGATTACACTACAGACGCCTGGTACTGCACCAGTCATCTCTCAAGTATCAAGTGTTCCCTCACTAGTTGATGAAACTCCAACGTACACTTTTAATTCAGACTCTGCAGGCACCATTGTATACGGTGGTACGTGTGGTACTGCTGACAAGACTAGTGCAGTAGTTGGTCAAAACAAGATTACGTGGACACTGGCGAACGGCGTGTACTCAAATTGTAGTGTAACGGTACAGAGTAATGGTGCTAATTCCAATACTCTCACTGTCCCTACATTTGAATCAACATCCAAGTACCCTGTTGTTTTTGTGCATGGTTGGCTTGGTAATTCGACTGAGTGGAATACCGCTAAGTCATACTTGGCAAACAAAGGTTGGAAGTCCACATTACTGGTAGCAAACAGCATTACTCAATCCAACACAACCTTGTGTGGTACAGTATCTCCTCAACAGGCACAGGAAGTTGCGGGATGGGTAAATGCTGTCTTGGCTAAGTACCCAGGATTTGAAAAAGTGGATTTAGTAGGTCATTCCCGTGGTGGAAGTAACGTTATGCGAACTCTTTGGCATGGGTACCTTGAGACTTCGAAAGTGAGAAGAGTAGTAACCATGGCAGGAATTAACAGAGATTGTGCCCCCTACTATCCTGCTATTCCAAGTGATGAAACTCCGGGAGCAATCCAGTATTCCGTATATTACAGTGACGGTACACCTGATGAGGACTCTTTGGTGGATTACAGTATTACCCATGTAGAAGGAGCATATGAACAAAACCTAAATTCATTGACCCACCTTCAAATGGTTTCACATTCTACTGCCTTACAAGCTATAGAAAAATCTCTCCTCGGTACCGTTGGTGGGAACAACAACACCACTCCTCCAATTCCTACATCTGACACTACCCCGCCTGCAGCACCGACTGGTCTCTCGACACTGTAAATGATATATATCTGTATTCTTTTGTAAAGTTAGAAAGACATATTTAGGTAAAATTGTATCCCTTGTATCAAATATGGTATGAGGGGTACTTTATTAACACTTTTTGTTAAAGTGTGTAAATAATGGTGGCGCTATCGTTTAATATAAATAACACATGAAAGCTTATTATAAGCACGCCCTCTTGTGTTTGTTTGGATGCAGCACTCTATTCTTGGGTGGATTAGGGAGTGTAGCACATGCAGCACTTGTTACTTGTGGTAATAGTGATACGGTTACTAACGGTTTACTTGTTGAGGAGTGTAGGTTTTGCGATCTCCAAGTGCTCGCTTTGAACATTTTAAACTTCTTGGTACTCGCTACTACTATTGTCGCTGCACTCATGTTTTTAAATGCAGGCGTGCTTTACATAATGTCTTCAGCTAATCCAGGGAATATAGCAAAAGCACATAAGATTTTTGGCACCACCCTGGTAGGTATGATTATTGTGTTTGCCGCGTGGCTTATCATCAACCAAATAATGGTAATCTTGCACGAAGGAAGTCCACAAGCAAGTATGGGTCAATGGGACGCTATCCTAGACTGTGGAGATGTATATGCTCCATAATTCGACATAAGAAAAGTTCTCTTTATTGACAAAACTCACATTTTCTATAAAGTATTCTTATGTCACAAGACCATATTGTTAAAATTAAGAGCACAGAAAGCAAACACGTTCGTTATGATGTGCGTAACAAAAAGCGTGTTGAAAAGAAGCTTGAACTCAAGAAATTCGACCCAACTTTGCGAAAAGTTGTTACGTATAAAGAAGTTAAAAAGTAATTCTAGGATTTACGCAAATGGCACTTTTTGTTGTCAAACTTCACAAAATGTCGTTCATCCCGCCCGTGGCGGGACTCACTCCATTTTGTTCGTTTTCCTAGAACTGTATCCGTTTGCGTAAATCCTTAACCTTTTAATTCTGTGAGTACGCCATTTTTATATGGCGTTTTTGCGTGGTATAGTACCAACCACGGGTCCATAGTTTAGTGGTAAAATTTCGGTCTCCAAAACCGAAGTCCTCCGTTCGAGTCGGAGTGGACCCGCACACTTAAGCAACTCCTGCACTCTAGTTGAGTGCGTGCCAAAGGCACAGGAGTTGCTTTAGTGTGCGGGGGACCCCGCTGACACAGCAATATTCTTGGATTTGTTAAGTGAAAGATCTAACTTACAAAAATGTACGAAATGCTTTCATTTTAAACTTTTTCACTTTCAACTTTCAACATTCAACTTTTAACTTCGTTCCCATGCCCCATTCACTTACAGAATTTATCGCAGAAAAAACATTCTCTGTCACCGAGTACCTTGACCTTGTGAACGAACTACTTGGGCCACTGAAGGTCTCAGTTGAAGGAGAAATCACTGACTTAAAGATTTTACCCCAATGGGTGTTCTTTTCGCTTAAAGATGCAGAGTGTGGTTCGCTTCTCCGCTGTGGACTTCATACGGGAGTGTACCGAAAGCTTGGTGTAAATATTGAAGAAGGTATGCAGGTAAAGGTGAACGGATACGGTAAGCTTGCGCCAAAAACAGGGAACTTTGGTTTCTGGGTTTCAACTATTGAACCGATAGGTGCGGGAGCGCTTAAAAGAGCGTATGAACTTTTGCTAAAAAAATTAGAAGAAGAAGGGTTGTTTGCACGCAAGCGCGCACTTCCTGAGTTTATTTCTCATATCGGGGTAATTTCTTCAAGAAACGGCGTAGTGCTCCAAGACTTGCGTAACAATCTTCTCCCTCTTGGTATTCGTATTGATTTTGTCCATGCTGGTGTAGAGGGCGCAGGCTCAGCAACAGAAATTCTGCGGGGAATAGAACACTTCAAAAACACCAAGGATAAGCCGGACGTACTTGTGCTTATTCGTGGAGGTGGTTCTCTGGAATCATTGCAGGGATTTAACAACGAGGCCGTTGTGCGGGCACTTTTTGCTTCACCTATACCAGTCCTTGTGGGTATAGGACATGATGTAGATGTGCCCATAACAACATTTGTAGCTGATGTCAGTGTCAGTACTCCAACAGCAGTTGCACACATCATAAACAAATCATGGGCACCACTAACAGAAGATGTGCCAAAATTTATGCGTAGTATCACGAACCATTTTTTACAAAGAGTAACTGCAGTTGAACATAAAGCAGAGATGGCTTTGCAAGGTATGCGCCTTGCGGTAGCACGTTTACTCGGGCGCTTTGCGCAGTACGAAGAAATGCTCGCCAGGGGACGACAAAATATTTTAAGTGCCTTGAAAAATATACAGATAGAGATAGATATAAAAATAAAGCAAGTGTACACAGTGTATTCCCATAACCTACAAACGCTCAAACGCTCTGTAGATGACTGTGAGAGGCTATTAGTAGTAGCAGACCCTGAACGGGTACTTGCACGTGGCTACGGCCTTGTTTATAGCTCTAAGGGGACTCTGGTACGAAGTGTAGACGATGTTACAATAGGTGAAAAGGTTACCACACGACTCAGTGATGGCACTTTTTCATCAGAAGTAACAAAGAAAAAATACTAGTATAAGTACTAGTTTTTATACTAGTATTAATTATGTAATTCTATGGCAGAAAAAAAAGAAAACATACAAGATCAACTTAAAAAACTTGAAAGTATTGCAACGTGGTTTGAAAAAGAGAAAGAGTTCGATGTTGAAGAGGGGCTCGTAAAGATAAAAGAGGGTGCAGAGCTTGTTAAGAAACTTAAGACTCGACTCAAGGAAGTTGAGAACGAATTTCGTGAGTTGGAAGCTGAAATCTCTGATAAATAATCTTACATTCTACCATATTGTCTCGTACCCGTAATTGCGTCTGTTTTGTCATGGAAATGAAGGGACTGAGTGGGTACATACATTTCCGTCCCGTCATTGCGAGAAGTGTCGCAACGCGACGAGCAATCCATGTTTTCATCTTTCTTTCGAACAAGGACCTTCACCCCGCCCCTGCCACAGCAGGGCACGCTTTCAACCCCGTACCAGAGCAAAGCCCTGTAGTGAAAATTGATGAAGCTCGGCCTGTGGTCGAGCGCACGAAGTGCATTGTCAATTTCTACTACGGGGCAAAGCTCGGTACAGGGCATGCTTTTCAATTCTCCACTCAGTAGTGCGGGACAAACTTTCAACCCCGTACCAGAACAAAGTCCTGCGGGAGCAATGTTCGGTACGGGGCGTGCTTTAAACTTTTAACATTAAACTTTTTGGTTTAAAGAAAGAAATGGGAGGCTATTTCTCCTCTCCTTTAAGTATTTCACAGATAACTTTGTACCGTCTTTCTCTTCGTAATCCACGATGAACGGCGAGTCGATTTTTGATTTGAGAAAACATACCATCGAGACAGTTTGTGGTATTTGGAAGATTGAGCTCAGGATATTTTTGACAAGTAAACAACCGACAGAGATTTGTCGTGAGTGATCTGTATGCTGACTGTACTCGTTTATGAGTGTACTCCCATCCTCGTTTGGTGTGGGGTGCAGGACTACGTTCCTGTAAGAATGACTCGTGTCGTTCATACCAAGCTTTCAATTTTAATCGAAAGGTTTCTTCATTTGTATGTGTTAGCGTAAGCGTGAGTGAGCGTAGTTCAACTCCTGCTTCAGTCTTTGGTTTACGAGTGAGATACTTCGTTACTGTTTTAATTTGATGAAATTGGCAGTACTGCACAGGTATACCAGCATTTTCAAAAACCTGCGCAATACCGCGCTTTCCATCAATTACTACTCCTGTAAAGTTCCACCCTTCTTTGAGAAGGTGATCGAGTCCTTGTTTGTATATCCATGGTGTTTCAAACTGTATTTCTTTCCACCAGAGATTCTTCTTACGTGTTGGTGAACGAAATACTATGACACCATATCCACGTCCCCAGAAGGTTACGTCTGCTGATAGCGGTGTTGTTTGTGGAATGAGGGGTCGCTCGTTACTTTGTGCAGTATCAAGTTGTTTCTTAACCCATACATGACTCTTACCAGTGACCTCAACAAGTTGCTCAATGGTTTGTCGTTTCCATACATATGCGTGAAGAAGAGATTTTTGTAGTCTCTCTGGTTTTCTCATTGACTGAAATTGTGTACCACATGAGACGCATTTATATCTCTGCACTCCTCGTCGATTTCCATTCTTTTTAACCTTACGAGAAGAACATGTAGGACATATTTTCCCGTTTTTTTACAACCATATTGAATGTTTTATGAATAGTAGCTTGTAGTAGAGCCGTAGTATATCAAAAATAGCCTCCCATTTCTTTCTTTAACTC
>LCFC01000040.1 GCA_000998805.1 Parcubacteria group bacterium GW2011_GWA2_43_11
GTAGTCCAGCACTTCAGAAATCAAACGACCCTTTTTAATGAAATGCGACACAATGCCCCTGTGGTACAAACCACAGAAATATTTGAAACAACTGAAGCAGATGTCGAAGAAAGTGATATTGAGGAAGTGGGAGAAGAAACAGAAAATGAGGAAGCGCAGAACCCCCCTGTACCACAGATGTAAGAACATTTTTTTCGTGTATAGTGTTTTGAAGTCCACGTGCGTGTGGACATACCTTCGTAGTTTACCCCGCAATTGCGGGGCGCGATGGATAGGCAAGGGTGTTCTAAACTTCGCTTATTTTAAGGTATACTTTTAATAAGCCTTCGTAGCTCAATGGATAGAGCAAGGGTGTTCTAAGCCCGGGATGAGGGTTCGATTCCCCCCGAAGGCACAAAACTTTGTTTTGTGGCTTAGAGTAGTGTGCCAATGCACACTACGTGGGGAATCGAACGGCGCAGGCATATTGCGAAGCAATGCCGAGCGTAGACTAAACGCACTTAGGATTTGAGGAGGAACGACGAACAATCCTTAGTGACGTATAGTCGATTCCCCCCGAAGGCACAAAACGAAGTTTTGTGGTTTAACTACACTTAGTGTTTAAGCGTATGGTCGTTAAACATATCGTCGATTTTCTCAGAGTCGGCAAAATTTTAAATGATGAAAGCCCACCTTCATCGTTTGTGTTTTGCGTAAGATTTGCTAGTCTTCAATTAGGTTGTTGTTCAATAGAATGTAAACATACACTCAATAGTAAGGAGGTTGTGATGGCGGATATACCATTTGAATCACGCGAAGCGTTGTTAACTGCGACAAAAAAGGAAGCGATTGTTTGCGGAGATGAAATCAGGGAAAAAGATGGTGGAAATACCCACGCATGTCCCACTAATCATCAAACAACTGCGCCGTCCTTTCAAAACTCTTGACACGTTTTTGTACGAAGCGTTTTGAAAACAGCTCAATCAAGCCTGCTTTATCAAATAAGGACACACTCAATACCTGTAGGATTTCGTAAATATTGCGTTTGATTTTCAGTCGTTTCTTGAGTATGGCGACTATGAGGTAGGTACACAATGCAATGCAGATTTGTGTTTTCACTGCATTCTCCGAGTGTCCCCAGAATACTTTAATCTTGAGATGTTGCTTAATCCATCGAAAGAACAATTCTACTTGCCAACGATGTTTGTAGAGGAGAGCGATTGATGCTGCACTCACGGTATGATTGTTCGTAATAAAGTTGTACACCTTACCTGTCTCACTATCTCGGTACTTGATGCGACGGAGTGTGTCGGTGTATTTCTCTCGTGTCTTCACACCTTCAAGAAAAATAACTTGATCACACAGGACGCCAGTCGAACGATCGACAGGGTTTGAATATCGTCGTGCATACAAGGTATTGCACCTCGTTCGTGTCACAAAGAAAGCTCCGCACTGGTGTACCGTATACAAGCGTGCAAAGTCTAAATACCCACGATCAATCATGTAGAAAGCACCTGCTTCAAACAAAATGTCATCAAGAAAATTAACATCGTTTACCTTACTTCCGGTGATATGAAAAAAGGTTGGTATAGAGCCACGAATATCCATGACTACGTGAAGTTTTACCGATGCTCGTCTATTTGCATACGGTGTCCAAGGAAATAGCGACAAGCATAAATCAATGCTCGTAGAGTCAATCGCATAACAGGCACTGGTAATATCTAAAGCGATAGACGGTTCATCGACATACAAAGCACGTGCTTCTGTAATGAGGTGTTGCGCAAGGTCACGATAGATACGCCAGTCTCGTTTTTCATTTGCACGAGCTAAGGTGCTTTTCGTAATCGTGTGTTTGAAACCAAGGTGATACAGTTTTGCTTGATGAGACGTAAGACAAGATGCTACGTCACGCAATGAATCACGGTAAGAAAGTTGTCCAAATGCCATTGCAAGAAATTGGTCTCGACACGGAAGTCGATTACCATGACTATCGCCTTTATATTGCATAATGAATCGAGTGAGTTCTCTGCGTGGTAGAAGTTCCATAACTTGAGCAAAAACATATGAACCTTGATACATAAAAGACTGACGTAAGGTTAGTAAAAGCCTTACCAGTATCACTCATTTTAAAAACAAGTCGTGTACAAGGAAAAAAGAAAATATGTCGCTCTACCACATGTTAAATTAAACACGAGGAAGGTTTTTCTGGGACACGCGTGGGAAATACCATCGAAATCTACAACTGGCATGCAGGTGAAGTGCGATGGAAAGGTGTGGTGGTTGAAAGAAAAAAAGAAAGTCCTTGGTATGAAGACGTTTCAATGATTACGAAAGGACCTTTTAGTGGCATAGGAGGAGGAGAGGTTCCACATTCTGAACATCCACACTCTGATTCCTTTTATAAAGAGATTGGCGTTATGAGAGATGATGATTAAGCCCCTTGAGTAGAAATGAAGGAGGTCAGCCTCCTTCATTTTTGGTTTCTGATTATGTACAAGATAAAAGACCACCTCGTTTGAGGCGGTCTTTTATTTGACTGTGCACGCTAAGGGACTCGACGATATGTCGCTAAATATTTTGTTTTGTACCTCACAAAATATTAAGCGCATTTCGTCTACGCTCGGCGCTTTCTCGTGCTTAGGCACGCGCGCCTGCGCGTTTCGAGTCTCTACAATACAAAACCAAAAACAAAAGACCACCTTAGAATACAGGTGGTCTTTTGTTTTGGTGGTGCACGCTAAGGGACTCGGTCCAAGTTGCTAAGCTTTTCTGCAAAAAGCTAAGCACTTGCGACCCCAGCTCGCCGACAAGCACTCCCCGCCAGCTGGCGAGTCGTCTTGTGTACCGGCTCCGCTTTTCGAGTCCTTAGCTTTGCTACAAAACAATACAGGCGAGGTACTATCGCACCCCACCCGTTTGTTTTTGTGCACGCTAAGGGACTCGAACCCCTGACATCTTCGGTGTAAACGAAGCGCTCTACCAACTGAGCTAAGCGTGCAATATAACTTGCAAAATACTACCATAAACTGAATAAAAAACACTAGGGACACAGTATTGCTGGTAGCTACTCTGTTCCTTACTCGTAGAACAAGATGTCATACTCGTAAACCAACATGTCTTTACAAAACCATTCCTTGGGGTACTCTGCCGAGTAGAAGACTGAAGACTAAAGCCGTGGTGGCTTGGTCGCATATATTGCAAGAGACCTAGGAAATCTCTCGCACGTCTGTAGGAGGACGAAAAATGAAAACAAAGCAAACGTACTTTGTAACAGGTGAGGAACTGAAAGAAAAACGGACCAAGTTTTTGCAGGCACGGTGTGCAGAAAGTCAATATTTCGGGATGAGAAAAGTCAGCGAATGGCTACAAGAGCAACTGCATCTTGAAAGGCCAACCGACATTGAAGTATGGACTCAGATAATACTTCGCAACGCAAACATGGTAGGCAGTGACGTTGGCAAAGAGTCACTGCCAAAACTTTTGCGTAATCATGGTTTGCGCCTTAGTGAAGTAAATCTTTTCAAAGAAGAACACCCTTCAATAGGCATTCATACACTTCTAGACAACGTCTTTGGAGACTTGGCTGAAGCGTATATAACAGATTCAGGTCTGATATATCTTTCGCTCGACAGCACGGAGGTTATTCGGTTTGAAGGACACGAAAGGAGAGGAACATTCGACACACACGTTCTTATATCTGATGTGTTGGAGAGCGCCCGTCTGTCTTGGAGATTTTCAAACCAACGTTATCACACCATGAGTGCCAGAAATTTTCTCTGCTCGTGGCTTGAAAGACGTATCCAGTACGTCATTGACAAGGCAGGGGAAGAATTTGACTCTGCAGTAGCTGTTTCTGTAGATAATACCAAAATCGTTACTGCAGATCGAGTGATGTTGTCTCGCTGTAACCGCACTTTGCAACTGTGTGACAGGTCGTTGTTTGTCGAAAGTAAAATACGACAACATTCAAATCTTTTTCGAGACAACGAACCTGTTCACATCGGTACATCTATGACAAGAGAAAGTATCTTCCCCGCATTTATGGGTCGCTTTAATATGTGCGTACTTGAACATTGGCAGCAATATTTCACGGCAGTAATAATGCCTGATGGAGTCGTGGAGAAGTGGCTTTGGTGTCACATTGGAGAAGATGATTTACCCGAAGGTGGTATACCTCTCAACCTCTAGAACTTCGCTCTTTCTTTAAACACAAACCGCCCTGAGTGTCTATCTGGGCGGTTTTCTGTAAAATAATTCTGTGTTTTATGGTACCCTAATAGTATTATGTCTGAAAAACAATCAGAATTACATTGCATCGTCACGGGACGTGTACAGGGAGTTGCGTATCGCAACTTCGTACAAGCTATAGCTGTCGACCTTTCTATTAAAGGATTTGTGGCAAACCTCCCTGATGGTTCTGTGGAAGTGCTTGCACAAGGAGAGTATGGTGTACTCAAGGTATTTAAAAACCACCTTCAAAAAGGCCCTACTGAAGCTCGAGTGGGAACCATATATGAAGAGTGGAGGGAACCTTCAAAAGAGTTTGAACGTTTTACCATACTGTGAGGAAGGAGTAGTATTTTACGTATGGATTCAGAAACATTCATCCCTACATGTGTAGGTTTTATATTAGATGGCAACAGGCGCTGGGCGAAAGAGCGTAATTTGCCAACTCTTGAAGGGCATACCGAAGGGTATAAAAGGCTTAAAGAGACCGTGATATGGTGTCATGAGGCCGGCGTACAGCACGTCGTCGCATACGTGTTTTCTACTGAAATACAGGAGCTTATAGAAGAGGTGCACGACACCAATCCTAGAGACCCCGAGTTCACTCTGTGGCTTGCGGCGAGCTATGGAGGGCGTTCTGAAATACTTGCGGGCGTGAACAAACTCCTTACCCAAAGGGCACAAGAACCGTGCGCAAGCGCAGGCGCTGAAGGGAAAGAGCAGGTCACTGAAGAAGAGTTTACACACGCGCTATGGACGAGCGATATGCCCGACCCAGACATCATTGTCCGCACAGGGGGACAAAAGAGACTCTCAAATTTTCTTGCATGGTCGAGTGGCTATTCTGAACTTTTTTTTCTTGATACGTACTGGCCTGCGTTTTCAAAAGAGGACTTACTTTTAATTCTTAAAGATTTTGCGAGCAGGAAACGTAATTTTGGCAAATAACATGACTGATGTACAGACACTTTTAAAAGAGGAGAGCGTGCGTGTTGATACAAAAATAGAACAGCTCCTACAAGACGCTGGTGACTTGCCCATGTACCACATGCTCCGGTATTTTATGGGGTACAGCAACGACCTGAGGCAACCCTCGCAAGGTACTCACGGCAAGCGCACCCGTTCGGCACTCCTCCTCCTTACCGCTAAACTCTTTGGAGGTTCTGGAGTAGCTGTAGACCTCGCGGCTGCTGTTGAACTTTTTCACAATTTTACCCTTATCCATGATGATATAGTCGATAACGACGAGATGCGTCGAGGACAGCCGACACTATGGAAGCTGTGGGGAGCGGATCACGGTATCAATTCGGGCGATGCCCAGCTCCTCCTCACCAATCAGGTTCTTTTGGAAGTTGCACAGAAAGATGCTATGTACGGAGTAGCTACCGCACAGCTCCTGACTCGTCACTTCCGAGAAATATGTGAAGGGCAGTACCTCGACTTCGAGCTCACTAAGAAGGCTCTTCATGACCCACTTGTGACTCATGAAGCGTACTTAGAAATGATACGTAAAAAAACCGCGGTTCTTGTGGGCGCAGCAGCATCGGCTGGGGGAATGTCTGCAGGGTGTGATGATGAAGTGGTACACAAACTTTTTACGTACGGAGAGTCACTTGGTCTCGCGTACCAGATAGTAGATGACTATGTGTCTATTTGGGGAGAAGCAGGTGCGACGGGCAAAAGGGCGTACGGTGACATCATAGAACGCAAGAAAACATACCCGACTCTATACACGCGAGATCACGGAGATACCGCAAGACTCACAACGCTCTATGCAAAAAAGGAAGCGCTTACAGAGGAGGAAGTTCGTGGGGTCGTAACTCTTTTTGAAAAAGCGGGTGCCCGTGAGGCTACCGAGGCGTACGCGCATACCTATGTCGAAAAGGCGCGAGCGATAGCACAGAGTCTTCCACTCGATACTGCGTCAAAGGACATCCTCATGGCTCTCGTTGAGAAAGTTGCTCTTGTTGCTGGTACTATAGAGTCACCTGCCACTTAAACCATGAACGAACCTGACTCGGGGAAGAAATGACGCTGCAAAATGGGAAGGTGATAGACCGTCCAGGTATCGTACATCGTCTGGATAGGGACACGAGTGGGGTTATTCTCCTCGCTAAGAATCAAACAACTTTTTTGTTCTTTAAAGAGCAATTTAAAAATAGAGAAATACAGAAGCTCTACCATGCGTTTGTGTGGGGTGAGCTTAAAGAACCCCATGGCACCATAGACAAGCCAATAGGGCGTTCACGGAAAGACTTCCGGCTCTGGAGTGCAGGACCGACTGCAGGGGGAAGGCTTCGAGAAGCTGTCACGCGCTGGACCCGTCTCATGTATACAAATGGTTTTTCATACCTTGCCCTCGAGCCAAAGACGGGTCGTACGCACCAGATACGCGTCCACCTCAAGGCAATAGGGCACCCTGTTGTAGGTGACGCGCGGTATGCAGGAGAGAAGGGGACGGCACTGGGCTTTGAACGTCTAGCACTCCACGCGCATACGATTTCCTTCACCCATCCCAATGGCGACCATATGGAGGTAGAGGCACCACTCCCGCAAGACTTTAAAAATGCGCTTAGGCTTTTTGAAGGTACCGAGTAAACCCATACCTATACGCATTCTCATACCCATATCGGGTGAATTAGCACTCTAATTGCACAGAAGTTTGCAGGCTAATTGCACAGGCTTTTGGCACACACATACTCCTGTGTATATGTCACATACACAAATTGGG
>LCFC01000041.1 GCA_000998805.1 Parcubacteria group bacterium GW2011_GWA2_43_11
CTCCATATACAACACCGGTAAAAAAGATGTTTTTTACAGAACTACGACGAACAGTGTCTGCTGTGAGCACCTCAAGTTGTTCAAGAATTTTCTTATGAAAGTCTGCTTTAGTGTCTATGTCCATACCAACAGTTTACTATGTATTTGAGTAACAGCACACGAGCCGGTGGGGAATAAAATACAGTTGTTGACAACCAGGCAAATAACTATAGGCTAACAATTGGAAATATATCAGCTTTTACGTCAATCAAAATATTTGGAGTGAGAAATGTTAAAAGGAAAGAAAATTAAACACACAAAGTATCCTGATATTGGAATCGAACAGTTTTGGCATTTATTTGATTTCTTAGATCAATCTAATCGTCACAAAATGTTGGAAATGTGGGCGGGGAATGACCCCTTGGTACGACGAGTTTTGCAAGGTGAAACGACGTTTGTGGAAACAGTTAAACCACTCATTGATGAGAACGATAATCTGCGATTGTTTGGACTTAGGGCATGTGATTCTAATTTGTTTGTTATTGTTGCAGAAAAATGTCGTGAACAATTCGCAAACATTTTAAGTTTCCAGTCTGTGTACCAAGGCACACTTGTTGATCTAACAGCTGTGGTAAATAGATCGCAGTGGTTGTGGAGAGAATTAAAATTCCTCATCAGTTTTTTGTTAATATGGGGAGCTCTGTGGTTGTGCTGTTATTGGTTCTTTAGCGTGAGTCTTACTGATGTAAGGGCTATATTTGTTACACTACTTGCTATCTTTCTCTACTGTGTTGAACGTGCTAAGCAGTACATGACGTACCTTCGACACCGTAGGGGCTATGCGGAGAAAACGTTAGCGAATGCAAAGTTTCTCGATACTGTAGTTGCAACAGTCCGAGGCAAGGAGTAATACCCTTGAGAATCCCGCACAGGTGACTGTGCGGGATTTGTGTTTGAAAAGTGGTAAAAATAGGGTCTGCCCCTTTCGGGTACTAGTGAGAGTTCTAGTATTTTGAGTCTAGGCGGAGAAGGATTCTTCCATTACATGGATGATACAAGATATTGATATTTTGTTTCTCCACCAACCAGCGGACAGTGATATCTAGCAAGTCAAATTACAGATAACATCCCTACCTTACGGTTAACCGTAAGGTTTGTGTTTTATGATTTGGAGATTGAATTTAAAGATCGTATTTCGCCCAGAAGGCTTCGTCCCAGAATTGCGGACTTTTTGTTCCAAGAACAGTCAGAAGGATTCTTTCCCTACGGGAACGGTACATGTTTCGGACCTCACTTCCTCCTCGACAGGCTCGGAGTCGTTGCGGTAACCTCAACATCTTCGAATCCTTCACGCGAGCAAAGTGGTTTGCTCGCTTGGGCGGACATATTAAAAAAACACCCTCAAAAGGTGTTTTTTTAATATGTCCGCCCAGAAGGATTCGAACCTTCGACCCGCGGCTTAAAAGGCCGTTGCTCTACCAACTGAGCTATGGGCGGATAAACTCTATTTTATTTCGATTACTATTGTACAGCAACTTACCAACGGCCTTTTAAGCTAAAAGGCATGAATGAGTCTTAGGGCTCATTCACCTCCATCAACGGAAGCTATGGGCGGATAAATCTTTCTACCGATGTATAAAATACCACGGATTGAGAAAGACTACGATAAAATTATCCTTTTGTCTACAAAGGTATGTCAAAAGAAAGCATTCCGGGACCAAGGAAGAGAAGGGAAAGACATATTACGAACAAAAGAATTTGAACCTGCTGTGCACTACTGTTGGTACGTGTGGAGGATTCTTGTAAGAATGTGAGTATCGTGAGAAACATGCCAAGTACTGCTGCTAGTTGCGTATAGGCCCCCATAAGCAGAAGAAGACCAACGGTAAGCTTGGTGAGTCCATACAAGTATCCCACTATCCCTACAAATACCCCGTGAGCGTAAGCGACTCGCGCAGCTTGAAGCAGGCGCATCCCAAACATAAGAAAAAAAATACCAACGGTTATACGCAGTATAAAAATGACAGGCAATGTAAAAGAAAACAGTGCTGGAAATGATGACATCATACAGGTAGTATACCAAGGAGTATGCAATCTGTTTACCTTATTTTACATAACGTACGGAGTACCCATAATGTGGGCTCTATATTGCGAACCGCGGATGCTGCTGGTGTAAGCAAAGTGTACCTGTGTGGCTACACACCTGCTCCAGTCGACAGATTTGGGAGGAAGCGTGCAGATATTGCAAAAGTTGCACTTGGGGCCGAGGAGAGTGTCGCATGGGAACATGTGGAGGATGTTCATGAGGTAATTCAAACACTCAAAGAAAAAGGTGTATTCATAGTAGCAGTCGAGCAAGATGCTTCATCAGTTTCCTACACTGAACCATATCCGCATAAGGACGTGGCTCTTATTGTTGGAGAAGAAACAAAAGGAATAGAACCAGAATTGCTAGAGTTGTGTAATCGAATCGTCGAGATACCTATGGCAGGGAAAAAGGAATCACTTAACGTTGCTGTCGCTACCGGCATTGTGCTCTTCAGACTTGTTGAGCAACCTGTATAATTCTTCGCGAGTAACGCGTTCATCACTCCACTCTGTTTTTTTACCTTTTGCTTCCATGATGTAGGGGTCGGTACCCTTGCCAGTGATAAACACCATGTCATGTTCTCCCGCTCGTGCGAGTGCGTGCCGTATTGCAAGTCTTCTATCGAGAATCACCGTGGCTTTTTTCTTCTCAAGTCCACACTGCATTTCCTCGATTATCTTTCTCGGGTCCTCATCGTACGGGTCTTCGTTGGTGAGGATTATCTCACTGCAGTATTTCTCAGCAATCTTCGCCATTACAGGACGTTTCCCCGCATCTCGTCCACCACCGCAGTTTCCAAGTACGCAAATTTTCCGAGAATCAGGGAAAGAGTTGTACAGCTTTTCAAGCGAATCAGCAGTATGTGCATAGTCGACAATGACATCAAACTTCTGCCCTTCTTCAATGCGCTCCACACGACCTTTCACGATAGAAAGCTTTTCTACCGCACGTTTGATAACCTCACGTTTGATACCTAAAGACCTTGTAAACGTTGCTGCTGCGAGTATGTTGTAAATATTAAACGTTCCTGGAAGGGGAGAATGTATGGAAGTTCCTTCAAAAGTGAGTAAGGTACCCCGTTCGTTTGTTACATATGGTTCTGCCTTTTTCAAACTGTACGGTAGAGTGGTAACCTCACTACCACCTGTCTCAAGGAATAGCGCACCGTGGTCGTCGTCAGTATTTGCGACGAGGATACGGTTCGGTTTTGATGAAGTAAGGAGAGCGTCCTTGAGTAGAAGTTTCGCATCACGGTATGCCTCAAAAGAGCCATGGCTTTCTATGTGCTCTGGTGACAGATTGGTAAATATGAGTGCATTCATCTCAATGTGTTTGTGTCTATTCATTTTTGCTCCTTCACTCGTCATTTCAAGTACCGCAAAACCACAATCTTCCTTAACCGCTTGTGCAAGGAATTTTTGTATAAAAAAGCGACCGGGCATACTCATTTTGTACAGATTTGGTCGCGACTCGTCAGCTATTTTTATTCGTATCGTATTTGAGAGTGCTACGGTATGACCAGCTTCTTCGAGGATGGCCGTCACCAGTTCAGAAACAGTACTTTTTCCTTTTGTTCCCGTGATACCGAGCACGTAAAGCTTACGAGATGGGAAGTTGAAGCGGATGGCACCTATTGTCGCGAGTAGACCATGATAGAGTGGTTGAAGTGCACGGAACAATCGTTTTGGTATGACGAGCCTGGTAAGTCTGAGTAGCTTTTCCATACGGTTATTGACGTGAAAGGAGCTTGAGGGCTTCTCTGATAATATCTCCCTGTTCTTTTATTTCCTCTGGTATTAGGTGCAGTGCCTCTCGGGCTTCATCTGTGCGGTATCCTAATGTTTTGAGAGCCTCGAGCACATCCTCGTCTTCACGGCGGAACTCTTCCATATTTGCAATATCAAATCTACCTACTTTATCTTTAAGTTCGAGTACAATTTTTTCTGCACTTTTCTTTCCAACCCCACTGACTTTGGTTAGGTAGGCAATGTCTCCGCGGGCAATGGCACCAAGGAGTTTGTCGATACTTTCAAGTCCAATAATGCCGAGTGCGGATCGTGGCCCAATACCGTTGACGCCAATAAGGAGAGTAAAGAGCTCAAGCTCGTCTTGGGTAGGAAAGCCAAATAAATCCATAGCATCTTCCCGTACTGCAAGGTGTGTATGCAAACTTATCTCGTCGCCTGCTTTGAGTTCACGAAGTATTCTCTGCGAGCAAAATACACGGTACCCGACGCCGTGTACATCAAGCACGATAGAGATATTTTTAGTAGTGAGTACGGTCCCAGAAAGGTGTGCTATCATAGCTCAATAATAGCGTAGCTTGCCCGCACACCAAGTCTCCTACTGCACAGTTTCACTGTGCGTGCCGTAGGCACAGTAGGAGACTTGGTGTGCGGGCTTGCGTTCTCTCTAAGCTGTGGTATTCTCTCTGCACTATGCCAATAATTAAATCAGCAAAAAAAGCCGACAAGGCAAGCAAGCGCAAGCACGTCTTCAACCTACGTCGAACACGCGACATGAAAATGGTCGTCAAAGAAGTAAAAGAATTGGTGGCGAAAGGAAATGCTTCGGAGGCAGAGAAAAAACTTCCAGAAGCTTACAAAGCTATCGACAAGGCTGCTAAGAACGGGGTTATCAAGAAAAATACTGCGAACCGAAAGAAATCACTCCTTGCACGAACACTTCTTAAAAAGGTTGAAAAGAAGGTTACGAAAAAATCAAAAGCTGCAGAAGTGAAAGCTGAATAAACTTTCACAAATTACAGTAAACAAAAAACACCGTACATATCAACGGTGTTTTTTGTGTGCTACATCACCCCAGCTAACTGTTTATATTTCTTTCGAACTAGGAACTGTGAACTAGGAACTTTTCGTACTCAGGAGTATAAAAACGTTTGTTACTATAATTCTTAAGCACCCGTGCGCTTGGAAAAAAGATGTTTTCAGGAAGGGCATCCAGGTTAAACCATTGCCACTCAGTGATTTCATCAGGCTCTATAACCTTCGCTTCGCCTTGAAACTTTTTACACAACATACCCACGGTAACAAAGTGAGCGTCCGGCACCATGTCATTTGAAAGGCTTATCACTTCTAAATCTTTTGTTTCAATATGTATACCTGTTTCTTCAAGCATTTCTCTTTGAGCACCTACCTCAAAACTTTCTCCAAAATGAAGTTTTCCTCCCGGCATGGTCCACGTTCCTTCCCCATGAAGTTCGCTATCTGCTTTATTTGGGTCGGTGTGTCGCAGTCCAAGTAATATTTTGTTCCCACGAAGAAGCATTACGCCAAACCCCGCACCAATTTTATTGTTTTCTTGCATATGTATTAGAACGTATTATTTTTAGGAAAAAGAATATCTTCTTTTTTTCTGAGAAGAGTTACAAGTTCAGCAAAGTACTTTGAAACAGTGGGGTCAACGGCTATCTTTTCTGTTTTATAGTCAAGTACTTCTTGCAGAGTTACGTTTTTTTCATGCCACAACTTTCCATCTTCCAAATAAATATTGACTGGGTCAATAAGTTTATCGAGTGCATACACAAAACGACTTTCAGGATCTAGTTTGGTTTCGTACTTTTGTATGTACTCATGTAGGTCACTGAACTCTGGAAATTCTAATGCAATTCTTTCTTGTGCTTCATGTTCTCGTAATACCTTAGAGTCTTTACCTTCTGTACCGTGTGCATAAGTGTCGCCCGCGTACGTTTCGACAAGGTCATGGACGAGTGCATACTTTATAACCAAATCCTTATTAAGGGGAAGTTTCTCTTTTTCAATCAAATACCACGCAAGAAGGGTGAGTTGGTAGCTGTGTTCCACAGTGTTTGCATACCGTGTTTCTCCAGCAATTCGAGCCACACGCTCAACTTTATGGGTCAGGTGCGTGAAGCGAACAAATTGGAGTAGGTACTCGAGTGGGGTCATGAGGGTAGTGTAGCAAGGTAGAGAGGGAAGTGCGAGGGATTTCGAGTACATCCTTCAATATAAAAACAAAAGATACCCATTTCCGCGACCGCGGAAATGGGTATCTTGTTTATAAAGAATACTAGTATTAATACTAGTATAAGTTAGAGTATTTTTGTGGTGTTTTTTTGTAATATTACTCTCGACGTTTGGCATTCCGAATATACGACGGAGAAATTTGGACAGGGACACTTACTTTCTTGTTGGTGATAGTAGTATGCCCTTTAGTCCAACCGAGCGTGATATGAGTTTCCGCTCTTTCGGGTACGAGGAAGTATAGGTCTGATGTGTCAAAGGAGCATGATTGTAGATATGCTTCAGGGTCTTGAACTCCGTTCTTTTTAAGAAATTTGAGGGTGATGTCGTACACCTTTTGTTTTGCTGTATGTAAAAATCCTTCAGAAATTGTCAGAACAACTGCTCCGCTATCAAAAAGTTTAATTTCCTCTGAGGTGGTTCCAAGGTTCTCTGTTACCACATGTTCAACGGCACCAAGTAATTCATCGAGGTTTGTAGTAAATGTATCTAAAGATAAATTTGGTACTACCTGCTTAAGTTCTTCGAACAGATGATCAGGTTTTCCAAAATGACCGAGTGTGAGATGAATGTCATCAAGAGTTGTGGGAGAAAAATCTTCATATTTCTCACTCAGCTCCGTTTGCATTTGTTGTAAAAAAGTATGGTCAACTGAAACTTTACATTCAACCGTAAGCCTTTTTTGTACACCCTCCTTAGTTTCGATATTGAATCCTTTTTCGATTGTTTGTTTATAGTTTTCCATACAGTTAGTATATAAACATACATAAAAGTTTTTCGCCAGGATTCTTTCCCTACGGGAACGGTACATTTCTCACGTCTCGTTTCGCATTGCGATGCTCACTGCGACATGTTCGAAATCTTCGAATCCTGGACGCAAGGTGCATTGGCACCTTGCTCGAGGGCACAAAATGAAAAGACACCTTGTCGGTGTCTTTTCATTTTGTGCCCTCGCCAGGATTCGAACCTGGATTACCAGCTCCGCAAGCTAACGTTCTATCCATTGAACTACGAGGGCATTGCTTGGCGGGTCGATGTGACGACTATACCAAGGATTGTGAGAAATTACCACAGCAGTTTGGTGGTACGAGTACGTCGTTTTTATTTAGGACTTACGCAAACGGATGCAATTCAAGGCGCCCAAACAAAATGAAACGAGTTGTATGAACAATACTACGAGAGACATTTTGTGAAGGGTAACGAAGAAGGGTACCGTTTCTGTAAGTCCTACCTTAGAAGCCGAGCCACTCCATAATTTTATGCACCAGTGGTTCGTGGTGATCGTCCTCTGGGAGAAAATGTATAAGAAAGTCATGAACCTCGTTTGCATGTACTTTTTCAAGAGGAATGATGATGTCTAACGCAAATAATTTTTTTGATTTAAAAATAAGTCTCGGAATATGTTTGGGAGTCAGTTCTTCAATTCCAAAAGATTTAAGACTTTGGAAAGGGTACAGTACGCGCAAAAAGTACGTTGTTAAAAATAAGTGCGGCGACTGCTCCCGCTACAGACACAAGTCCTAGAGCCCAGTACCACTCACTACCTTTCTCAAAGTGTTTATACTCGTGATCTGTCCACTCTATCGGCTTTTTATCCACAATATCTTTTGAGGCAATATTTTCTTCCATATGAATAATCATAGACGAGAACAGGGTGTACACGCTAGTAGTACATGCACAGAAAACGTTTATAAACTCTGTAGAGCTCGCTCAGCTTCTTTGAGTTGTTCAAAACTGTTCATGGGATACCAAAATGCAAGTTGTTCTATATGAACTGGATGATCTTGTGCATAGCGGTTGAGCGCGTGAGTAATGTACCGCTCTCCTGTTTCAGGCCATTTGTCGTAATAGTCAAACAAGTCTGTATGGAGGACAAGTCCAGAAGCACTTACTAAGTTTGTTGCGGGGTTCTCCGGTTTTTCGACAATTGTTTTTAGTGTACCATCATCTTTGAGTTCGATTACTCCAAATGTGCGCGGGTCAGGGTGTTCATACGCAAGAAGACAACTTTTGTGTTGCATAGCCCTCCCGATAGCTACGCCGTCAACGAGATCATCTCCATACATAAGGAGAAAAGAATTTTGAAGTAGGTGACGTGCTTGCTCAAGCGCGTGTGCTGTGCCGAGGGGGTTATGTTGCCAGACATACTGCATCTTGCGCCCACAAAATTCATCACCGCAATAATCGATAATCATGTCACCTTTGTATCCGACGACTACAATTACTTCTGTTATCTCTTTTGGAAGGGAGGTAATGATGTGTTCGATAATTGGTTTTCCAGCAGCATGAATAAGCTGTTTTGGTTTCTCTAAAGTAAGTGGGTGCATACGGGTTCCTTTACCCGCTGCAAGAATAACTGCCTGCATTTGAATGGTGTTTAATAGATAATAAATTTCCTATACCACTCTACCTTGTGAAGTGACGCTTAGCAAAATTTCTTCTTTGGGGATAATGCTTTGACAAACATGTTTTCATGTGCCAAAATAAAGGGAGTATAAGGGTCTTTACATAAAATACTAAGCAACTACAGTTTTGTTGCTAGTGTAGAAAAGGAGGAAAACATGGACATTGGGATCTATGATGCATTGTTCATTTTTTGCAATCCGCAAGGATTTCATATTAAGATAGAAAAAAACAGTGCGGGAAATTTTGGAATAGCCTTTCATCATGAAAGCTCAGTTATCCGCAAATGGAAACTCTGTTCTCCGGACATCAGATTCGTTCTGAACCAAATCGAACAGGTTCTCAAAATGATTATTGAATACGGGAGGTTGACATACCTTAAGGAAGGTACATTTCTCTACAACTGGTACAACTTAGCAGAAAAAATCTTACCTGAAGATTTGGTTTTGTCTCAGGCTCAAGTTGAGGATATTGTTGCTAACCTGAAGTATCAGATTGAACACCAAAAACCAAAAGGTGACGACCCGTCCTCTCCAGAAACAGAAGTTTTTGTTGGCGCTATTGTGTCACAAGGAAACTCTGCAACGGTAGAGGTGCACCATGTTTAGGTCGCATAAGTACAAAGTCTGCCCTGGGTGATATTACATGTCACCCAGGCTTTGTGTAACCGCTACTGCGGAAGCTTTTCAAAAAAAGATGTGAGAGATGCTATTGGTTTGATTTGCAGGTATGTTTTTTTGTAATCCTTCTTACTCATTTCTGCACG
>LCFC01000042.1 GCA_000998805.1 Parcubacteria group bacterium GW2011_GWA2_43_11
TGAGATTGAGATACGTACCTCCATTCTTCCTGGGGGTTATGGTGAGTCGGTGGTTATGCGTCTCCTTGACCCACACACCATAGGTGTCCCATTGGGAGAGTTAGGTATACTTCCAAAATTATTGGAGGCAATTCAAGTCGAACTTCGTAAACCAAACGGAATGATACTTAACACAGGTCCAACAGGTTCAGGAAAAACAACAACGCTCTACGCGTTCTTAAAACAAGTTATGTCTCCCGGTATTAAGGTGCTCACCATTGAAGATCCTATCGAGTACCATTTAGAGGGTATTGTCCAAACTCAGGTAAATAAAAAAGGGTATACATTTGCTTCCGGTCTAAGAAGTGCCTTGCGTCAAGACCCAGATGTCATCATGGTAGGTGAGATTCGAGACACAGAAGTGGCCGAAACAGCAGTTCATGCAGCTCTTACGGGTCACCTTGTATTCTCAACCCTACACACAAACAACGCTGCTGGAGCATTCCCTCGTCTGTTAGATATGGGTATTCAACCCAGCATGGCGGGTTCTTCAGTGAACGTGGTGATGGCTCAACGACTTCTAAGAAGACTCGACCCACTTCACAAGCGTGAGGTAAAGCTTGAAGGAAAAGACCTTGCTTTTGTTGAATCAATTTTGAAAGGAATTCACAACCAGTCGCAAATTCCGAAAAACGTCAACACTGTTTGGGTTCCTGAAATGGTTACAAATGATTTAGTATACAAAGGTCGTATTGGTGTGTACGAAGCAATATTTACAACTCGTGAGATAGAGCAGACTATACGAAAAAATCTCACAACTCGAGAAATTGAGGATGTGGCAAAAGAACAGGGCTTCCTCTCAATGAAGGAAGATGCGGTTATTAAAGTTCTTCAAGGAATTACCACCCTAGATGAGATACGGCGTGTTTTGGGAGAAGAGAGTGTTGAGAACGGAAGTACTTTGTAAGTGTAAATAGAATTTGGACATACACAAACGGATGTAGTTCGACTTGTCCGCCATAGCTTTAGCGAAGGTGGAGGCGTCCGAACAAAATAGAACGAGTTGTATGAATAATACTACGAGAGATATTTTGTGACGGACAACGATGAAATACGACCAATTTTTGTTAGCCAAAGGCGTTACAAAAATGAAGTACTCTTGTGGTGCGCCGTTTGAGTAGGTCCTAATGTTGTGGTTCTGAACCCCAGACATGACACATCTAGAAAATCTAAAAGCGGACACCAAGCTAAGGAGTATCCCAGAAACCATTCGCCCTTAACGTCACACATGCTGTGTGGCACTAAGGGCGAATGGCACCAGAAAGTCCTCGCCAAGGATACGTTACTGCGCAAGCGCAGGTCTGTCATATCGGGGGTTCAATCCCAAACAAAATTAGTAAAATAGCTTTCCTTAACCTTCAGAAATAAGTTTAGCATAAACCGTCAAATATGTCAACACCCTCACAAAAAGACCTTCAAATTACTGATATACCTGATCAGTGGCTTGATAAAACACTCCGACCATCGGTATGGGATGAGTATATAGGGCAAGAAAACGTGAAGAACAATCTACACGTCCTCCTTGAAGCAGCTCGTGAGCGTGGACATGCTCCAGAACACCTTCTTTTGTATGGTCCGCCTGGATTAGGGAAAACAACGCTCGCACACTTAATCGCCTCCGATCTGGGGGCAGCAATGAAGATTACCTCGGGCCCTGCAATTGAGCGCGTGGGTGATCTTGCCGCTATTCTTACAAACCTTGGAAAAAATGATATTTTATTTGTCGATGAAATTCACCGTTTAAACAAATCTATAGAAGAAGTCCTCTATCCTGCCCTTGAATCTGGTGTACTGGATATTATTATCGGCAAGGGTCCTTCAGCGCGAACAATCCAACTGGAACTTCCTCCTTTTACACTTATTGCTGCAACGACACGTATTGCACTGCTCTCAGCTCCCTTGCGCTCACGATTCTCAGGAGGTGTGTTCCGACTTGAATTTTATACAAACGAAGAAATATCTCGCATTGTAAAACGTTCTGCACACATACTCGGGGTATCACTTGATGATACAGCTGCAGAAGCTATAGCACTCCGAAGTCGATTTACCCCCCGAACTGCGAACTACCTCCTTAAACGATGCCGCGACTTTGCACAGGTACATAAACGACTGTTAGACAGAAAATTGGTAGAAGAATCACTCGACCAACTCGGATTTGATGCGCTCGGACTACAACATTCTGACCGTCACCTCCTTCGCACAATTATTGAAAAATTTGCAGGTGGACCGGTAGGATTAAGTACGCTCGGAGCAGCAACCGCAGAAGAGGATGCCACCATAGAGGAAGTGTACGAACCATACTTAATACGTTCCGGTCTACTTGAACGCACCCCTCGTGGACGCATTGTTACACCGCTCGGATATGCGCATCTAAATATTCCCTACCCTGAAGAGTACCGAACACAAAACCCTTCTTTAGGGCATAGTTTTTGAAAATGATTTTCTCAAATTCGCTTAAACACTCAGGTGGCTTATGAGTTTTTTGACTTATCTATAGTATTGTTGACAAATACTGTACGTGTGAGACGCTATATGTAGAGTATTACACAACCTACACTACACCCAACCACTCAAAAGAGAAGGAGGAGGACAATGAAAAGACTTACAGTTTTTTTACTTTCAACTATTTTTGCAATGTTGTTCTTCTGCTTCACTGCACAGGCAACAGATGGATTACCAACGGTCGAGGATGTAAAAAAATGGCACAGAGACTTCCGCATTACAGAGTATGTTCGTCCAGACAATCCAAACGATCAGTACGGGTTCACTAAAATTGATTTTTACATTTACACAGCACCTCAAGGAAACCATCTATCAAAAATCCAGATAGGGTTGGCAGAGGCAAAGGATGGCAACATCTATGCAATTGCAGCCGGGTGTATTTACACAAACGGCAAAAGAACACCGTGCATGTTTGATGCTCCCAGACTCTGGGAAATCAGACTGGCAGTTAAGTAGGTCTGCCTCATCACCCTCGGAACGTATCCTGAGGGTGACTTATTTTGGACATATGATACAAGTGTAGTGGAAACGCCAGAGTTTACTTTGAAATTTGGAATGATACTACGAAAATCAGGGACGTAACGTAATGTGTGTATACGAACCCTGTTCCCATATACGCACTTGTGGGTTCTATGAGAAAGGAACACCAGGAGGACCCAACCCGTTTGGTGTACCCTCGACTCCAACAATATTTTGCAAAAGGAGGATAATGCCCCAGATAGAAACGAGAACAAAAAGCCCTATAATACCCCACACCATTTTTTGTTTACCGGCATCCCGTTCTTGCTCATTGTCCGCTTTCGCTATAAACACCACCAAACCCCAAACAAACACCACAAGAGCAAGGCCAAGAAGTATTGGAACAAGGGTTATTGTAACGACCATGAGGGATTCTCCTAAAGATGTAACGTAGGTAAAATCTTGTGCGTGCATACACACAGGAAACATCACCAGCAGCGTTGCATGTATCCAATAGAGATATTTTTTATATACACTACTCATATGGTACTTACAAAATCACTGGGGGTGTAAGCCCCCCAGGATTACTATCAACTCCAAACAACTCTTGTAGGAGAAGTACAATTCCCCACACAGACACAATAATAAAAAGTGCAACAAGACCCCATATCATTCGTTGTTTTCCCACTTCTCGAGCCTGATCATTTCCCGACTGAGCTATAAACACCACCAAACCCCACACAAACACCACAAGAGCAAGGCCAACAAGAACTGGAAGCAAAAGAAACAATACCGTAGCAACACTATCTAAGAAAGTATAGATGTATGTAAAGTTTTGCGCATATATTGTTAGTGGTACAAAAAATAGAGCTATTAAACTTATTAACGAAGATGCGAGTTTTTTTATTTTCATGATAAATAATTATTTTGTAAAGTTATATACGCTGTTTGTGGAGCTGTGGGGGTAGAAGTGCCATCTACACCTATAATGGTCTGGAGGAGCACCACAAGACCCCAAACGCTCACTAATACAAAAAGTGCAACAATACCCCAAAACATTCGTTGTTTTCCATCCTCTCGAGCCTGATCGCTACTAGTTTGTGCAATAAACAGAACCACACCCCACACAAAATAAACTACCGCAAATGCACTTAAGATAGCCACCGCAAGTGGTAGTAGGTTTACCAACAAATTGTTTGCATCAGTATATCTTTAATCATAGAACACTTCCTGTTTACTATTTGCTTGAGTGTGTATAAAACGTATTATGTATACTATATTGATAATTTAGGTAACGCACTATGTCTGGACACTCAAAATGGTCAACAATAAAACATAAAAAGGCTGCCACTGATGTAAAAAGGGGGAAGGTTTTTAGTAAAATTGCACATTTAATTACTGTGGAGTCTCGTCTTGTGAGAGGAGATGTAAATTCTCCCTCTTTAAAAACACTCATTCAGAAAGCAAAAGCAGAAAACATGCCTAAGGAGAATATTGAACGGGCTGTCCTTAAAGGTGCTGGTGGAGAAAATGGGAGTAATGAACAAATAACATATGAGATGTACGGTCCTGGCGGTGTGGCAATACTTATTGAAGTGTATACGGACAACCGTAATCGCACCGTAGCTGAACTCAAGCACTTGGTTTCAAAACTTGGCTACCAACTTGCGGAACCGGGAGCGGCAAGTTGGGCATTTGGTAAAGAGGGTGCGGAATGGAAGGCGGTAACAACAATTCTTGTCGACGAAGAAGTAAAAGAAAAATTGAACGCGTTACTAAATGTTCTTGAAGAATATGACGATGTTGAGTACGTGTACACAAACGCCTCGTAATTCTCGACACACTATTCTGCCATGAAGATTATTGCATTAGACCCAGGCTACGATCGCTGTGGTTTAGCTGTTGTTACTCGAACAGAAACAGGGAAAGAAACTTTGCTTGCATCTTCCTGCATCACAACAAACAAAAACGATTTGTTTGAAGAAAGACTACTTGTGGTAGCAAAAGAATTTCGTGAATGGCTACTACATCACAAACCAGACGTATGTGTTCTTGAAAACTTGTTTTTTGCCACAAACCAAAAAACTGCAATGCGTGTCGCTGAAGCTCGTGGAGCTCTTATACTTACTGCCACCGAACTTGGAGTTCCTATACGTGAATTTACACCAAAACAGGTAAAGATAGCAGTCACAGGAGATGGAGGTGCAACAAAAAAACAAATGATTCTTATGATTCCTAAACTTATTCACCTACCTACAAAAATACAATATGACGATGAATACGATGCAATAGCTATTGGTTTAACTGCAAGTGCGACTTTTTCCAGCCTTGCAGGCTTTGAGCATTATCCACATGCGTAGCCTATTGCATTCAATCCAATGTTTTGTTACAAATAACACCGACGAAGATCTTGCAGAAGTTAGTCTTCCTGAGGAAGACGAAAATTTTGATGATGAAGAAGAATTATTGGCAGTAGACCCACTTCTAGTTGGTGCCTTGGATGAAGAAGATGAAGAAGATGAAGAAGATGATGAGTATCTCGATTTTGATACTTTCGATGATATTGACGAATAGACTCAAACCAAAAAACACCTCAAGGTGTTTTTTGGTTTGAAGATACTATTTATGTTTCTTTTGGAAGTTCCAAATCAACGTATCTCACCTCTCATACCATCATCAACCAACCTTTCCGAATATCACGACGGGAAGTGAAGCCAATGTATTTTGTGGAGAGACTAAGACCGGGCAAGCGCCCTTGGAGCGGTCTCTCCACAAAATAGCATTGGCAAAACGTAAAAAGTTCGGAAGTGTTAATTAACTATGGTATCACCTTGACCATAGGGTTTTGTGTATATATTGTTCGCTGTTACAAGCAAAGCTTGACTCACTGTGTTACCATGATTTGTATGGATACCGTTAGAGACGGTAGTAGAAATACTTTTGAAAGTGATTCAAAATTAAGAATATGATACAAACTAACAGACTGAAACATAGCAAGTTTTCCTTAAAAAAAACCTTACTTGTGGTAATGGTGTTAGGTTTTGCTTTCGTTATAATTTTTACTGGAGTATTTATTTTATGGGCATCAACACTAACGATGCCTACTGTTGATAT
>LCFC01000043.1 GCA_000998805.1 Parcubacteria group bacterium GW2011_GWA2_43_11
AAGCTCTACACATGCTTGAGAAAAATACGACATTACTCAACGTCTACTCGAGCTTCCTCACTCATTGGGACTTTGTCCCGCACAATATTCGCATACACGGTCGTGATATCTACCTACTAGATCACAGTGCTATTCGTTTTGGAAACAAGTACGAAGGTTGGGCACGGTTTATGAATTTCATAATGCTCTACCACCCCAAACTTGAACGAGCACTCAATACCTATGTGGGTGAAAATAGGTCCCCGAGCGAGTACGCGACCTTGACGCTCATGCGCTTGTACCGCTTGAGCGAGCTCGTATGGTTCTACGCCACCAAGCGCGCGCAAACGGAGGGTGACCTGCGTGTACTTACCGATGCTCGTATCAACCTGTGGACCAAGGCTATAGAAGCGCAACTTACAGGAACTACGCTGGACACTACCGTCATAGCTGCATACAAAAAAACTCGTGACGACTTGCGTGACGAGGATGAAAAGAAACGACAGCAAACTCTTCATTAGAAGTTGCGAGTAACGAGTTACCGAGTTGCGAGTTAAAAGTTTAAGAATCAGTTCATAGTTCCTAGTTCGAAAGAAAGATGAAAACGTGGATTGCTTCATCTGCGGATTCCCCGCTTTCACTCTGTTACAGTGGGACAGGCGCAATGACGGGCGGCGGGCGCGTAAGTCCTATAGTTATTCAAGTGTACGCATGCGTCCTACAAGCTTTTCATATTCGTCTACTAGAGGATGACTCCATGTCTCTTTAAACATAGCTAAAGATAATTCTTCAAACCACACTTTTTCTTTTTTTCCTTTATTAAATTTCTGCCAGAGAGCAGGTCCATGCTCTTCATAGGCAAATAGAAGACTCTGAAGGTTGTGTATTTTGTCTGCAATACTTACTGCCTTCACTTCTTCAGAACTACTCCGTACCATATCCACATATTTTGCTTTCCTCTCTTCCCAGGGAAGGGTCTTGTCTTCTGTAACTCTCTCTACTATTTCAAGCACATGATTTCCAAACTGTGCACGAATAGCTTCTGCGGTATATTCCGTATCTTCAAGCACATCATGTAAGAGTGCAGCAATAACCACATTATCCTCAAAACCCTTTCGAGTCAGCATGTGTGCGCACATGAGGGGGTGTACGACGTACGGTGAACCATCACTTTTCCGTATTTGATCCTTATGCGCTTCCTGTGCTACACGCATCGCTTCTTCTATATGTGTCGGCGCGTTACTCATGAGTAGTCAAACGTGAAAAAACTTTTGTTTGCATATCTTTCGCTATAGACTCCCACCTAAATTTTTGAGACACCATAGTATAGGCTGTAGCAACAACTTTCTGGGTTTGTTCTGGACACGCTAAAATTTCTTGCACCGCTTCTACTATCTGTTGTGGATTATCCTTGTCTACCGCCCATCCTGTCGTTGGTATACCAGGGTTTCGTTTTGCGTCAAAAATAAAGTCGGCAAGCCCTCCCTCCTGCGTGGCTATGACAGGCAACTTGGCGGCCATACTCGATAGTAGCGCGTTTCCAAGACCTTCAGACCTGCTCGGGCGTACGGAAATGTCACTAATATATCTATACTTAGGCACCTCGGTCCGGTCTAACTGACCGGTGAAGTACACCCGCTTCTCAAGTTTGCATTCTTGGACAAGTTTTTTAAGCATGTCTTCTTCAGTCCCTCCTCCCACAATTAAAAATTTAATATGCTCTGGCAAAAGTACTAGTGCGCGAATAACATCGTCAACAGCATTCTTGTGCTCGAGACGTGAGGCAGTCATGAGAAGGACATCTCCCTTCTCTACCCCTACCTTCTCACGTATCTCATTAAGCTCTTTCTCATCAAACTCTGCCTTAAAGTCCCCTGGGTTACCACCGTTGTAAATAATCTCCACGTCTTCTCGAATGTCTTATGGGTCTCCGTCTTGGAGTGTAACCACGTAAGGCATCTTTACCCCAACAATATAGGCAAGAACAGTTGGAAATAACATGTACGTCATCAACGCCCACATGCCTGTAAATGGATTTTCTTTATGGATACGTCGTGCAAGAAGCACCGCAAGTGGAACAAAAAGTATTTTTGTCAGATAGTGAGAACCGACACCAACTCGATGAACAAGCACCGTACCTATCTTTTCTGTTTTTGGCTGCGTACGGTCAAACCAAAGAGTAATGAGTTCGAACTCGATATCACTTGGATCTATTCGGTCCGTTATTTCTCGCACAGCGGCTTCAGCTCCCGATACATGACTTGGGTAGTACGCGAGCGAAAAAATAAGTATTCTTTGTTTCATCCCGTTTGAGACTGTCCTGCCTCGTCGCGACGGAGTTTCCACATTTTCTTTTTTTGTTTCTTGCATGTTTTATTATTTAAAATGATTTTTTACTACTCAATTCCATCGTCTCAAACGGGGATTCATACCTATAAATATACCATACCATTTTGCATTGTATTTATACTCTTTGTTACGTCATCCAATACTGCTTGGTTAGTGCGGTAGACAAAATATTTTTTTGTTGTAATCTGTCTTCAGGTTAAATACAAAACTCAACCAAACGAGGAGGTTTACAAATGTTTAATCAAAACTTGCAATCATTAGCATTTTTAAGAATGTCAAAAACTGCGGTGCTGATTCATGGTTGCCACATAGAAGCTACTGACTGGAAGAAAATTATTGTTGGCAATCTGCCAAATCTGCCTGGGAGAGCCGCTCGTGGACTCGAAGCAGCATGGATGTTCCAATCAAAATGTATTATTTGGGGAACAGGTGCCAGTGAAAAACATGGCTTAAAAGAAGCAGAGCTAATCTTTGATGAGGCACTTGCGCACGTAAGTGAAATTGCGCAGTACATGAACCGTAATCAGGAAATTACGAGCGCCAAAGATCTGGCTTGGTTTATGCGAAGCAAGTCAATACTTGAGCAATGTTCGCAAACCACACCACAGGAAATCAATAATGCTGTTGGGATTGCCCAGAAAAAAGACTGTACTATCATTTTTCAGATAAGTAGCCCAACTCATATCGAGCGTTGCTATCACGAAGCACTGAAGTGGAATGAGCAACATCCAAATGAAAATATTTTGTTTGTTCCTATTTCTTCTGCAGTGCCGTATGCAAACAGTACAGCAAAAGATGTGGTAATCGTTGAACCGCCACACCGTAGTGATCGGTCAACACTCCGACTTGAACGTCTGGTTAAGGCACTTCTTAAAATTCGCAAAATGTCAGATGAACAAGCGCTTATTGTTGCCGAAGCTCTATGTAAAACATTGGAACTTTATGACATCAAATGCGACGTCAAGGACCTTATTGTAGAATAAGTAGTGCATACAACAAATCGCCGACAAAGTACCTGCCGGCGATTTATTATTTAGAGCTTTTTAATTCCTCAATATAATCTTTGAGTGCATATTTCGGTTTCCAACCGAGTGTTTTCACTTTTTCTGAATCTACTTTTGACGTCGAGCGTGTACTCTTGGTCTGTGGAAGCATTTCTATCTCTCCACCAAACATTTCTGCAACTTCAAGGAGCGAGTGGCTCTCGTCAGTTCCTATACCGTACCCATCTCCCTCTCCTTTTTCTGCAACGAGAAGTATGCCGGAGACCGTATCAAGCACATGTGTAAAACATCGCTCTTGTGTGCCAGGACTCGACACTGTAAGCGGTTTTTTGTTACGAAAAGCATCAGCAAAAATGCCTACCACTGTACCCTGTTTCCCAGACAACTCTCGTGGACCATAGACATTGTAGAAGTAAGTGGTGACATGAGAGAGGTCATACCAACGTGCATAATTAACAACAAGGTCAGTATTCGCTGCCTTTGCCCAAGTATACGGCGCCAAGTTTCTTCCCTCTACTCCATCCTCGCGAGTGTCAGTGAATTTCGTAGATGAACCGGCGTATAGGAGTTTTGCTTTTGTCTTCCTCCAATACTCAAGCACTGCAAGTGTGCCGTGCATGTTTAAGTCCCACACTCGCTCCGGTTCATCAAGACTTTGTCGTACGCGAGAGTACTCCCCGAGATGGTAAATCATGTCTGGTGTTTCAGGTATGAGAGTGGCGATATCCTTAGTGTGTCCTTCTCGATACTCTGCACCTGCTATATGGTTATCCTTTGAACCAGTAAAGTAGTTGTCGAGTGAGATGACCTGATTGTTTGGGTCTTTAACAAGTGCCTCAATAAGATGACTGCCGACGAACCCTGCACCCCCTGTTACGACAATAATGTTTTTATCCATAGTAAGAACTATAGCTGAAAACATCATGGATTGCCACGCCTTCTTCTTTTAACTTTATAAACTTTAAGAACTTTATAAACTTTCAACTTTCACCCCGCCATAGCGGGGCAAGCTCGGCAACTCGTCTCTTACTCTTTTTCACTTTCTATAAGAAAGCCATCAATAACCTCTTGTTGTTCATGACGCAGAAGTACCACAGTAAATCCTGCGGTGGCTATTGAAGCAACCAGTCCAAGTATCCAGAGCCATGTGCGAGAAGTGTTTCGATCTTCTTGTGGTTCTTCGCTACCTGTAAATGCACTCACTGTCTCGGTAAACTCGGGCGCATTATCTAGGAACTCAATACCTTCCAAAATTGAAGCATTATTTTTATCTAGAGAAACTGGTTCACTTTTTTGTACACCTGAGTGCGTAACTGACCTCTGTACAGGTGTGGGTACAACGGGTGCTCCATATACGGAAACAAGAACGCCGTCGGGGCGAAACAATCGTACCTCTTCCCCTCTTATTTTTGTAGTTGTGTATGAAAGCCGTACAAGCGTATCTGGAAGAATGTGCGTGTTTTTCGGAATGGTAAAATGACTCGTTCCGGACAACAATACGTAGCCCGACACCTCCACCACCTCACTACTTGTGTTTTTCAATTCAATATACCCAGTCTCAATATGTACTATCTCCACAGAAGGTTTGCCGACGTGTACAACAAGGTGCGCAGTGTCGGTAATTTCACGTAGATACCCTTTGCGATTTCCTTTGGCTGATACTACGTATGACCCTTCATAGCGGTAGGTATGGGTTACTTCTTTTCCTTTGCCTGTTGTACCGTCACCAAAATTCCACCCAATATCTTCTACCACTATTTCCTCACCTCGTTCCTTAAACGTCTTCGCGAGAAACACTGTAGGCACACCCACGGTCACCGTCCGTTCTTCTCCAAGATCAAGTATGAGAGCAGGTTCCAGACGAGGTTTGTTGTCTTCTTCATCGGGAATACCGAAGAGTATACTTTTATGGTTACGAGAAACCGTTTGAGACTGTCTGCTCGACGTCCCTACTCCAGAGTTCCCTCGCCCTGGGGAAGCAGGTGCGGTAATCCACGTACCTACCGACGGTTCACCGCTACGTTGCAAAGTGTCTTTCGACGTATTGTCGCCACCTATACTCCATCCGTCAGTACCATCAACGGAATCCACTGGTGCACCATTCTTGTCTCGAAGCTTAAGCTCTTCACCGGTGTTACTAAGTGCCCCAGTGAATTTCATAAACATGTTGACTCCCGCGACCGTATCATCATCTGTCCGCTCAAGAAGCGCATACGCATTGCTCCCTATTGTTCCTTCCAAAGTAATACTCGGTTGACCATCACTTGC
>LCFC01000044.1 GCA_000998805.1 Parcubacteria group bacterium GW2011_GWA2_43_11
GCTACTTCAGAGTGGGGTCGCCATCACATCGCATTTAGTAGTTCATTAGTCATAGTTCATTTATTATGGGTACTTTTATGGATAAACTAAAAGGGAAAGGTCTTGTTGACAAAGAAGGTCAGCTTGTAGATGGTGCCTCAGCGTCAGCTAAAAATTCACAACCAGCACTACCGGGTCATGCACTTCAGCTTCCAGTTGATGTGTATCAATCTGATACTGAAATCGTTATCTATGCACAGCTTGCTGGAATGGATATGCAGACGTTGGATGTTTCCATCGGAGGAGACAATGACGTAGTAAGTATTCAAGGATCGGCTCTTCGACCGGAACAGCTTATGCATGAATCACATGCCTCTCAAAATGGTGATTTTACTCTCGAGGAATGTCATTGGGGAGATTTTTATAGACAAATAATTCTTCCTGATGAAATAGATCCTGAACGAGCTGAGGCAAAAACAAAAGACGGAGTGTTGGCACTTCGTTTGCCGCTCATTGGTAAGCAAGGGAAAGGACTTCGTTTGAACGTAGTACGTGCAGACGATCACGGAGCGCAGGATTCACAATAAGATTCCTCGCTCGCAAACATTGAGCATGAGCGAGGCTTTTTTCACATTACCGAACTTTAAACAGAAACTCTTCTTCCTGTTTTTTATGTGTTTGCTTGTCGGCATAGCTTTGCCACAAGTCTCTTTAGCAGCGACCTATCTTCTAACCCCCGCTGACGGCAGTTTTGAGGTGGGTAAAACTTTTGCGGTACGGATCATGGTCAATGCTGGCACGGATGCGGTCAACACGGGTGAAGCAACCATTACTTACGATACAAGTAAACTCACCGCTGTATCAGTGTCAAAGGAGGGTTCACCTTTTAATCTTTGGGTAGTTGAACCAAAAATAAGTGGCGGTACAATTACTTTTTCCGGCGGGGGCACAACGGCCATTTCGGGTTCAAAGGCAGTCGCAACCATTACCTTTAAAGCAAAGGCAGAAGGCTCTGCAAAAGTTGAATTTACAAAGTCTACTCTGCTTGCGGGTGCAGGGCAGAACGTTCTCTCGGGTTCTGCAGGGGCAACATTCACTGTTACTCCTGCATCTGCCAAACCTGATCCAGTTGCTTCCACACCTACCACTCCCACACAGGAGAAGAACACCAAAATCCCGCCACCAGATGCTCCTGATATCACAAGTACCACCCATCCGGATCAAGGTCTATGGTATAACAAAGCGGATGCAAAGTTCACATGGGATATTCCGTATGGAGTGCTTGGAGTTCGATTCGCATTTGGAGATGTATCCAATGCGACGTCGACCGAGACGCATGAACCGCCTGTGGGCGAGTGGAGCAAGTCGGGCATAGCGGACGGCACGTGGTACTTTACTGCGGAATATCTAAATCGAGGAGGATGGGGAAGCTCGACTCCCTACAAACTGCAAATTGATACAACACCACCGGATGAGTTTGGAGTAACTGCAGTAGGTGGAGACCTGACGGCACAACTACGATTTGAAGCACAAGACTCACTCTCCGGCGTCGAGTTGTACCGAGTTGTGATAGACGGAGAAAGTCCGCGTGACGTGCAGCCCAATGAGCTTGTTTCAGGCGGGTATACGATTACCAACCTGGATCCAGGAGATCATACAATAGGAGTTACTGCAGTCGACTTCGCTGGCAATGAACGATCTGCCGAGGCTCCCGTTACCGTAACAGGAACTAAGGTTGAAGAAGTAGACCCAAACGCTGTTACGACCAGTGGTTTCGGGGCCATATATTGGGTATCACTTCTTTTTATGGCTGCGCTTGCAATTGTTATTACAATGTTGATTCAAGAGCGACGTCGTTTTCATGAGGAAAAGGATCATATTAAAAGAGAAACTGCTGAAGTTGGAGACAGACTCATTAACATTTTTGGTGTCCTCAGGGATGAAATTGAGGAAAAGGTACTTGAACTGTCGCACAAGCCCAATATGACTGATGCGGAGAGAGCAATTCTTGAAGGGCTCAAGGACGCGCTGGATATTTCTGAAGAACTTATTGATAAGGAGGTAGAGGACGTTCGCAAGCTCCTCAAGTAGGACTTACGGAAACGGTACCTTCTTCGTTGCCCTGCCCCGTACTGAAGCTACGCTCTAGTACGGGGCCTGCGCAAATGTCTCTCGTAGTATTGTTCATACAACTCGTTCCATTTTGCTCGGGCGCCTCCTCCTTCGCTCTTCTCTGAGCTACGGCGGACACGTCGAAATCCATCCGTTTGCGTAAGTCCTAGAACGCGTCGACGTCGAGACTAAGGTGTGACGTAAGGTTATTAAGGTCACTTGTATTATTGAAAAATGTACACTTGCCCACACACTAACATTCACACCATGTTGCTTTGCAACACACACCGCATATGCAGTCTGAAATACCTGAAGAAAACTAAAAAGGGCTTGCCCGCACACATACAAAGGCCTTGTACGTAAAACACCACAGTGTTTTACGTACGCGCCTTGCGCAAGGCCCTTGTGTGTGTGCGGGCTTGCCCTGTAGTAGAAGTTGATGAAGCGCTTCGCGCGCTCGACCTATGGTCGAGCATCATCAACTTTCACTACAGGGCTTGCTTTTTTCTGCACTCTATTGCACAACTTGCGTACATGCGTGCTTCTTAAAACTGACCACACTACGGTATCGGTGATGAGTGTACGTACGTATTACGCGCTGAGTTTTGTCTAAAATCATAAACGCTATCCACAGTATATGGCGTTATATATGACTTTTTTAGACATTATGGGTCATTTTTGTGCAATAATGTACGTACCGAGTTGTTCCAGTGAGTGGGGGCTCTTTTGGTATTTTGATGCACGGTATCTTACAATTTTTCAAACGTTACAAGCTATCTCTCGCGGTCGCTTTGTTTGTGATGTTCACTATAACCATAGCAGTGTTTGCTACTGACGAAGAACGCACGATACATATTTTTCCTACCAATGTTGCAAGCGATGGTTGGATGAAAGAAGGTTTGGCTTTAGAGCAAAATCTTGGTGCCCAAGCTATTTTTGATGATTTCAATCGTACAAACTCCACGTTTGTAATCGTGACTCCTGAGGGGATACTTGATACAGGATCTGAAGAGACAACAGAATCAGAAGATTTAGAAACAACAGAAGATGATACTTCCTCCCAAGATGATGGAAATATACCTGAAAGTGGGTCAGTATCTGATGAAGCTCCTCTAGATGAATCTGAAGAAAATCAAGTAGAGAACAGTGGAGATGAGACGCAACCCCTTCCGGACATTTCAATGGGTGCGTACCTTCTAAATCTCTCAAGAGGTTTTGTTGGCAACAAGGCTCGCGCACAAGACATACCTGAATCTGCACCTGAGGTAGATGAATCGGTAGAAGAATCAGAAGAGGAAACTATACTAGAAGAAGGTGCTCCTGAGTCTGTAGGTGGTGAAGCTGTAGAAGGTACAATTCCCGAAAATCAAAACGTAGAGGGAGAGGGGACGTATGAAGAGAGTGTCGATCAAACAGAAGAAGATGTACGTGTGTGTCAGGTATTGGGAATAGAATGTCACACGATACAATTTACTGGATTTGATATCGGAAGTGTTCTTTCTGATTTTACGGTAAAAGGATACGAGCTTCGCCTTTCACTTGCAGCACAAACTCTTGGAGAGAGTTTTACTCCTGACAAGCTTTTGGTGCGGTATCAGTATCGTGGTCAATGGTATGTGGCTGGAGAAATTTTGTTAGACAAAACAATAAGTAACTATGACAATGGTGGTCACTTTGCATTTCAACTTCCCAATGTACAGTCATGGGATGCACTCAACGATTTTCGCGTTGAACTTGAGTATATTCGACAGAGTGAAGCCAGACGTACTCATGGAAAATGACAAAAGAATCGAGCTTACTGCTACAGAGTATGTTCCGGGAGACGAGCTGGTGCTCCGAAGTGATTTTGATGTCTACAATGGACTTACTACCGCACGTGCATACATAGCGGTAACCAATATGAGTAATCGAGAGGAGAATTTCCGTCTCATAACGCGTACCGGACACCAAGCACAGGTGATGCGTCTAGAGGAGCGAATAAAAAATGTTCCGACTTCAAATGATACGCCAGTGTACAGTGAGGTAGCGTATTTCTGTGAGGCGGGCTGGGATCTTGAACTTAGTCAAAATGGTGCAGGTGCTGAAAATACTTCGAACGAGGATTCGCTTGAAACTGAAGAAGACACCTCAGAAACAGAGGTGCAGGATGAAGATGTATCTCTAGTACTTGCTGAAGGAAGTGAAGCGGTAGATGGTGTACAAGAAGAAAATGGTGCCAGTGTGCCTCTGGAGGAAGGCGTGGCAGCAGAAGAGGTGGAAGGGGAGGATGTTCAAGAAGAAGATCGTACTGACGATGGGGAATCAGAAGTGGAAGCAAATGCAGAAGGAGAAGCTGTTTTCAGTGAAGAAGATGCCGAAACACCAATGTTCGATGAGACGTCCATAGATACGAAGTCCTTGATAGAGCTTACAAAAACGTATACCTGCAGAGCAACAGGCCAAACAGAAACGTGTAATTCATTTAATGCAGATAAAACAAACTGCATTGTGGGGAATGACAGGATAAATGTAAACGAAACAATGGTATATGAAAATGGCTGGGAACCTATTTCATTACTTGAAGTCACTGACGGTGGAAGAAGCGTCGCAAGTTTTTTTGATCGTTTGTTTGGTGACGACGAAGAAGAGAATTCCCCAACACTTCTCACAAGCATTCATGAAGCCGACAGAGATTTCAAGATTATGCCAAGGGAAACAAGGTACTTTGCAATTGATCTTGAGTTTGAAGTACAGCGTGCCGGTGAGTTTGTGGTAGAGGTGGAAGGTGATGAAGCGGATGCGACAAGAAGTATGTGGTGGCGCAGTGCTTTCGGCTACCGTATGCCCGTTACCTTTGAGGCTGGAGAATCACTTGAGGGTGATGTTCCAGGACTCTATGAGGTGAGTATAGACCGCACACGTGCAGAATTTTTTGAGCGGGCAGCCCTTGATGGTGCTGATGTACGTTTTTATGATCCATCGACACGACGAGAAGTTCCTTCACGTAGCGGTACCTACTCATACGTTGACCAGCTTGCTACCTATATGGTTGAGCTTGAGAGAGAGGCTTTCGCAACAAGAACTTTGTTTGCCTATTTTGGAAATGAACAGGTAACTGCGGCTTCTCGGGTACTCGCACCAAAACTGACACCAGAACCAATAGCTTATTTTGGTATTACAAAACCTGAAGACGGCGCCGTACTCTCTCTCGTAAGTGAGTACGAGAATGCGCGTGTGCAGGTAAAAGGTGACGAGCCTGTTACGCTCATGCGAGGTACACCACAAGCATTATTGGTTGAAGGAGAGGAGATACTTTCTTCACAAGGACCATTGCAGGTGCGCCTCTCCGATGAAGAATTTACTGCAGGTGTGCGAGACTTGTTGCTTTCTTATGCATCTGACATGCATATGGAAGAGGTGAGTTCTCCAGAAGGTGGAACCGAGTATCGTTTGGCTCGCTACAAGGAAGTTGTTGTCCCACTCTCGTTTGGTGCTATCGAGGAACTACCACTGCCAGCTGTGGGTGTGTTTGAATCACTTTTCCCAAAAAATATCTTTGACCAAATCAACTACTTGCGAAATCTGCAAGTGCCACAGTTACACGAATTTCGGGAGGCGCTCAAAGATTTTGCGATAGGGGACGACATTACATTTTCACTCACGTATCGTCCGCAGAAGGGAAAATTTTCACGTTTTTGGAGTGGTCTTTTTAGAGACAGACTGGCACAAGTCACTGAGGTGCACCTCATGCGCGATGGAGCTCTTGTTGAAGATGCGCATTTTGAAGTGGTATACGGAGCTGAGGGTGAATGGACTATTCGCATACTTGAGATGCCTCGTGAGTTAATACCAGGAAAGTACACCCTCGCGCTTACGGTCGACGAAACAGGAACAGCATATACCGACAGTTTTGACTTTTACTGGGGTGTTTTGGTTATCAATACGCCACAGTCTGTGTATGGAGTCGATGACCTTGCCGAATTTCACATGGCTGCACTTGATGATAAAGGTGATACGATTTGCGATGCAGAATTACGTCTCACTCTTACAACCCCTTCGGGAGATGCAGAAGAAGTCCGTGTTGAACCACAGCCGACCTGTGGAGCCAACAACATAACTGATGATCCTGATTACTTGGCATGGTACCGCCCTCAAGAGATAGGTCGCTACGCAATGACTCTTACGCACGTTAATCTTGATGGAGATGTAGTGCATCAAATAGATGATTCGTTTGAAGTACAAGAATCGCAATCGTATACCATAGAACGACATGGTGCGACTCGTATTTGGCCCAAAGCTTCATATGTGATGGAGCTTGCTGTAACCGCCGTCGCTGACTTTGCCGGTGAAGTAGTCGAGGCGGTACCTGCAGATTTTGAGCTTCTTGATATAGGGGACGCAGAACGTGTTGGTGAACAAACGGCATTTATAGAAAGTCGCACGTGGAAACTCGCAAGTGATGCACTCGGACAGTACGTTGAACAGTTTTTCTCAATCACACCAAGTGTAGCTGATACGTGGACCACGATTGATCTTTCTGGAGCTCCGTACAATATTCCAGCAAATGCTGTTATTGAAATGGCACTCATCAATACCGATTATGGTAATGAATTATATGCAGGGGTACGCCATGCATCTTCCACGCTTGATAGGCGATTTCTGCTCCACGAAGCTGAGACGACTGGTACCGGAGTAGAAGGTATGACTGAAGTGACTGTGCATGTTACAGCTTCTGCAACTTCTACTATTCAGTACTATGCTGATAGTGCAACACTCGTCGTATTTCGTATTCTCGGGTATTGGACTGATGGAGTGTATGTTGAACGTTTTGATACCGCTGATCCAAGTACCACGGATGATGCGTGGGTCAACTGGGACCTTAATACCTATGGACTTACAGAGGGTGATGTTGCGGAAGTATTGATGGTCAACAACAATGGGGCGGCTGACTTTCTAGCTGGAGTACGAACTGACGGTTCTGCATTAAACAGATATGTACGTTTACACGAACCTGAGACTGGTGGAGATACAATTGCAACGATGTTTGTTCAAGCGACAACATCAACTGCTCGGGTGGAAACGTACACTGACGATGATGGCCCTGGAGTAGGTACGGATATAGACTTTGTCTTGTCTGGATATTGGGATACGATGCCTACCGGTCTGACCTATAAAGAAAGTTGGAGTGACCTAGGAGGCCCAGCAGCCAACACAACATGGACCGATCGCAGACTTGACAATGTCGGCGTACCACCAACTGCTGTAGCGGAAGTGGTATTTGATAACAACAATGATACTAATGGTGCGATAGAAATCGGTGTGCGGGGGAACGGTTCATCGCTTGGTCGTGTACTTGACCTCCATGAAGCTGAAGGTACCGGAGCAGGAGTGACTCCAGGGAGAATGCTCGTGACTGCAGGAAGTGATGCGAGTTCTACTATAGAGTACTACACCGAGAGTACTGCAGCTGATAACTTCTATCTTGCTGGGTACTGGTCTGCCAACAACTATCCAGCAGGAGAGCCGACGCTCTATGACGTTCCATTTGATAACGAAAAGACAGGAAGCAGTACCCCGTACTTTGACTTCAGTGCGCTTGACCCAGATGGTGCGACAGATATTGTGTATCAGATACAGTGGGATGACGATGCTGATGTTGCCACCGACTCTCTTGGAGACAGAACATCAGACGATGAAGCAGGATGTTCTCCAAACTGTTTTACCAACATCGTGAGTGGAGGTGACACTTCACCATTTACGGAGGGAAATCGTATTCGCTTTACCATGCAAAGCACACTTACGACAGGTAGCACCTACTATTGGCGTGTGCGAGCAAAAGATAGTGGCTCTGGTATATATGGAGAGTGGAGTGATACATATAGTTTTACCTATGTTGAAGACACTGATCCTAAGGGCTGGATACAGACTGAGGATTCACAGTTTGACCACGGGACACTTACGGGAGTTGAGACATACGGTGCAAATAAGGTTCGCCTTGCGACGACGCCTCCCGTCGGTGCGATGGTGGCATACGGGTCAAACACCAACACTGCTCCGCACTATCGCATATGGAACGGGACAGCGTGGTCCGCATCTTCTTCAGCGACTAGTGTTGGCGGACAAATAAGCTGGACGACACTTCGTTCTGCACCATCACGCAATGAGTATATTTTAGCAACACAAGATACCGGTGGAGATGTCAACGTGCAAATATACAATGGTACGACGGGTACGTGGGGAAACTTATGGGAGGTGACCCCTGCTGTTGGGAATGCTGAGTATAAGGGATTTGATGTACAGTACCAATCGCAATCTGGAAACGCTGTTGTTGCCTACTGCGATGGCAACCAAGACCCGAGTTATGCGATATGGAATGGTACAGCATGGTCTGCGACGTCGACTATCGATCTGGCGTTTACCCAAAACTGTGAGTGGCTCTCTATGGCTGCAAGTCCAGCAACCGATGAACTTATTGTGGTTGCACGAGCAAACATTGCTCAAGTTAATCCCGACTACGAAGCGCAGGTGTATGACCCGAGCACGGGTAGCTGGGGTAGTTCGTACGCTGGAGGGGCTGGAGATGAAGCGGCACGAGAAGGTATAGCGGTAGGGTATGAAGAGAGTGGTACAAATGCCGTTGTCGCTATCTCAAATGGAACAGGTAACAGTTTTGTTTATAACTCATGGGATGGTTCTGCATGGAGTACTGGGGGTACCGTTGCTTTGGGTGATGATTTTGAGTGGGGCCAGATAGCATCAGACGATGGTTCAGACGGTATGGCACTTTGTTATATAGATGAAGATAATAACTTGGGGACGGTCTTTTGGAATGGAAGTACGAATACGTGGGGAGCGTACCGTGAGCATGATCAGTATGGAGACAATGGAGTTGCTGATGCTGATGCGCATGGTAGACCTATATCTTGTCAGTATGAGACGACTGCAGGACGAGATGGGTATCATATGGTCGCGTATTCAAACACATCAAATGCGGAATACAACTACTTTACTGGAAGTACATGGCAGTACTTGATAGACAGTGGCTCATCAATTAGCTCCATAGAAGATTCTTGGACCGTGAACTCAATACGTACTGGTGAAGGAAAAATTCTTGCAGTATTTCATGACAATGCAAATACTCGGTATGACTTCAGTGCATGGGACGGAAGTAGTTGGACTACCAAGACAACGATTGATGACTACCCCTCACGTACTGTTGAACCATGGTATGAGCCTATCTCACTTGCCGCACAACAGTATCAAGCTTCGCTAGGAAGCATAACCTCAACAATAGTTGATTTTGATCTTGTTCTCAATCAACCAACCTGGGGTGAAGTGATATGGAACAGTACAGAACCTGTTGGAACTGATGTAAAAATGCAGGTGTACTACGCGACGACTACAGCGCAGTGCAACGTGCTTGTTCCTGATGCAGCTCTCACAGGTAATGCAACTGGATTTGACGCAAGCGCAAGTCCTCTTGATCTTTCGGGACTGTCGACTTCGACCTATAACATGCTCTGCATTAAAGCAACGCTCTCGTCAAGCAACGCACAAACACCAACACTTGACGACTGGTCGCTTTCATGGGAACGAGTTCCGTATCTTACGCAGGCGGATTATCGCTGGTACGTAAATGAGGGCGCATACACTCCGACAGACCCATGGCCTCTTGATGCTATTGATATTAATGAAAATATTCCGATTACCGCTTCCGACCTTCCACCAAAACCAACAGACGTACTTCGTTTGCGTATGTCAATCGCCGATACAAACGTGATTCTGCCTGCTTCAAGCAATATGCTACGCTTGCAGTATGCACAAGGTAACACTTGTTCCGCCGATCTTGCGTGGACTGACGTTGCTTCTGCGGGAAGTTCAACCGCCCTTTGGCGTGGGTTTGAAAACACGATAGCAAGTTCGGATTGGTACGATGATGCGTGGTCAGGACGTATTGCAATAACTGTAAATCAAACCTATGTTGATGAAGATCTTACTGATTTCCCAATTTTTGTTGATTTGGCTGATATGGGAACATCGTTTTGGTCTGCGGTAAACAGTGATGCAGGGGATGTTCGGGTGTATCTTCAACAGTGGACACGACCTACTATGTCTACTTCGGAAATAGTAGTGCTTCTGACTATGCTGTAACAGCAACCTATGGATCGGAAAATGTATGGACGAATGGGTACGATTCAGTTTTACACATGCACGAAAACCCAGTGGGTACTGCACCCCAAATGAAAGACGCTACAGCAAATAGCTATGATGGTACTACGGGAGGTGGATTTGTAGCAGGGAATAGTGTTACTGGTCTCTTTGGAAATGCGCTCCAATTCACAGGAGGTAACAGGTATGTTAATTCTGCGAATTCAACTCTGACAAACTATACGTACTCCGGATGGTTTAGAACGACAAGCTTCTCAAGTGGTGCTGCGACTGATGGCTCTGGTACGTACTTTGTGGATCGCCAAGTCGGAGGTAACCCACTCGTTTCTTTGAAAGCGATTGGTGGAAATTTTGCGCATCAACATCGTGATAACAGCGGGGCGGGGTTGGGTGCTCTTTCTGGCTCAGCGGTTCGAACGGATGGTACCTGGCAGTTTGTTGCATGGGGTCGTGCGTATAGTACCCACGTTTTCATTGATGTCGATGGTACATATGCTTCGAGTGCTCCTTCTTTGGGTGTCCTCACTCCCGATGATCCTCGTCTTGGTATCCACCAAAGCCTTACCACGGGAGCATTTAACGGAACAATGGATGAAGTGCGCATTGCAACAGTTGCTCGATCAAAAGCATGGCTTACTACAGAGTATCAAAATGGTATTGGTAATTTAGTCTCAATTTCTGGTTCAGAAAGCTTAGGTGATGGATACACACTTCCCAGTACCGTTCTGTCGGACTCTGATGAACGGCAGACATATGAGGAGGAAAACGACTCTGTTCTAAACCCTAATGCGATACCTGTTGGAGATAAGGGAGAATGGGATTGGGTTATAGAGAACAACGGCGCCTCAGCGGGTACAGGTTACTGTTTTAGAATGATTAAGAGTGATGGAACAAAACTTAATGCTTACACTCAATACCCGCAACTTATCACCAACAGTATACCAAATGTGCCTAGTAATGAGTCACCTTTCGACAATAGTGCACTTGCCTCAACGTCACCATGGTTTGAGTTCGTTGGATCTGATCCAGAAGAAAATGACTTACATTACCAAATACAGGTAGATGATGATGTGGCATTTGGAAGCCCCACGGTAGATAGAAACAGTCTTGATCATTTTAGTGAATTTAAAAACCTTATTACCACGGCAGATAAAAGTCCGTTTACCAGTAGCCAATTGGTTCGATTTACTCCCGCTACAGCACTTTCAAATGGCACGACCTACTGGTGGCGCGTGCGTGCGAGTGACCCATCGGGTTCTAATGATTGGGGAGAGTGGTCAGCGCCCACAAGTCTAACTATCAATACCTCGCTCACACTTACCACATGGTACCAAACGACGTATGATCAATTTGATACAGACACACACGAAAACACCGAAGCTATTTTGAGCAATGCTGTGCAACTCGTTACAAGTTTTACTTCGGGTACAACGACAAGTCCATCAATTCACTTTGATTGGAAGAGTACGGGAAATGCATGGGGCTCTTTAGCGTGGAGTGATGTCGAAACAGGAAGTGCAATCATATACCATCTTGAGTATAACAATGGTGGAATTTGGGAACTCATTCCTGATACCGCTTTGCCCGGTAATGCACTTGGATATGGCACGAGCCCGGTTTCATTACTTGGACTTGACCCGAGCGTGTACGAAGAAATTCGAATTCGTGCAAATCTTTCAGATTTGGGAGCGAGTCCTGTTTTAAATGATTGGACGTTGTCCTGGGGATACGCCGTTGAGCAGTCAACGCTCCTGACGCTCTTTGATAATGAAAAGACTGGGACCACGACTCCATCACTTACGTTCTACTCCATTGATCCGCAGAGTGATGATTTGCAGTATGAGCTACAATGGTCAGCAACACCTACGTACATTGCTTCTACCACCCGTACCTCAGGAGTGGACTCTGGATTTGTAAATACAGAAGATGGAGCTGACAGTTCCCCCTTTACCCAAGGTAACGTGATTCGGTTTAGCGTACAGAGTGGGGATGCGTTTACAAATGGTTCAACGTATTGGTGGCGAGTACGTGCACGTGATCCAAGTGGAGGTAATGTGTGGAGCGTGTGGTCGCCTTCTCGAAGCTTTACAATAGATACTTCGATAACAGTTTCGACATGGCACCAAACTACGGACGAGCAATTTGAAACAGACACCCTTTCCAGTCTTGAGTCAAATGGTTTAGATGATTTACAGATTACTACGGTAAGTAGGGAGGCACTCGTGGTATACGCAGAAGGCTTAGTGCAGACCCCGCGGTATCGTATTTGGAATGGTGATTCGTCTCAAATCTATTCTGCAAGTACACAAACGTGGAGTAATTACACTGCCGTAGTACCCATTTCAAGTAACATTTTGTACCGAGGTTTTGATGTTGCTTATGAGACGACTCGAGGTAATCTCATAGCGGTTTCCTGTAGTGGTACTGATGCGGTGTCTAGAACGTGGGATGGTTCTTCATGGAGTGCTACAAGTACTATCAATCTTTCTTTTACGAACAACTGTGAATGGTTACAGTTGGCAAGTCATCCAGATAGCAACGAGATTATCCTCCTTGCACGAGCAAACACTGCCGAGGCTCCGTACGACTATGAGATGATGGTATGGAACGGCACGTCGTGGGGAAACAGTTATCGTATAGGAACCAGTGCTGCCGCAGGCTATGAGGCTATGGCGGTGGAGTATGAAGAGAGTGGAGGCAATGGTGTCGTCGTGGTTGGTAACGGAGCGAACAATAACTTCCTTGCAATAAATTGGAATGGCTCAAGCTGGACAGGGACTTCAACAGTGGCTATTGGTAATGATTTAAACAAGGCATTATTAAAACGGGATGTTGGTACAGATAATCTATTGCTTTCTTATGTTGACGCAAACCAGGACTTTGGTTTTGCCGAATGGAATGGTTCGGTATGGACCACCTACGGTGTTGTTGATGCATCGGTAAATGTTCGTACAAACAATGTTGCAAGTGGCGAATATGAGACGATATCGGGACGAGATGGTAACGTAGTCTTTGTCTATGGGGATACATTGACTGCCATAGAGCACTACCAAACATGGGATCACGCTACTCTTTCAGGAGAGGGAAACATAAGTACGCTTGGAGAATCACCGGTAGTCTTTACGACACGTACTGGAGATGGAAATATACTTGCTGTTAGTTATGACGATGATGCCACAGAGTACGATTTTTCTTACTGGAATGGTTCCACGTGGTCAGCCGAGCAGGTGCTGGAGGTAACTTCAATAACAAACACAAATCCGCGTACTGAACCACTTGCAATTGTTGCACGTGAATACCCATCCTTTACAAGCGGTACCGTTGTTTCTTCAGCAATAGATTTCTACGGCGG
>LCFC01000045.1 GCA_000998805.1 Parcubacteria group bacterium GW2011_GWA2_43_11
CGCAAATTAAATAATCGTCCTAGAAAGCGTTTAAAGTTTCGTTCACCACGAGAGATATTTTTGAAGAAGTGAGTTGTGCAATTAGAGTGCTAATTCAAGCACCGGCATAAGTAAAAATATCTGAGCTATTTACGTACTCAAAAAAACGTAACTGTGAGGTGATGTACACGTTAGGAGTTGTGTATCTTTTTAAGGTATTCTGCTAAGTTTTTTGCAAATATTTCAGCATCTACATACTGAACTATAAATTTGCGAGCTTTTTTCCCAATTTCTTTTCTCTTTACATCATCCTTAAGAAGTCGTTCAATAGCAATTCGCATTGCAACAGGATCGTATGCTGGTACAAAAACGCCGGTTTCACCATCCTTGATATAGGAAAGAAAAGAATTGGTTTTGGTAACTATAACTGCTTTTTCCATTGACATCGCATCAGCAACAGAAAAGGTACCCATAGAATCATTACTGCCGTCTTTAATACATAAACCATTTACAATAATCTTAGCTTTTGCGTACAAGTCAGGCATTTCTCCTCGAGTGTACATTTTTGCAGAAACATTAGCTGGAAGTGGTTCAAATTGCTTAACCATACTGGGCTTAGTTGCTAACTTTACTTCAATATCTAAATCTTTTGTAGCTTCAATTAAAGTTCCAAAGTCGCGACTAGGATCAAGTCCAACGGAGAGAATGTAGTTTTCTTCTTCGACTGGCTCAACGGGAGGTTTGTAATATTCTGAGTCAACGCCTTCATGTAAAAATATAATAGTCTCTTGTAAATGGGGAAACATCTTTTTAAGTGTTTTTTCTTCTGCTTCTGAAATAGCAATAATTCCGTCACAATGTGCTACTGCCCATTTGAAAATTTTCTGCCTAACAGATGTTGCGTTACCTATAGTTCCAGAAATATTAAAATCCACCATTACCCATTTAGGATGAGGTAAGTGCAGTAAAGATTTAACAAGGAGTGATCCATACGCAGTAGAACTCACTACAATATCGAAGCGAAAAAATAGTGGTAAAAGGGGTAGATGTATCCACCAAATATTGAGAATATATTTTCTTAAAAAAGTTGCAAACCAGCTGGGAACATACTGTTCAATTTCTATAAAATTTGAATCAATATAATACTTTTGTATTCGAAACATTCCTAAAAAAGAGTTATCGTTAGACTCTCCTTTTTTAATTTTTTCTATTTTGTCTGTTCCGTGGAAAACACTATTGAATAGGTAGAGTACTTTCATGTTGTTGCATCAATGATAGCATAAGCTTTTTTATTGGGAATACGCAAACAATAAAGCGCTGTGGTATAGTCTAGTCAATGAAACGGAGGATTTTAATCTTTTCATTAGCATATTACCCCACACATGTGAGTGGTGCTGAAGTTGCAGTGCGAGAAATAACCGACCGAATTGACCCAAATGAGTATGAATTCGAAATGATTACCATATGGTTTGACCGTACACAACCAGAAACTGAAAAAATAGGCAAAGTGCTCGTTCACCGCGTTGGAATGGCCTCACACTACCTTACAAAAATATTTTTTGTTCCGCTTGCGGTACTTCTTGCGAGACGCATCCATAAAGAAAAACCATTTACAGGTATGTGGGCGCTTATGACGTACATGCTGTTTCCAACCGTGCTTGCACGGTGGGCAGGAATCCGTGTGCCATATGTTGTCACACTTCAAGATGGTGACCCATACAGCCGAGTCTTTGAACGATGGTTTATACGCCCATTCACACCCATTCTTGATTATGGTTTTCGTCACGCGACAGTAATTCAGGCAATTTCAAAATACCTCGCCGAGTGGCCAGTAAAACGGGGAAGCAGTGTGCCTGTAGAAATTATTTACAATGGTGGTAACCCTGCAGATTTTAAGGCAGAATTTGATCAAGGGGAAATACAAGCTTTAACAGGTAAGGCAGGTAAGAAAGAAGGTGAGATAATTCTTATGACTGCCTCGCGTCTCGAGTACAAGAACGCTGTCGATGATGTTATTCGTGCACTGCCACTTATGCCAGAACATATTAAGTTTTTAATTGTAGGAGGAGGTTCTGAAGAAAACATGTTAAGAAAACTTGTTAAAAAACTTACACTAGAAAAGCGAGTGTACTTCATAGGGCAGGTAGATAGGACTGAAGTACCCAAGTATAGATATATTAGTGACATTTCCGTACGTCCAAGCCGGTCAGAAGGGTTGGGCAATGCACTCATCTCAAGTATGGCTGCGAAGTTACCCGTCATAGCTACCCAGGAGGGAGGGCTTGCTGACTTCATTTTTGATGCGAAGAGAAATCCCGATGTGCCGACAACTGGCTGGGCTGTAGACAAAGATAACCCTGAGCAAATAGCAAATGCGGTAATGGACATTATTGAACATCCTGACCGAACGCAAAAGGTGGTCACTACTGCGTACGATATGGTCTCACGGAAGTTCAGGTGGGAGGCAATAGCAAAAGATATGCAAACAAAAGTTTTTTCACGCTTAACCGCTCATGAGTAACGCTCCGACACGTATTGAAGAAGCGATGCGTTTTGCATGTGAGGCGCATAAAACCCAAACACGTAAAAGTGATGGTTCACCGTACGTCGTACACCCACTCATGTGCGCGCACATGCTGACTCGAAAAGGTTTTGAGGATGATGTGATTATTGCTGCACTCTTGCATGATGTGCTTGAGGACACCGGCGTTGCTAAGGAAACGATTCGCGCACAGTTTGGAAATCATGTGCTTGAAATAGTAGAGGGAGTTACAGAAGACAAACTATGAAGAGTATGGACCTGCTCTCTGGGAGAAATTTAACAAAGGGAAAAAAGAAAAAGTGTGGTTTGAAGAATTATGTTTAGCTATGTTTAAAGAGACGTGGAGTCATCCTCTTGTCGACGAATATGAAAAGCTTGTAGGACGTATGCGCACACTTGAGTAATCATAGGACTTACGGAAACGGCGTACCACAAGGGCATTCCCATTTTTATAGTCGCCTTGCTCCTTAAAAATTAGGTTGCATTTGCGTTGTCAAACTTCACAAAATGTTGCTCACAGTACGACGTGTACAGCTCGCAACATTTTGTTCGTTTTCCTAGAACTGCATCCGTTTACGTAAGTCCTGTAGTTGACCAATTTCAATTAACCTTTTGGATTGTCATCGCGCCTGTCCCGCAGTAATGAAGTGAAAGCGGGGAGTCGCAACGAAGCGATCCACGTTTTTTCTTTTATACTACTTTCAACTTTATAACTTTCAACATTCAACTAGGTATGCCCGCGGCGTGGCAATCCATGTTTTCGTCTTTCTTTCGAACTATGAACTAGGAACTGATTCTTAAACTTTCAACTCGTTAATGCAACATCTGCTGTCGCTTCTTCTCTCCCTCGTCACGTAAGTCGTTACGGGTTTTTTTGTACGTGTTGATGAGTCTGGTACTTAGTTTTGTACCATTCAGCTGTGCTTCAATAGCTTTGCACCACAGGTTGATACGAGCATCGGTAAGGGTGCGGAGGTCACCCTCTGTTTGAGCACGCTTCGAAGCGTAGAACCATACGAGTTCGCTGAGGCGATATAAACGCATTAGGGTAAGTGTAGTGTATTCATGTTCGGATCTGTTCTCACGTACGTATGTGTCGAGTGCATGCTCAAGTTCTGGGTGGTAGAGTGTCATAAAATTCATAAACCGTGCCCAGCCTTCGTACTTGTTTCCAAAACGAATAGCACTGTGGTCCAAGAGGTATATATCACGATCGTGTATACGTATGTTGTGCGGGACAAAGTCCCAATGCGTAAGAAAATGTGAGTAGGTGTTGAGCAGGTTACTGTTTTCCTCTAGCGTATGCAGAGCTTTCGTGAGTGCTTCATGACTCTTTGTGTGGTGTGGCAGAAGTTTGAAAACCTCATCTCGATACTGGGTGAGAGTTTGGATGTAGCGAGTTGTGTCGTAAACCTCAAACGTTTTTTGAATAGTTTGAAGGTGTTTATGAGTGGTAGCATGAGATCCCTCCTGAGCTTCTAGAGCTTTGAGTGCAAGAAAAAATTGTTCTTCTAGCGTGTGCTCAAGAAAAGTTTTTTCTTGAGAAATGTACTCGGTAATATAAAACATATGTGCTTCGTGGTGACCAAAAAGAATTTCGTGTGGTGTGTGGAAGGTATGGTAGGCGAAATCTATTGTGCGCAATACTTCTTGAACTGTGCGTTCATGCTCAAGGTCTTTGGCAATTTTTGAGTTGTCGGTTATTTTGATAACGACTCGCATACCATCACTTCTCCTCGCTCCATAGAGCACGAGCTTCGGTCCCGAGAGTACGTAGCGCTCACCTTGCAGATGCGGTTGTTCACTCTCAAGTACAAAGCCCTCATTAATAAGTAGTGGAGTTACTACAGCAAGCTGTTGTGTACAGTATATTTCCCATTGTTCTTTTTTCCCTAACGTTGTCATATTTTGTTTTGAAAAAACTCAAGTAGGTGCTTTGTGTGAGTTTCCCAAGAAAATTTTGTACGCAATATTTCTTTTGCACCAGTAACGAGCTGTTTCCGTAGGCGTGGGTCAGAAAAGATTCGTTCTATTCCTTCTGCACAGGTTGTAGCATTAGCAGGAGGTATAGCTAATCCACTTTTTTCATGTTCAAAGCCTTCACGAAGCCCAGGGACGTTTGTTGCAACCACAGGTATACCTTCTCGGAATGCACCGAAGAGTATGTCAGGATTTTCTGCATAGGTAGCTGTCGAGAGATAGACCTCGGAACTTTTGAGATAATACTGCTCTTCAGCTTTTGAAACTCTTCCTAGAAATGTGCTGTGTGTACGTGCTTCACGCATGTGTTCACTCTGTTCAAGCTCATATCGCAGAGGCCCATCACCTGCTATGAAAAGCTCGACATCGGGATAGGTATGTGCGAGGAGTACGGAAGCACGCATAGCGGTAGCAACATCACTCCACGGGACTAGTCGAGTATTCATAAATATTCTGTGTGGCACAGGTTTGGGTGTAAAAGGTACGTGGAGTTGTTTCTTGGGAGCACTAAAGAGTACGTGGACGTTTTTCTCATGTAGACCGTATTTACTGACAAGTTCTTGTGCAATGAATGTAGAAGGTACAAGTACGCGCTTGGCATGGCGTAGAACAAAGTGCTGTACGTTCCATATGCCCCAGACCGCTCCAGGAATATTTCTATGTTTACGGAACGTACCTTGGTGCTCTGGTTCAAATGAAGCGTGTTGTATGCGTTCCCATGCTTCATCTTCAAGGTAGTTCACGACTACAGGCATACGAGTAATCCAACTCGCAATGATAGCTGGTAGTCCTGAGGCTACCGCTCGTTGAACATAGAGGGCATTGGCGTTGCGACTTAGGCGAATGAGTTCCCGAGTATAGAGGAATAGTCGTAAAGGGAGTGCGTGACTCTTCGACACACTAACGATGCGGACGCCTTCGATTTCTTCAACGTGATTGGCGTAGGTGACGATAGTCACTTTGTGACTGTTCTTTAATTCTTGCGCCAACGTAAAGACATATTCGGCGGGTACGCCAAGCTCTGGCGGGAATAAGGGAGTGGCAATGACTATATGCATGACAGAACTGTACCATAAAGTTATATTTTAGTTAGTAATAGTATTTATGATAGATAACGAGTTAAAAGTTAAATGTTAAAAGTTGTGACGAACCCTAGTTTTTCGTCATTGCGCCCCAGCACTTTCTTTCGTCCAGAAAGTGCTGGGGAATCCACGTTTTTTCGTCTTTCTTTCGAACTAGGAACTTATTTAACTCATTTCTGTCTTTCAACTTTTAAATCGCTGCTTTTAACATTCAACTTTATAACTTTCAACTCTTTTCCTGTATGCTTGTGTTTTTAACACTTTTTCAGCATAGTATTGAGGATGTCCATACTTATTGTCACCCCACTTGTGCCCCCAGAGTCCGGCGGACCTTCATATCTTTCTGTTTCCTTGAAAGAGGCACTGGAGAAGAAGGGT
>LCFC01000046.1 GCA_000998805.1 Parcubacteria group bacterium GW2011_GWA2_43_11
ATGCGTTCAATAAATTTTTGATACGATTCTTTCATACAAGTAAATATTACCGAGCACTACAGAGTAGCTCAATCTGTCCCTTCCATGTACCCACATGCTCTTCATTCACTGTAAACGTCGCGCTCGATATCGTTGCTATGTACGGCATGTGCTCCAAGAGCGACATGAGGTGATACAACGACTTCCAAGAACCTTCAACAAGAAGGACAACTTTCATATTATCTCCAACACTCACGCCCCCATCAGCATTCACTGTATCCACAGAAATAGCTTCTACCTCTAAAGTGGCCCCCGCATCCTTCCCAAGTGTTTCCACAAGCTCAAGAAACGGGGTTGGGTCTTCTTCAGAGATGAAGTAGGAAGCAATTTCTTCACGTCCAGCTTTGGTCTTGTTGAGCAAGGCTTCTGTTTCAAGCTTATGTGCTTCAAGCATACCGATAACAGACAGTTCTGTAGTAATTTCAGCAAGTTTATACTGCAAAGAAGCTATATGTCTAAACAAAAACACGTACCCCACACAAACGACAAGCAAGATACTCAATGCAACAAAAGCTATTTTTTGTGATTTGGTAATATGCTTCATTGTTTTTTTACCTGCTCCGCAAGGACAATTGAAAGACTAAAGTCCAAGTTTGTGTTTTTGGCGAGATTGGAGATAGGTACAGGAGCCTTTTCAAAATATTGATTTGCTTCTAGCGCACGTGCAAATGGGACCACTAAGTCTCTCGTCGAAGCTATTCCTTGAAGTGCGAGCACAGAATCATATCTTTTGTAGGAAAAACCCGTAATAGTTATTCCTGAAGGTCTCTCCTTAAAAATCTCATCAAGTAAGGTTGTGAGTTTTTCTTGCGAGTACTTCTCCTCAAGAAAGGTCAGCATCGATAAACTTTGTGACACTTCTTCCACTAATGAATTATTGTCTTCCACATCTTTCTGGTGTAGTTCATAAGTCTCTTCACTTAGGCGCATTTCTCCCGCAACCTGCATGTATGCAGGCACAAGTGCTACACAACCTATTATCACCGCTCCAGCAAGGGTGAGCGCTACCACTGTTGCGAGGCGAACATAGTACTCTTGTTCAAGCACTTTTTTCTGTTCTTTTGGAAGTAAATTTTGCAACATAAACATATGTACTACCTCTAACAACTTCGTGTAAGACTGCGCAAGGCAAGTCCTATAGCAGTCGTGTACTCGAGCGAACTGCCCCGCGGTATAGCGGGCACATACTCTTCAAAAGAAAAAACATTTTTCCATACGTTTCCTATCTCGACAGACACATCGAGTGTGGTCTCAAGGTACTCTGCCAGACCACTGACGTTTGCATTGCCGCCAACGAGTACCACTTGCGAAATTTCTTCTTTCTCTGACGTCGTTTTATTCATATGCATTTGCCAATACATCACATGCTTACGGATAGATTCGCCAAATTTCTCAACGACAGGAAATAGTCCGTCAAATACCAACTTGTCCTCTTCGGTATCACGAAAGCCATGTTTCCGTTTAAGATTTTCCGCTTCTTGGAAAGAGACGTCAAGACTGCGAGCTATAGCACGCGTGAAGTAATCCCCTCCTGTTTCTAGATTTGCAGTAAACGTGACTACACCACCTGTAGATATAGAAAGACTCGCATCATTACGCCCGATATCAATAATAAGCATAGGAGCAGTGTCGTGTATTCCTATAAGGGCGCGCGCGGTAGCTTGCCCTTCTATCTCTATGGAGATAGGGATATAGCCCGCCTCCTCGACGACATTCACATACTGCATTGCAATATTCGCAGGGTAGACAGACACATTGAGTTCAATGTTTTCATCTTTTTCTTGTATGATTCCATAATCAAATAGTGCCTCATCAGCTCCAATAGGAACATTTTCCTTCAGATGAAATTCCAACTTTTGTTCAATCTCTTCCTTACTTCCTTGAGGAACGGTCATTTGAAAAAGATACGCATGCTCTTCAGGAAGCGCGAGATGGGCAAACTCCATATGACTATCTTCTTTTATTCTGGCGAGTAGCTTTACAATAGTTTCAGGGTCTTTAATCTCTCCTCGTTCTATCGCATCCAGAGGTAGGTCAACTTTACCATATGTTTGTAGCTCAATACCTCCCTTTCTCCTGCCAAGAGCTACATGTTTGATTGCATAGTCGGAAATATCAATACCAACCGCGGGCATAGTAAGATACTCCGGCGCTGGAAACGCACGTGCAAATGTGCCCGAACTGTTATAAAGAGAACGTGTACTCATATATACCTGTATCAAATTAAGTATACACGCAACAGGAGTTGGAAACTCGTCTGTAGTTCACAGCAAGCAAGTTAAATGTTAAAAAGTTGAAAGTTAAATGTTCAAAACCGAAAACCTTACGAGGTTAAAGTTAAAAACATGTTCCCTTCAGTGAACACACTAGCCTGCGTAAGCGGGCTAGTTAACTTTCAACTTTAAACTTTTTACGTTCAACTCTTTAGTTCAGTTTTGTCCCAAGTGAAATCTCTCCTTGGGTTGGTTCGAGGACAGAGAAAACACCCTCCTTTGAATGTGCCGCTACAATCATGGCTTCACTTACGAGTCCGCATATCTTGCGAGGTTCAAGGTTGGTTACAAAAGGGCATGATATGTTCACGAGCACTTGAGGGTCTTCAAAGAATCCCGCAATACCAGAAATAACTTGCCGAACATCACGCTCGGGCGAACCTTCTGTTTCGGAAACAGAAGGTTGTAGTCCTTCTTCCTTGAGCGAACCATCAGACACTGTGGGTTGTAACTCAGGCGTACGTAGTCCAAAGTCAACACTGAGTTTAAGAAGTTTGTCAGTATCTGGCACGCGTTCAACAGATACAATTTTACCTATCTTCATTTCTATTTTTTTGAAATCGTCTATAGATACCATACGTTTTTTCGGTTAGTTATAAGAACAATACAATATTGTATAGGAATTATATAGGACCTGCACAAACGGATAGAGTTCGACTTGTCCTGCCGTAGCTCCTTGAGAAGCGAAGGAGGAGGCGCGCAAACAAAATACTGTGAGGCGTATAGGTAGTACGATGAGCAGTATTTTGTGTAGTGCAACGAAAAAATCTACTGTTTGCGTGGATCCTACAAGCGTTTATCATCTAGGTAGGTCTGTAATATAATAGCCGCCGCTGCCGCATCAACAGGCACCTTGGTGTCTTTGCGTGTCTTTACTTTTGATTCAAGTGCTCGTCTGGCTTCTGCAGTTGAGTACGCTTCACTTATCTGATCTACCGGCAAACTCGTACGCACTTCTAGCGCTTTACTAAAGATGATGATTCTTCGCATGATGGTGTTTTCTCCCCCTATTGGGTTATCAGACTCACCCACCACAAAACGTTCTACATTTTCCTCTTCTGCCAACTGTGCCAGAGAAACGGAGCATAGCATCTAACAGTTGTGAGTGGTAGTATTTATTTCATGGAAACACTACTAGCAATGAACCCCTATACACTCATGGCGATAATTCTCTGGACACTACCATGGAAAGCGTGGGCACTCTGGCTTGCTGCACGTCGTGGAGATATTTGGTGGTTTCTAGCTATGCTTGTTATCAGCGCAGTTGGTATTCTTGAAATTATTTACATTTTCTTAATAGCAAAACAGAGCGATAAAGTTGCGGTGGAGGAATAACACTCCCTTTTGGTTTTGGGTTGTGAATGTGGTATAAGTACTGTACTTTCATTCACGTGAAAGAGACAAGGCTAAAACAAATGCGATACATTTGTTCGCCTGATTATCTTGCGGAACAAGATAATACAAGGAGGGGTGGCAGAGAGGTCGATCGCGCCTGTCTTGAAAACAGGAGTCTGTAAAAGGACCGTGGGTTCGAATCCCACCCCCTCCGCCAGTTAGTGCTAGCACGAGACGCGTCAGAAATGGCGCGTTTTATGCTTCTACAAAGCTGTTTATTTCTATGAGGTGTTCTTGATGTGATGCTTATATATTCAAGTACGACAACTCAGTCTCTTCATCATACGTCTCCCCTATATACTTCCTTCCCTCATCTAACCCTGCATACTGCTCATCAGTACGCACTCCACCAAACGGATAGTAATCAAACACCTGCACCACACCTCCTTCTTCGTCTGTAACCACGCTCGTGCCTCCAAGATGGTCGGTGTGGATGTAGTTTGTTGTAGTACTCGCACCGTCTGTTTCTATCGTCACTACGAGGATATCTCCTTCATAGATGTGCTTTGAGATTGTTCCGTCGCTCGCAACATCATAGTATTTGCTTACATACGTAGTCGTCGCAACTCCATTCCCCTTTTCTACCTGCGACATCTTCGAACAATAAAAAGCACACCACATCAAGTCCAGTGGGTTATTCTTGTCTTTACCTTGTCGTGTCATGTACTTATTAACAAATGATGCAATCGTTACTAGACTTTCTACTGATTAGTCACTTTTCTTTTCAATTGAACCTTTGTAGAGGAAAAAACACCCTCCAACCACCAAGGCAATTAGCACTAAGTTAAGGATAATGTATTCGATACTATTCCAGTGCGACATTGATCGCCAACCTCTACCAAAAACAACTGCAAATAGCATTCCTGCACCAATAATTTGTTTTGTATTCATATACTAATTCTGTAAGATTGTGTGTTACTAATTAATTCTTAAGCCCTCTTCGCTGTGCGTACTGATTATATGTAGACTCTTGTTGTGTACCACTGTCATTTGATTGATTGACGGTGTTGTTTATACTGATGCAGTTAGAGCATCTCGTTGTTTGTCTTGCGGTTTTATCAAGATTACTCCCTAACCGCAGGCCAGCATATCCAGTCAGCGAAATAAACTCCTCAGACGCCATCGCTCGACCAAGTGACCAGTCTGCGGGTACTTGACCAATTTTGTGTGTCGCTGTTGATCCAAACAAGCTAGACACTGCACTGAATGAAGCATCGACAACATCTTGGTCTTCACCCATTACGGCCTGCTGGGTAAGTGCAGCATAGAATGCTGTAAGTGCTCCGTAACCCGCACCAAACTTAGACCCCATTCCCAGGGTCGCAGCTCCCGCGCCACCTGACACCGCATAATTGAATCCAGGAGAGCTTGGCGTTAGAGCCTCTCCCATAACTTTTCCGTCTGCAAGGTTATCAGTTACATCGACAACATACTGGCTTACCAAACCTGAAAGAGCACCTACAGCCATGGCAATAAGAAGTGGTGGCAACTCTCCACTCTCATCAGTCATTCTGAGCGGATTGTTCACAGCATAGCTGTAACTGTTAAGATACTGTGGATTCTTCAAGTGCTGCTCAAGTGTTCTGTTGTACTTCTGTTCAAACCCTGGAGTACCAAGTGACAGAAAGGCGGGGTCTTGTGACACAAACCTCCCAACCTCTGGATTCTGGTACCGAGCCTTCATATAGTACAACCCAGTATCTTCATCTAGTTCATGCCCAGTGAACTTACTACGTTCAGTGAACTCTGTTGTTTTATCATCTATTCTAATACTTCCGTACGGATAGTAATCAAGCACCTGCACCATGCCTCCTTCTTCGTCTGTAACGACATTCGTGCCACCAAGATGATCAGCGTGAATGTAGTTTGTCGTCGTACTTGCACCATCTGTTTCTATCGTTGCCACCAAAGTATCTCCCGAATAGATGTGTTTGTTTATTTTTGCACCCTCAACATCGTAGAGCTTGCTCACATACGTGGTTGTTGCTATCCCATTTCCCTTTTCTACACGAGCACCAGTGTGGTCGTAAGTGTAGTATGTAGTTGTTCCGTTGTTCACTGTTTGTGTAATCCTGTTTTGATAGTCCCACGTATTTGTAAGTCCTCCTCCAGAAGTTTGGTTTCCATTGTTGTCGTAGGTGTAGGTA
>LCFC01000047.1 GCA_000998805.1 Parcubacteria group bacterium GW2011_GWA2_43_11
TACTCAACTATAGAACCCTCTCTCATTGTGGACAACTACACACATCCGCGGTATTTGAGTCATCCTCTTTTTGTATGGAACACATTCTCTTCTCTGCGCGCATACTACAGACACACTTGCTTAAGAAAGTGTTGTAAACCCACTCAACTATTCGCCCTCAAAGGGCATGACGTCAAACGTGTATCGGGTGTCTCAGTCGCCGTAACAGTGTCAAAACACTAGAGGAGTATCACGAGATCACCACGCAATAGTACGCGCGCGGAAAAGAGAATGGTCATACTTTTGATTGATTAGGAAACCGTTGCGCGTATCGTTCTCCGTGCTTCACCAAATACCAACTCACTGACAGCATCTTTCGCGCGAGGGCAACGCGTGCTCGCATGGCACCTCGCTTCTCTTTCACTGTTTTGTAGAATGCGCACAAGACCGTACTCTTCCCAGTGTCCCGTATCCGCATTGCGGCTTCAACGAGGATATAGCGTAGGATGGTGGAACCGGCACGAGTGATGTGTCCAAGTCGTTGCACCCCTCCTGAAGAACGTTCGGTCGGGACGAGTCCCGCGAACGCGCAGAGTTTATCTGCTGAAGAAAAGCGCGAAAAGTCACCCACCTCCGCCCAGATGGAAACCGCGGTCACTGGACCCACGCCGGGAATACTCATGAGGAGCGTGGGGACAGGTGCCTTAGCATGGCGCGCGACTTCTGCGTCGAGTTCCTTGATGTATGTACTCATATCAGCAATACTCTCAAGTGACCGTTTCCATTCCTGTTCGCCACTTGCTATGATACGTTCAGTTCCTTTCTGTGTTGTTAAGGAACCTGGTATCAAATGGCGCCCACTGCGAGTGACCACGCCTTCGAACCGGCACTTCATGCTGGCTCGGGTACGAATAAAGAAACTCCGTTCTCGTACAAGAGAACGGAGTTTCTGCATTTCGGGTGACACCTCAATACTCTCATACATGAGTCCTGTCCGAGAGAGAAGCGCGAGTGTGTGTGCGTCGTTCTCGTCAGTCTTTTGGAGTGAGTCCGCAATCGCTTTAACCTTTCGAGGATTACTAATGTGCACCTCAAACCCTGCTTCACGCAGGAGTGCGACGACCCACATCCAACCACACACCGGTTCGATAGCGACAACAAGTTTTTCGCTTCCGATTGACTGTGCAAGACAAACACCCGCACGCACCCCTTCCGGCGTTACCGGGAACGTCCTTGTGAATAATTTACTCTGTCCATCTTCAGAGAGCGCAACCCATGTTTGGGTACGCTTGTGAAGATCAATACCAATATGATTTGTTTTCATATGTGTACCTGTTACCTAATAACTGTCATTTGTATGACATAGGTACACGATACTCGGTGGGTTCTAGAAAGTCACCGTACTACCTATACGCCTCGTAGTATTTTGTTTGCGCGCCGATGAAGTGCAACCTAATTTTTAAGGAGCACGGCGACTATAAAAATGGGAATGCCCTTGTGGTACATCCGTTTGTGTAAGTCCTATTTATTTTATTGTTTTTATGGCTTTTTCTATCTCTGTTTTAAGCTCAAGATAGGAAAGAGAGGTGATGTTTGGTCGAGTTAAGAGAACGCAATAAATTTTGCCGAGTGATGCAAGGTTTTCACCAAAAATAGCATATATTTGCCGACGCACCTTATTCCTCATTGTAGCCTTTTTCGCTATTTTTTTTCCTACCACAAGACCACATTTTGTTTCTGCGGCAGACATGTAGAGCAGGGAAAAGTAGGGAGAATGAAGACGTCTCCCTTGTTTAAGGAGGTTTGTGAACTCAGCTCTTGATAGACGTTGTTTCTTTTTAAGCATTATATAAGTATAGGACTTACACAAACGGATGCAGTTCGAGGCGCCCAAGCAAAATAGAACGAGTTGTATGGGCAATACTACGAGAGATATTTTGTGACGGGCAACGATGAAATGCGCCGTTTGCGTAAGTCCTAAAGTAAACAAAACCGCAAAAGAGCGGTCTGTTGTCTAAAGTTTTACTGCAAGCTTTGAGCGACCCTTTGCGCGTCGGCGTTTAATAACACGCTTACCGCCCGGGGTGCGCATGCGCACTAGAAAGCCGTGAGTGGTCATTCGTTTCTTGTTTTTTGGTTGATATGTTCGTTTTGGCATAGTGTTACTTTGTTTGTGTGTGGCACTATACCACAGATTGTATAAAAGCAAAACCACCCTGCACAAAAGCGTGCAGGGTGGGTAAAAGGACTAAAAGCAGTTCCAGAGAATAAGCATTAATAACACTCCAACTATAGCATCAATAAGCTTCCCTGAAAGAACTGCGAGAATAAGCAATACAACTGCTAGGCATTCAGAAAAATCCAAACCACCTAAACCCCAAGCGTGTTTTGTGTTCGAGCTTGCCCCGAACAGACTGACGACAGTCTTCAGTACTTCCGGATGAATCCAGAGTGCTATCACAACAGCTGTTGATTCTTCAAGCTCTCCAATGTTTTTGGAGACACCACTTCAGGGTGGCTCGGTAAAACATAGAACCAAACCAGAGCAAGAATACCCGCCAGTAAAACAGTGATCCAAAAAACATTGCTGTTTTTTTTGTACACTACAGCAACAACTGGTTGAGTTGCAGCTCTGGCACCTACTGGTTTTTCGGCTTCCTTCTCAGGTTTTTTGGTTAGAAGTTTCTTATAAAAAGTAACCACTAACCAGACCAAAAGAATCGCGCTGATAATCCCAGCAACAGTCAGAAACCATGTCTCAGTCCACCACACTTCGAGTGTCACAACAGGGGAGCTTGGTTTAGGTAGAAAGATAAGCACACCTACCGCAACAAAGAGGGTTGTTAGAACAATCTTGACCCTGTATTTACCAAACAAGGTCTTGAAGGCTTTTTTTGATTGAAAGCTTTTGACTTTCGTATACACCTTTTTAGCTTTTTCAATCAACTTCTTAGTTTTTTCCAACAAGTCTTTTAAATTGACGGAGTATTTACTTTGCATTACCCCCTCCTTTTTGTTTACTTGAATTATCAATCCTTCTCAAGAAAGCAAGGATTTTATCATCGTTTTGGGCACTGGAACCGCCGGAATTAATAATCCAGTCAACTTTTCCGCCAGATTTTTGCGCAGCAGTGAGAGAAGCTAGTGTGTTTCTCGTTTCCGGATTTGCACTATTCAATTGGGCAATCTGCTTTTCAAGCATTACCCCAGCAGCTTCTGCGGTTTTCCTTCCTTCGGCTGCGATAGACATAATTCTCTCTATAGCAGCCTTAGTCTCAGTGTCTGCGGGTATAAGGTCGTTTAACGTTATACCGCAATACTCAAAACCGAGTCTTTCCATTAAGGTGGCGTCTTTAACAACCATACCTGTTTCATTGAGCTGCTTTTCTATTTCTTCCTGGAGCGTATTATCACCACCGCTCTTTGTTGCGTAGACTGAGTCTAGGTTGCCACCACGAAACACCCTTGCTGTCGCATTGTTAACAGCACTCTGTATCTGCGCCGACCAATCTTTCCAAGAAATGATTTTATAGTGCTGTCTTGCACTATTTGCATAGTTGACTCAAACACCTGATCAAGGACAATCATGGAACCCTTTTCAATCCTTTCTTCTTTCTCTTTCTCGTTTAGTTTTTCCGCACGCGCCCTCACAAACTTCATAATATGGGGAGCGTACAGTTCGTAAAAACCGGCAATAAAGAAAGGGAAGAGGACTCGCACGACATGCCTTTGGGTAAACGAGTAGACAATCGTCCTAAAGACATACAGGGGGCTAAAAGCACCCCATACACTTTGAATAATCTCTGGATACTCGTCCCCATCAGGAAGTTTAACAACTTTCCATTGCCCTGGTTTTTCGGAACTAATACCACTACCGTCTCCTTTCAAACCTTCGAAAGTGAGTCGTTGCTCATTTTTGTCAACAATAGGAAAAGCTGGTTTTCCACCCCTTGTAATCGCAAGGATTTCAAAAGGTTCAACCTTCCTCAAGATTCCTTTTGTTTTTAACATCGGGTCCGAAGTGTTTACTTCCCACTTGCCAGTGTTTATCACAACAATGAGTGCTGTAACAAAAGCAATAACCATAGCTGAAAGATAAACACCCACCACAATAAACAAAGACCAGTACAGCAAGAAATATCCTGTAGCCATTTCTCTCTCCTTATCCTGAATTTTTAGTTGCTTATGTTTTTGTCAAACATCTTTATACCTTAGTATATTATATCATAGATTTATAAAAAAGCAAGTTTTAGGCCTGTAAAATAGTTATATTTTAAGCCACATTATATCAAGGTACCTAGTACCTTGATAGAGAAGTAAGTAATTAGTATTAAGCCGAGAGCAGTGACCTTACCTCGCTGAAGCGGGGTAAAAAGTTGAAAACACTTGTGCTATTAATAAAACCAAGTAGTCGAGCTAATGAATTATATTTGTAACTCTTCGGCTCTAGGCTCACTACTAATTACTCATTACTTTTTTCTCTCGGCTCACTACTAATTACTCTGGGCTCGATACTTATCCCCACACTATCCACATAAACACACACAAACTTCACATTTGTGAACTAGTATTGTTTTTCAGAGTCGCTATAATTGATTTCAATGACTCAGTTTGTTGATACCAAGAAAGTATGGGAAAACGCACTAGTAGATATTGAACTTTCTGTATCGCGAGCAAACTTTAGTACATGGTTTAAGGGAACACATGTCATCAAAATTGAGGATGGTATAGTTTACATTGGTGTTCCTAGTCAATTTTATAAAGACTGGTTGGCTGATAAACACCACAAGACCATTCTTCGTGCACTCCGTGGCATTTCACCAAACACACGTGGTGTTGAGTATATTATCGCACGAGAAGAGAAGAAAAAGCCCAAAACCGAGAGGAAATCAGGCCGCACCTGTCCTCCTTCAAGCGAATTACCACTTGCTGAGCATTACATAAATAGAGCAGATAACCTTAACCCACGATACACTTTTGACACTTATGTCGTAGGTCCTTTTAATGAACTTGCATTTGCTGCTTCGCAAGCAGTGATTAAAGAACCAGGAATCACCTACAACCCACTTTTTATTTATGGAAACACTGGTTGTGGAAAAACCCACCTTATTCAAGCTATAGGTAATAACCTCAAACACCACAATAATTCAAAAAAAATATTCTATACCACCTCTGAACGGTTTGGTACTGATATTGTGAGTGCTATCCAACAAAATACTATTCAAAATGTAAAGGAAAAATACCGACAGTACGACGTGCTT